>MGSS01000162.1 GCA_001798595.1 Deltaproteobacteria bacterium RIFCSPLOWO2_12_FULL_60_19 | reverse complement strand
CTGGCCGGGAGTCGAGCTGGCGGTGATGGGCGGCGGGGGCGCCGTCAATGTGCTCTATCGCCGCGATATCGAACAATCCGACGATCCGGAGAAAACGCGCAAGGAAAAGCTGGCGGAGTATACTGAGAGATTCAGCGGGCCGTTCGAAGCGCTTGCCAAACAGTTCGCCCACGCCGTCGTCCGGCCGGCGGAGACGCGGAAACGGTTGATTCAGGCTTTGGAAATTCTTAGAGGTAAAAAGGAAGAGCGGCCGAGAAAAAAACACGACGTGATGCCGGTCTAAATCAGTAGGCAGTCGGCAGCGTGCAGTCGGCGGATAAGAAAAACGATGTCAGCTGTTGACCGCTTGCTGCCTGCCGCTTACTGCGCTCTGGTCCGCACACGGGAGCGTGAACGTAAAGGTAGCCCCCTTCCCCTCCTCGCTCTCGACCCAGATCTTTCCGCCATGGGCCTCCACGATTACCTTGCAGATCACTAACCCAAGGCCCGTTCCTTTCTGTTTGGCGGTCTTGCCACTTGTCGTCTGGCGGTACTTCTGGAACAGTTTAGCGATCTCGTCTGCGGGAATCCCCACCCCACTGTCTTTCACCCATGCCTTGACCTCGGCGCCACTTTCTTGGCTAGCCCCCACTTCGACCGTGCCGCCCTCCTCAGTGAACTTGAGGGCGTTGCTCAAGAGATTAGCGAATACTTGCTCCAACCGGCGCGGATCGGCCTGGATGCGCCTGAACGACAGATCCACCTGATCTTTAAGCGAAATCTTTTTCTCCCGCGCCAGGGTCAGATAATTTTCGATGCCGGCCCGAATCAGCTCCTTAAGATCGATTTCTTCCTTAACCAAATCGATGTATCCCGCCTCGAGCTTAGAGAGATCAAGGAAGTTACTGACGAGATCCACCAGATTACGGCTGCTAGCCTCAATCTTGCCAAGCCATTTTTTCTGCTCCTCGTTGACGGGTCCAAATAGGCCGTCTTGTATCATTCCCGCAGCGCCTACGACGTTCAGGAGAGGAGAGCGCAGGTCATGAGCAATCATCGCGGCGAAGTCTGCCTGCGCCTTATTCGCCTCCTCCAACTCAAGCGCCTGCTTTTTTGTCTGTTCCAAAAGCCGGGCATTTTCCAAGGCAATAGCGGCGCCATTGGCCATCTGTTGTAAGAGATCCACCTCTTCCTGGATAAAATCTCTCGGCTGATAGGTTAAAGCCCTGAGCACGCCTATGACTTCTCCGCCCCTCGAAAAGAGAGGAACGGCGACGTAACCGTGGACGCCAAGACTCTTAATGGTGTCGCCGGAGACGATATTTTGCTCTTGAGCAATGTCACGTATGACTAATGGCTTGCGATGCTTGATAATCCAGCCCGAATGGCCCCTAGCCGTCCCGGTTCGAGAGGTAGGAATGAGATTGGGATTGACGCCAGAGACGCCTCTAAGGGTCCACTGGCCTCCCTCAAATAGCCTCACGTCGGAGATATCAACTGTAAAGACCTGGCGCACCTTTTCTGTGAGTTTCTTAATCAGGCTATCAATGTCTAGTCTCGTGATATCCTGGCTGAGTTCCTTTAGAAGATTCTGGATCTCCTCCCGTTTCCGGGACTCCCCATAAAGCCGGGCGTTCTCCAGGGCCAGGGCCGCTTGATCCGCGAACGTTTGCACCAGTGCCACTTCGCTGTCGCGGTAGGTCCGCCCTGTCCGGTCAGCGAGCCCGAGTGCGCCGATGATCTTCTCGTGCGCCCGGAGCGGCACGGCGATCATGGAGCGGTCTCCGGACCGGAGTTGATAATCACGCATCTGGTCAGTGAGACGAATCCGGGGCTCGTTCAACACGTCCGCGGACCAGACCGGCCTCCCCCCAGCGACCGCCACGCTCGCGAGCCCCACACCGGCGGGTAAGGCGTCCCCCTCAGACGTTTGGGAAAAACTCTCGCCGCTCGATGCGAGGGTGCGCAACGATCCGTCGGGCTGGAGGAGCCTGAGCGTGGCGGCCTTGATGCCAAAGAGATCCCGCACGCTCATCACAATCCGCTCTCCGACGGCAATCATATCCAGGGTCTCTGTAAGGGATTGCGCCACTCGGCCCAGCGCCTCCGTTTCGCGCCTCCGGCGCTCCGTCTCCTCGTAGAGCCGGGAGTTGTAAATCGCGATGGTTGCCTGGCCCGCAAGCGTGGAGAGAAACTCGATCTCCTCGTGGGTAAATTCGCGCTCCTCTTTAGTGTAAAGTGAAAGAACCCCCAGGACCTTGTCCTTGACGATCAGCGGGACTCCCAGATAGGAGATCAACCTATGCTTGCGGTAAAATTCAAGGTTTTGTATCCTCGGATCGGTCTCGACGTTGCGGATTGTCTGCGGGGCCTTGGATTCAAATACAAGCCTTTGGATGCCACGTCCCCCCCTCCACGGTCCTGCCCTCCATTCCTGCTCATCGATGTTCCTGGAGGCTAAGGGCTCGAGCAATCTGCTCTCTTCGTCAAATAACCTGACGGTCGTGGCAGTCGCATAGGGCAGAAAGAGCTCAATTTTTTCCAGCAGGACGCCTAAGATATTGTGCAGATCCAAAGACGAGGTAATGGCAGTGTTAATATCGCGTAAGGCAGTGATGCGCCGCATGTGACGTTGAATCTCCCCCTCCGCTTGCTTAGCCTCGGCCTGCCGCGTTTGCAAAGCCTCGGCCATCTCATCAAAAGACTGTGCGAGTTGGCCCAGCTCCCCCTCTCTATAGGGGAGCCCGGTGCGCGCGCCGAGGTCGCCGGCGGTAAGCTGCCTAGTCGCACGAACCAGGGCATTCACGCGGCGCAGGACGAACAGATCGGCTCCGAACCAAGCTGCCATAAACGCTAGCATGCCAACGATCCCGAGCGCTGCCAGGTTGCGGGTAAGAATGCGGTTAGCCGGGGCAAAGGCAATGTCTTTCGGGACACCGACACCCACATACGCGTCTCGGGCATTTCCCAGCGGACTAAACCCGTAAAGACGCGGGACGCCGTCCATACCGACAGCCTCAGTAGTGCCCTCCCCTTGACTCAGAATAGTCCGGACGAGTGGCGTCTGCGGCATGGATTTTCCAACCCATTTTTCCGGATCGGGGTAGCGAACTAGAATTGTGCCCTTACGATCAATCACGGTGAGGGTCGCACCTCGCAGCAACTGCGCCTTGGTGACGAGTTTGTTAAGCCATGAAAGATCCAGCGCGGCAAGGACCACGGCCCGCACAGTACCCTTATCGTCGAGGACAGGATAGCCGAAATTGAGGGAGGCCTTGCCGCTGACCCGCCCAATCGTGTAATCGCCGACGGCAAAATCGCGATATTGAACGGCGCGCTGGAAATACGCGCGGTCGGCTGCACTGACCGATTTACTGATCGGGATGGCGCTGCAGAACGAATTTCCCTTGGCGTCAACCGCGCCCAGGCTGACATAGAGTGGAAATTGTTTTAGGAGACTGGCAAACAGCGCATTGCATGCTTTAGAGTCTTGCTTGCGAACTTCGGGAAGTTGTGCCAGCGCGATGAGGAGCTGGCGTGCCCCCTCGAAAAAGTCATCTTGATTGTTGGCGGCGGACTGGGCCAGCCGTAACGCGTTTGCTTTAGCCTCCATAGAAGCCACGCTTCGCATTTCCACCGCCGTATAGAGAACCAGACCCAGCGCCGGGAGGATGGCGAGGAGCACGAACAGCAACAGGCGAACGCGAAGGCTCGAAAAAGAAAATCGTGTCATGGAAGGATTCTCTTCTACGCGGAGAGTATTAGCCCTTTTGCCTCTTCTTTTCCAGCCTGTTGAGGGGTCGCTACAGGTATCGTTACTGTAAAGGTCGAGTCTTTTCCGGGCTCGCTCTCCAGCTCCCCAGTGCCCCCCCGGAAGCTCAGCACACTTTTTTACGATGTAAAGACCGATACGGAGGCCGTCGCCCAGCCGGCGGAGACGCGCCAACGGCTGATCCGGCGTTTAGAGATGCTCAGGGAGAAAAAAGAAGATCGGCCGAGAAAAAAACACGACGTGATGCCGGTCTAAATAGTTTTGAGTTTTTAGTGTTCAGTTTCCAGTCAATCAGCCTTCGGACTTTTCCTGGCTCGGAACTAAGAACTCAACATTAAAAACTGAGAACTGTTTCCCCGGGCGGCCTCCGGTTTAGGCCGCGGGTGCGTTCAGCTAAGCGACGGAGCGGATGATCGACGAGTGCCCTTGGGCGTTCGCGCTCGGGATCGTGACCGTAAAGGTCGATCCTCTGCCGGGTTCGCTCTCGACTTCCACTTTGCCGCCGAGCAGCTCCGAAAAATGCTTCACGACGGCGAGAAGCAGGGTCGCTAGAATCCAGCTGCGGATGTTTGTTGATCGAAGAAAACTCATGCGGGGGTTTTGGCGATGTTTCCCAATTAATTTCTCTCGAACGGCGCGGGCACGCTTTCTCTATCCTCGGCCCAGCGGCGCAGCTGGCTCTCGCGGATCCGCCATTGGCCGCCGACCTTCAAGGCCGGCACCTGTCCCTTCTGGATCATTCTGAGAATCGTGCGCTTGGAGATTTGCAGAACCGCCGCGGCCTCCGCGAGGGTCATAAATCTCAGTTCAGTTTCTGCTGTACTCATCGAGTTTGACCTCCCGAGGATGGTAAGACACAGCAAGGGATATGCCAGACGCTGCCAAAACCTGCCAACTCGCTGTTTTGCAAGGACTTGCTCGTTGGAAACTGATGGTCAGAAAGGGCGTAATGAGTGACAAACTTTGACAGAACCTGGCTGGTCAGCCCTTGAATGACAACTACGGACACAGAATTGACAGGCTGAAAATAAGATATCTTCCGGGAAATCGATACTCCAAGCATCAGCAGTTCGAGAAGTCTGGATCAAAGCGGAACGCAACAAGCGCTTGCCGATAGAAGCCCCCGATGCTAGCATCGGGCGACCCAACAAACTGCCACGAGAGAAGGAGTGGGAACACGATGAAGAGGGTCGGAGCGGCTACCGGGGCGATGGTGCTCTTTCTGAGTGTTTTTTCGATACAGGCTACGGCGCAAAACGTAGTGACGCTGGGCTACAGCGGCGCAGGCATCAGCACGGACCTGCGCAAGGTCATCCAGAAAACCAATCTGTGGTCCAAGCGCGGCCTGGATGTGAAACCCATTTACTTCAACAGCGGAGCCACATTGACCCAGGCGATGCTGGCCGGCAACGTCACGGTGTCGGACTCCGACGTGCCGGCGCAACTTAACTTGAAAGCCTCCGGCATATTGGACGTGACCACCGTCGCCGTCACCATCAACCGGCTTGAGCATTTCTTTGTCACGCGCGCGGCGATCAAAACCCCGGAGGACCTCAGGGGCAAGCGAGTCGCGATCAGCCGTTTTGGCTCAGCCTCCGATGTCACCACGCGCCTGGTCGTTCGCTTTTGGAAAGTCGATCCCGACAAGGATCTCGCGATTATTCAATCGGGCAATACGCCGACGCGGATCGCCGCGCTCGTTGCCGGCCACGTGGATGCCGCCCTGGTGAGCCCGGACTACCTGCACAAAATTCTCGCCTCGGGATGCTGCCGGGTCTTCGCCGACCTATCGGAAATTCCGCTGGACTACGCGCGCTTCGGCGTCGTTGTCCCGACGGTATACCTCAAAGCGCAACGCGAGACCGTGCGCAAATTGCTGGAGGGCTATGTCGAGGGAATCCACGCCTTCAAGACGCGCCCGGAGCTGGTCTCGGAGGTCCTGAGAGAAGAGGGCATCACCGACCCCCAGGTCGCCAAGTTCATCTTTGAGAGGATCGCTAAAAGCCTGCGGGACGTTCCGCTGGTGGACCCAAAGGGGATCCAAAACGCGCTCGACTCTCTCGGCACGCCCAAAGCCAAGACCGCGCAGGCCAAGGACTTCATCGACAACAGCCTGATCGAGGAGATCCAGAAGAGCGGGCTGATCAGCCGCCTCTACGGAAAATAGCAGGCCGGTGAAAACGGCCCATCTACCATAGCCTGCCGCCGGCAGGCGTTGCGATGGTTGCGCTTGATCTGCCTCGCTTGACGTACTGCAAAGAGTACGCCTGCGCTCGTCAGATCGGCGCGCGCCTTGTATCTGGGACCGTTTTGACCGGCCTGCGGACCGAATTTTTCAGGACCGTGCCTCCCGAACACGAGGATCGCCACCGCCCGCGTGGGGCGTCTCTCGAAGGGCCTACGCGTGGGACGCGAAGTGGCAATCGTACCTCCTGGCTGCTCTCATCTCCGCGGAGCAGCGTAATACCGACGTATCGCGTAGGCCCGGAGAGAGATGTCCCGGACGGGCGGACGGCAGGTTTGCTTTTTTCAGCGGCCGGCTACCGGCCTGGATCAAGGATGACCTTAATCGAGTCTTGCGCGCTCGCCACGAGTTGAAAGCCCATGCCGGCTTCGGCCAAAG
Organism: Deltaproteobacteria bacterium RIFCSPLOWO2_12_FULL_60_19; assembly: GCA_001798595.1. Classification (GTDB taxonomy): domain Bacteria; phylum Desulfobacterota; class Binatia; order UBA9968; family UBA9968; genus 2-12-FULL-60-19. The sequence goes on along the minus strand of MGSS01000162.1, from coordinate 7,217 downwards.
TGAGGCGATGGGTAATCATCTCGCGCACGTGGATACGCCGCGAGCGGATCCATTCGATGGCCTCGACGATGTCCTGGGGGCTGGCGGCATAAGAAGTGGCGATCGTAATCTCGTCGCGCCAGAAGTCATATAGGGGAATGGGAACCTCGACGCCGGCGGCGGTCGGCGCAAAAAAGAGCAGCGTCCCGCCGCGCTCCACGGATCGCAGCGCCTGCTGAATCGCCGGTTGCGCCCCCGCGCAGACGATCACCAGATCGGCCAGGCGCCCGTCGTTCAAAGTCTTCAACCGATTGGGCACGTCCTCGGAGCCGTGAATCACCGCATCCGCGCCCAACTCGTCGGCTGCATTCAAGCGGTAGGGATTGATGTCCGTCGCGATCACTCGCGCCGCGCCTTGCGCCCGCGCGAGTTGAATGTGGAGCAGGCCGGAAATCCCGCTGCCGATCACGAGCACGCTCTGTCCCGAACGAAGACGCGCGAACCTCTGCGCCCTGACGACGCAGCCCACCGGCTCGATGAAAGAGCCTTCTTCGAACGACATCTCGGCGGGTAGAAGAGACGTTCCCAACTCGACGTTGATCTTGGGAACGCGGATGTACTCGGCGAAGCCTCCGGGATCGAAGTGCGTCTGGCGCAGCGTGTCGCACACCGAATGATGGCCGCTCAAGCAATAGCGACACTCCATGCAGGGCACATGATGAGAGACAAACACTCTATCGCCGGCGCGAAATCGGCTCACGCCGTCGCCGGCCTCAACCACTTCGCCGGCAATCTCATGCCCGAGGACCAGCGGCGCTTTTTTGACGCGATACCACTCCATCACGTCCGTGCCGCAGATGCCGCTCGCCCGGATGCGCACGAGCAGCTCGCCGGCGCCGATCGACGGGACCGGCAGCTCCTCCAACCGCACGTCCCGGTTGTTGTAGTACATGGCGACGCGCATGGTGTTTCCTCGAAAGCGATTCCTCGCAGTGAAAGCCGCCGCCCGTTCGGAGAGCCCGCGCATCCGATACTGCCGGTGGGATTAAGCAGCTACCCATTGCGCGGGCTCGGAGAGCGGGTGGCGGCTTTCAAACTCGGAACAGGAAACTGCTCTAGCCCGCCTTTCTGGCCTTCGCCCCCTTCGCGCTCTCGTAAATCTTGTAGGCATCAGCCACGGAGGCCTTCTCGTGCACGATCGCGCGCACCGCGCGGATCATGCCCACCGGGCTGTCGGATTGAAAGATGTTGCGCCCCATGTCCACGCCGACGGCGCCCGTCCTGACCGCATTAAAAGCCAGTTCCAGGGCTTCGATCTCCGGCGTCTTCTTTCCACCGGCGATGATGACGGGAATCGGACAGCTCTCGATAACCTCTTCGAAGCCGTCGCAATAGTACGTCTTGACGATATGGGCGCCCAGCTCGGCCGCGATGCGGCAGGAGAGGCCGAGATAGCGGGCGTCGCGCGCCATGTCTTTTCCCACGGCGGTGACAGCCAGGACGGGAATGCCGTGCTTCTCGCCCTCATCGACCAGCTTGGCAAGGCTCACCAGCGTCTGCTTCTCAAACTCCGAGCCGACAAAAATCGACAGGGCCATCGCTGAAACGTTGAGACGGATCGCATCGTCGATCGACACGGTGATGTCCTCGTTGGAGAGTTCTTTCAGGATGCTCGTCCCTCCGGAAACTCTGAGAACCACCGGCACGTTCGCGCCGGGATCGACGGACGTCCTGAGCACGCCGCGCGTGAGCATGATCGAATCCGCGTACGGAATCAGCGGCTCGATGGTCTTGCGCGGCTGCTCCAGCCCGCTCGTCGGCCCCAGAAAATAGCCGTGATCCACCGCCAGCATCACCGTCCGCCCATCCTCAGGTTTAATGATCCTCGCCAGCCGGTTTTTCATTCCCCAGTCCATAGTGATGCGCTCCTCCTTCGAGATTTAAAAAGATCGCTAAACCGTACCACAGAATCCGCAGGGGGGCAAAAAGGAATTGACAGACAAAAGGAATTGACAGAGCCAAGCGACGCTGGTAGCCTCACGTTCGCACAGGGAGGGAGCTGTTATGGCCATCGAAATCATCGACACCGTGAAGCTGGCGCACGATCTCAAGAAGAGAAAAGTCGTCATCAATACGCCGCGATTTCACGCCTGGGTCCATTACTATCCCGACCCGGGCGATAAAGACGACATGCACTGCCACAACGCCGACCAGACCTTTTACGTGATCGAGGGCGAGTGCACGATGCGTTTTCCGGACGGCGGCAAGGCGGTGATGAAGCCCGGCATGGCGGCGCTGATTACCGGCGGATCGTTCTATCAACTGGAAAACAGCGGCGACGGACCGATGGTGATGATGGGCAATCGCTCCGGTCCCAGCGAAGCGATCCAGCACATCAACTACGAGCTGCGCAAAGACATCAAGCAGCTCGCGCCCGAAGAGACCGAGCGCATCCGCCACGGCGGCAGCGTGCGATAAACAATGTTGAATTTTGAATTCTTAGTTTTGAATTCAATTCACAATTCAAAACTCAAAATTCAACATTTTTTTGCGAAGACGGCCAAGCGTAGCGGCCCGCCAGGCTGAACAATATAATCCCTCCACCGACGAACGTCGCCGCCGACGGCACTTCGCCCGACACCAGACCCACTCAGATGGGATTGAGCACCGGTTCGATCAACACGATCAGAGACGCCTCCTGGAGAGAGATCGTCTCCAGCCCTTTTGAAAAGAAAAAGTACGGAAGTCCTAGTTGGACGACGCCCATAACCGCGAGGGCCACGGCTTGTCCTGAAGTGAGAGCGAACGAGGGCGCGAGCGGCAGGAGCGCAAGCCAGCAAACCACATTGTTAACCCAGGTGAGATAGCCGGGATGGACGCCGCTTAAGAAGCGCAGGTTGGTCATGAAGACCGCAAAAAGCAGCCCGCTCACAACCGCCGCCGCGACTCCCGGGGCATCCGGCTCCCCGGCGCTGCCGATAAAAATCACCACGACGCCCGCCATGCCGGCGAGCAGCGTCGCCAGGTTCGCCTTCAGGATCGGCTCTTTAAACAGCAGCCGAACGAAAAGATAGACAAAGATCGGCGCGGTGTATTGCAGGATGATCGCATTGGCCGCGGTGGTAAGCTTGTTGGCCGAGACAAAAAAGCTGATGGCCGCCGTGTAGCTCGCCGCGGAGACAAGGAGTGAAGGGCTGAACGTCCAGCGCGCGGGGCGCGCGAAGAGGGCAAAGAAGAGCGAGGCGAAAAGGCTGCGGTAGAAGACGATCGTCAGCGGATGCAGCTCCAGCGATTTGATGAAGACACCGGCCAGGCTCCACAGCACGCCGGCGAGCAGAATCATCCATCTCCCTTTAGCCTCTTCTCTCATTGACCTTCCGCCGGCTCCAGCCTAAAAGTAATCAGCTAACATGCCCGGCGAAAAAGAAAAAGAACTGTTGCCGCAAACAGCCGCCGTCCCGGAAGGCTACTTTCTGATGGGAGACGAGCGCGGCCAGGACAACGAGAAACCGGTTCACCGCGTTTGGGTGGACCGCTTTCTGCTCGGCAGAGTCCCGGTGACCAACAGAGATTACGCGCTCTTTGTCGAGGCGAGCGGCGCGCCCGAGCCGCTGTTTTGGCGCGAGGTGATGTTTGCCCATCCGGACAAGCCCGTCGTTGGAGTGAGCTGGCACGATGCGACCGCGTATTGCGATTGGCTGAGCAAGCGAACCGGAAAAACATTTCGGCTTCCTACGGAAGCGGAGTGGGAGCGCGCCGCGCGCGGAGGCTTGGAAGGAAAGCTTTATCCGTGGGGCGATCAGGCACCCCACGAGCGACGCTACCCCGGTTACGACGTCGATTCGGGCGGCCCGGAGCGGGTCGGGTTAAACGAGCCAAACGGCTTCGGTCTGTACGACATGAGCGAGGGCGTGCACGAGTGGTGCGGCGATTTTTTCGATCCGAACTATTATCAAATATCGCCGGAGAGAAATCCCCAAGGTCCGCCTTCCGGTCAACGAAGAGCCTCGCGCGGCGGCTCGTGGCGCCACCACGTTAAATTCAGCCGCTCCGCCGCCAGAAGCTCGCTGAACCCGTTTTTTAAATATGCGGATTATGGATTTCGCGTGGCGATGAGCGTGAGAGAGATGGAGCGATAACGGCGGGGGCCGAATGATCCAAAGTTAGACGGAAACCTTTTTCTCTAATTCAGCGACCACGGAAAGCTTCACGTTGGCGGTCACGTCGGCCGTCAGCCGGACCGCGACCTCATAGTCTCCCAGCGCCTTGATCGGCTCCGCCAGGTGGATCTTACGGCGCTCGACCTCGAACCCCTTCGCCTTGAGCGCCTTTTCGATATCGATGTTGGTGACCGAGCCGAACAGCTTGCCTTCTTCGCCGGCCTTGACGGGAAAAACCAGCGAGAGCGCGGCGAGTTTCTCCGCCAGGGTTTCCGCCTGCTTCACCACGCGCCCCCGCTGGTCGGCGACGACGCGCTTTTGATGCTCGAAGCTCTTTAAGTTTTTCTTATTGGCGATGAGGACCAGTTTGCGCGGCAGCAGGTAGTTGCGCGCGTATCCATCCCGCACGCGCACCACCTCGCCCATCTTCCCCAGGTTCGCGACATCCTCTCTCAAAATGACTTCCATGCTCTTCCTCCATCGTTAGACCCGCTTGAACGCCTTAATCCGCTATGCCGCCTGGCTCGGCGTCAAATCTTTCTTCTTTAAGCCGCGAAAATCGCTCCACAGATCGAATAGCCCTAATCCCACGACCAGCAGCGTGAAAACCTGCTCGAACACGATCAACGCATAAGCCAGGCTGCGCAGGAAAAAGGGCACATGCTTGTGGTGAAAATAGTACGCAATAATCGACAGCCCCTGAAAAAAATAAAACACCGCGACGATCAGGAACAGATTCAAGGCCAAAACTTTCACAGGCGCCCATCCCGGCAAAAAGAGACCGAACCCGGCCGCGATAAAACACCAGACGAGCAGCTCGGGCGCCCTCCACTCTCTCAAGTCGCTCGTGACCGTCCAATACGAGCGGCGCTCGGGAAAACGCCGCAATAAAAAAAACAGGTTGATCAAAACCAGCGCCACGACCGCGCCGAACGTCAGCGCCGGCATCACCCGGAGAACCATATCGACGATCGCCGGCGCCCGCTCCCGCAAAATTTCCACGCCCTGAGAGGAGAGACCGATCTTTTCGTACAGCTCAAGCGCGGCGGCGAGATTCTCATTTAGAGTCGTCCGCATCGCTTCGTGAGCCACGGAGATCGAGCCGAAAGCCAGGTAGAGCGCCCCCGCGAGGATCGCGAGCATGACCGCGGCCGTGCCGGCCACAACCCATTCAATCGGCCAGCCGCGACCGGAGAGGGCCAAGACAAGGACCGCCGTCAATGCCAGTTGCGTGTATCCCAGCCCCAACTCCCGTCCGCCCAAGATAAACACCAACGCCACCGCCACCGCTGAGAGGGCCAGGCCCGCCCTTTTTCCTTGTCTCACCGCCAGCGCCAGCACGGGTTGCGGGACCAGAGGAAGGAGCAAAAAGCCGGCAACCGGAATCGCCGCGCCAAACAGGAAAAACAGAAGCGTCGACGCCAACGCCAGCGCAAAACCCTTTACGACATCCAGCCAAGTAGTCATGAGGGAACCTCGGGCCGCGACGCAAGTCAGTTTTTGACCGTCGTGAACGGAAGGAAGGCGAGTGTGCGCGCCCGCTTGACGGCGATCGTGAGCAGTCGTTGATGACGCGCGCAGGTGCCGGTGATCCGGCTGGGAGTGATCTTGCCTCTCTCAGTGACGAACTGAGTCAGGGTCTTGATGTCCTTGTAGTCGATCTTCGCCTGTTTGTCGGCGCAAAACCGACAGACCTTGCGACGCATCATCGGCCGTCGCCGGCCGGGACCCTTATCCTCATCCGACCGTTCGCGATTCGGCCGACCATAGGGAGATGTCTGAACCATTTTTAAATCTCACCTCGCTCCGTTAGATTGGAAGGTTTTCCTCATGGCCTGCGCCAGGGGCGCCTCCACCGTCGATAAACTGGACCGTTGCGGCAACCACTTCATACTTGCTTCGCTTCTGCCCCTCGGGCGTTTCCCATCGCCGTTGGGTCAAGCGGCCGTCCACCAGGACCCGCGATCCCTTGTGGAGCCGCTCCTTGCTGCGCTCCGCCACCCGGCCGAAAACCACCACATCGACGTAACAGACCTCTTCTCTAGTTTCCTCGCCGGTGCGAATCCGATGGGGCACGGCGAGAGAAAACTCGCAGACCGCCTGTCCTGTGGGAGTGTAGCGAAGGTCGGGTTCTCGAGTCAGGTTCCCTAACAGGATAACCTTATTGTACTCCGCCATCAGAGGCTTGGTGGTAACAGCGCGCAGTTGTTACGAGGGCTCGGCGCTCTTGGTCGCTTCCTCCTCGCTCCTGGTGACCTTGGCCGAGGCCTGTTTTTGCCTGAGTTGGTACATCGCCTCCGCCTTTTCATCGACGCGCACGGTAAGATAGCGCAGGATGCCGTCGCTCAGCTTCAGGTTGCGCTCCAGCTCCTCCACCGCGCGCGGCTCCGAGCGGTAGCGCAGCAGCACGTAGTGCCCCCGCGCCTGCTTCTGAATGCGATAGGCGAGGTCTCTCAACCCCCACTCCTCCGCCTGGGAGATCGTTCCACCCTGTTCCTCGACGATCTTCTTAAAACGTTCGGTGTAATCTTTAACGGCGCCACCCTTGTCCGGATGAGCGATAAAAATCGTTTCGTAGAGCGTTACCGGCACTTGAATCTCCTTACAATTAGCTTTTGACGCTTATCACAAGAACCATCGGTTTACAATTGAGCGAAATTTCGCCCGCTCGCCGGAAAAACCGCCTAGTCGGCCCGGTTGAATCGCTCCATAGCCCGCTGCGGTCCGTCTTCCAACACCGATTCAACCGCGTCCGCAGCCTTGTTCAGGATCGCCTCCAGCGCCGACTGCTCTTCCGGAAAAAACGGCTGCAGCACAAAATCGGCCGGCTCCACGCCTACCGGCGGGCGGCCGATCCCGATTCGAACGCGAAGAAACGCTTCGTCCTCCAGACCTTGCATGATCGAAACCATCCCGCGATGGCCGGCGGCCCCACCCCGCTGGCGGATACGGATCCGGCCGAAGGGCAGGTCAAGATCGTCAAAAACGACGGTCACGTCCTGGCTTCGAACGGGGAGGTAGCGCAACAGGCTCTTGACCGCCTCGCCGCTCCGGTTCATGTAGGTCTGAGGCTTGACG
>MGSS01000161.1 GCA_001798595.1 Deltaproteobacteria bacterium RIFCSPLOWO2_12_FULL_60_19 | reverse complement strand
GTATCGCCTCTTCCAGGTCGAGCCGCCAACGGCGCATCCGCCCGGTGAGCATGCCCCAAAAAAAATCCGCGCTGCGCCCCTCCAGGCCGCGCGCCAGCTCCATCGCCGTCATGGGGCCGTGAAACGCCACCATCCCGCAGCGCTGCCGGAGCCAATTCAAAACGATGCTCAGGTCGCTGTAGCCGACGAATATCTTGGGGTGGCGACGGATCGCCTCGATATCCAACAGCGGCAGCAGTTGCACCGAGCCGAAGCCGCCGCGCGCGCAGAATATCGCCGCGATGTCGGCGCGGATGAAAAAATCCTGCAACGCCTTGGCCCGCTTCGCCGAGTCCCCGGCCAGGTAGCCTTTGCGCTCCAGCGCCCCGTCGGCAAGCTCGACGACGAAGCCCGCCCGCTCGATCGCCTCAACCCCCGCCCGGAGCCGCCCCTCATCGACCGCGCCTGCCGGAGCGGCCACGCCGATCTTGTCCCCCGGCTTCAGGCCCGCCGGTTTTTGTGGCCGCACTCACCGTCTCCGATGTCGGGGCCTGTGAATAGAGCCCCCGTTGTGCACAGCCGCGCGTCTCTTTCGGAGGTCCATGCCTTCCGCATATTCGCAAAAAAGTCCCGTCAGCACAAGTACTTTCTCGCCTTCGGCGTTTAAAAACGACGGCGGTCGGAGTTATTGACATCGTCCGCGGGGCACAGTATGAAGTGGCCGGAACCACACAGCTTGCGCCGGACCTTTTCACAGGTCTTCCGCAACGTTATCCACAGAGTTTTCCACAACTATGAAGATCAAGCCTGAACAGGTTGACCGGCTGGCGGACCAGCTTTGGCGCGCTTATCGGGCCAAGGAGTTGATCGTTCTCAAAGCCGACGCAGCCAAGGTTCGGGCGAAGATCGGCGAAATTGTCACCCGGAACTTTCAGGAAGAGGAGGCCATCGAGGAGGAGGCGCGCCGGATGCTCGCCAGCCACGCGGGGGAGGTCAAACAAGCCGGGGAGGCCGACCCGTACAAGATGTTCCTCTTGATCAAGCAGAAGCTGGCGCAAAAAAAAGGGTTTGTGCTATGAGCCGCCTCTCCGAAAATCGCATCTCCCACCTGGCTCACCTGATTATCGACGGGCTTTGGAAGCAGGACCTGACGGATTTTCCGAGCGAGGCGCGGGCTTTGAGCGAGACCAAAAGCGTGCTGGAAGGTTTTTTCGGGCACGAGGAGCGGATCGACGACGTCGTGCGGCAAAAGATCCAATCGCTCTCGCGCCCGGTTCCGATCGGCAGCCGGGAGTGGGACGTGCTCTACCGGAAATACCGCGAGGAGGAGCTGCGCAAGCAGAAAAGATAGCCCGCGCTTGCTTTCGCCGGATGCGTATGACATATCTGGTCAAATCGGCCCTCCCTCATACAGAGTGCCACGGGCGCCTTGACAACTCGCAATTCGTGCTTAAGTATAAGCCGCTCGTCTAGTTTCCAGGTTAACAGCCGTTAGAAAAGGTGCGTATTAATTCCGCAGGTTAGGCTATTTTTGAAAGGAGGACGGAAGTGAAGATCAGGCCTTTACAGGATCGTGTTATCGTTAAGAGGATCGAGGAGGAAGAGAAGACCAAGGGAGGCATCATCATCCCTGATACAGCCAAGGAAAAACCCCAGGAGGGGAAGGTCGTCGCCGTGGGCAAGGGAAAAGTCAGTGAAGACGGCAAGATCATTCCGTTGGATGTCAAGGTTAACGATCGCGTCCTCTTCGGCAAGTATTCCGGCAGCGAAATCAACATCGACGGAGAGGAACATAGCATTATGCGCGAGGAAGACATCCTCGGCGTGATCGAGAAGTAACCAGTCGAAAACCTTAGGAGGAAAACGATGGCAGCGAAGATGCTAAAATTCAGCCAGGAGGCGCGAGAGGCTATCCTCAAGGGAGTGAACCTGCTCGCGGACACAGTCACGGTCACCTTGGGCCCCAAAGGGCGCAATGTGGTTTTGGACAAGTCCTACGGCGCGCCGACCGTGACCAAGGACGGCGTCACCGTGGCGAAGGAGATCGAGCTTGAGGACAAGTTCGAGAACATGGGCGCCCAGATGGTGAAAGAGGTCGCCAGCAAGACCTCCGACGTCGCCGGCGACGGCACGACTACAGCCACGGTGTTGGCGCGGCAGGTGTTCGCCGAAGGCGTCAAGATGGTCGTGGCCGGCCACGATCCCATGTCGCTCAAGCGCGGCATCGACAAGGCAGTCGCGGCCGTGGTTGAAGAGTTGAAAGCCCTCTCCAAGCCGACCAAAGATCCCAAAGAGATCGCTCAGGTCGGAACCATCGCGGCGAATAACGATTCCACTATCGGCGACGTCATCGCCGAGGCGATGAACAAAGTCGGCAAGGAAGGCGTAATTACGGTCGAGGAGGCCAAGGGGCTGGAGACGACGCTCGATATCGTTGAAGGGATGCAGTTCGACCGCGGCTACCTCTCCCCCTATTTCGTCACCGATCCTGAGAGGATGGAAGTCGTCATCCAGGATGCCTACCTGTTGCTCAACGAGAAAAAGATCAGTTCGATGAAAGAGATCCTGCCTATCCTCGAGCAGATCGCCAAGACCGGAAAGCCGTTCCTCATCGTCGCGGAAGACATCGAAGGCGAATCGTTGGCGACCCTGGTAGTCAACAAGATCCGCGGCACGCTGCACTGCTGCGCGGTGAAAGCGCCGGGATTCGGCGACCGCAGGAAGGCGATGCTCGAAGACATCGCGATCCTCACCGGCGGCAAGGTCATCGCCGAGGAGCTGGGGATTAAGCTTGAAAATATTACCTTGCAAGATCTTGGCCGCGCCAAGAGAATCGTGGTGGACAAAGACAACACCACCATCATTGACGGCGCCGGCAAGAAGGCGGACCTCGAAGGGCGGATCAAGCAGATCCGCGCTCAGATCGACGAGACCACCTCGGACTACGACCGCGAGAAGCTGCAAGAGCGGCTGGCGAAACTGATCGGCGGCGTGGCCGTGATCAACGTCGGCGCGGCGACCGAAGTCGAGATGAAGGAAAAGAAAGCTCGCGTGGAAGACGCCCTGCACGCGACCCGCGCGGCCGTCGAAGAGGGCATCGTCCCCGGCGGCGGCGTGGCGCTGCTCAGAGCCTCGGCGGCCCTGGAGAAGCTCAGGGTTCCTGAAGAGGAGAGGTGGGGCGTCAACATCGTAAAGCGCGCGTTGGAAGAGCCTCTACGGAGAATCGCCATGAATGCCGGCGTAGAGGGCGCCATCGCCCTGCAAAGGGTGAAAGACGGCAAGGGCGCGTTCGGATTCAATGCAGCCAAGGAAGAATATGAAGATCTGATGAAGGCCGGGATCATCGACCCGACCAAGGTGGTCCGCACGGCGCTGCAAAACGCCGCTTCGATCGCCGGGCTTATGCTGACCACTGAAGCGATGGTGGCGGACAAGCCGGAAGAGAAGGGCGGAGCGATGCCACATATGCCACCGGGCGGCGGCATGGGCGGCATGGGCGGCATGATGTAAGTCTTGTCTCATCTCCATGGCCCGGCCCGTCTCCCACAGACGGGCCGGGCTCTTTTTTCTTGCCTTGACATTGCACACCGACCAGGACTATTTTTTCAAGTAGCTCTTCCCCACAAAAAGACTGAGAGCCTAGCCACCACCTCGACATGTTCGAATCCTTGACCGACAAACTGGAGTTGACCTTCAAGAAACTGAGGGGTCAGGGAAAGATCAGGGAAAGCCACATCGAAGAGGCGCTGCGCGAAGTGCGCCTCGCCCTGCTCGAAGCCGACGTCCATTTCAAAGTCGTCAAGAGCTTCCTCGAATCGGTCAAGGCCAAAGCGCTCGGCGAAGAAGTTTTAGCCAGCCTGAGCCCCGAGCAGCAGTTCATCAAGATCGTCCACGACGAGCTGACGCGCCTGTTGGGTGGCGAGCGCTCGGAGCTGGAGCTGAAAGGCGCGCCGCCGCAGACGCTCATGCTGGTGGGCCTCCAGGGCAGCGGCAAGACGACCACCGTCGCCAAGCTGGCGCGCTGGCTCAAGAACGAGAAAAAACGGAAGCCTTACCTGGTGCCGGCGGATATCTACCGCCCCGCCGCCATCGAGCAGTTGAAGACCCTGGGGCAGAGCCTCGACATCCCGGTGTACGACTCCCAGCCCGACACGCCCGCGGTCGCGATCTGCAAAGCGGCGCTGGAAGAAGCGACGCGGCAGTTTTGCGACGTCGTGCTGATCGACACCGCCGGCAGACTGCATATCGACGACGAGCTGATGGAAGAGCTTAAGGCGGTCGTCGCGGCGGTCCATCCCCAGCACGCGCTCTTGGTCGCGGACGCGATGACCGGTCAGGACGCCGTCAATCAGGCCGAAGGGTTCGGCAAGTGGCTCGACTTGACCGGCATTATCCTGACCAAGACGGACGGCGACGCGCGCGGCGGCGCCGCGCTGTCGATGCGCGAGATCGCCGGCAAGCCGATTCTTTTCTGCGGCACCGGCGAAAAGCCGGACGCGCTCGAGCCGTTTTATCCCGATCGCCTGGCGGCGAGAATCCTCGGCATGGGCGATGTCCTCTCGCTGGTCGAGAAGGCGCAGCAGGCCTTCGAGGCCAAAGAGGCCGAGCGGCTGGAAAAGCAGATGCGCAAGGGGCAGTTCTCGTTGGAGGACTTCCAGGCGCAGTTGAGACAGATCAAAAAGATGGGCTCGATCGGCGACCTGCTGGACATGGTGCCGGGAGCGCGAAAGCTCGCGCCGAAGGTCGATCTGGGACAGGCGGAGAAGGAGATCAAGCGGGTCGACGCGATCATCAACTCGATGACGCTGGAAGAGCGGCGCAATCCGGCGGTCTTAAACGGCAGCCGGCGGAAAAGAATCGCCCAGGGGAGCGGCACCACCGTCACCGACGTCAATCGCCTGATAAAGCAGTTTCTCGAGATGAAAAAAATGATGCAGCGAATGAACCGGATGGGCGGGCGCGCCTTTTTCAGCCGCCTGCCTACCCCGTTTCAACAATAAGGGAGAAAAAATAATATGAGCGCAACCATACGTTTAAGCCGGCACGGGACGAAAAAGAAGCCGTACTACCGGATCGTCGTGGCCGATTCCCGCTTTCCACGCGACGGAAGGTTCATCGAGCAGGTGGGGAGCTACGACCCGAAAATCGCCGCGGGCGGAATCAAAATCAACCGGGAAAGGATGGACAAATGGCTCAAGCGCGGAGCCAGGCCGTCGCAGACGGTTTCCGAATTGATTAAGAAGGCGCCGAAGAGCGCCTAGCGCAACTGAACAGAGGAGCCTCGCCTATGAAGGATCTAGTTCAATACCTGGCGCGATCCTTAGTCAACAATCCGGAGGCGGTCGAGGTCAAAGAGACCCAAGGCGACACCGCTTCGGTCCTGGAGCTGAGAGTCGCCAAAGAGGACCTCGGCCGGATTATCGGCAAGCAAGGCAGAACGGCGAAGTCGATCCGCACGATCCTGAACGCCGCCGCATCCAGGACCAACCGCAAGTTCGTCCTGGAGATCGTGGAAGAGAAATAACTCCCCTCTTCCGCCACTCAAAGTGTCTGAGCGCTTGGTCCCTCTGGGGGAAATTGTCGCCACTCACGGCATCGAAGGGTGGCTGAAGCTCAGACTCTACAATCCTGAGAGCAACACGCTCTCTTCAAGTCAAGCAATCCTCCTCGAAAAAGCCGGCCTCACCACGCCGCAGCGGCTCAAAGCCGTCAAGGGCCACAGCTCCCGATTGTTGATTCTGCTCGACGGAGTCGCGGGCATCGACGAGGCTAAAAAATGGGTCGGCGCCATCGTCTCCGTCGCCGAAGCCCAGCTTCCGCCGCTCGCCCCCGGCGAATACTATTACTACCAGGCGGTCGGCCTCGAAGTTTTCGCCACAAACGGCGCGCGCATCGGCGTTGTCGAGCGCATCTGGTCCAAACCCGGCGGCGACCTCTACGTCGTCAAAGGCGACGCGAAGGAATACCTCATCCCCGTGACCAAAGAGATCGTCGAAAAAATCGACCTCGCCGCCGGGAAAATGATCATCAATCCGCCGGAGGGATTGTTGGAACTGTAGCAGGCCGCATCCCGTCGAAACGGATGATTCATCGCGCCAAGACGCCAAGCACGCCAAGTAAAAGTTTTTTTCTCCGAACTTTGCGCCCTTTGACCCGTAGAGCGCTTCGCTTTTTCGGGTCTTTGCGCCTTTGCGCGAGATATCTCCCTCCGATCTATCATGCATCGCGCATCGCGCTACGCCGGTAGGCGGACCGTAAACGTCGTCCCTTCGCCCGGCTCGCTCTCGACCTCGATCGTTCCCCCAAGCAAATCGGTGAAGTTCTTGACGATGTAGAGCCCGAGACCGACGCCGCCGTAGAGGCGCGTCTCGGAGCTGTCCACCTGGTAGAATTTGCCGAAGATAGCTGCCTGCTGATCCTTCGGTATCCCGACTCCCGTGTCCTGAACTTTGAATTCGATAAATCGGGAATCTTGACCCCTAACTTCTACCGCTATCTTCACATTGCCCTTATCGGTGAATTTGATCGCGTTGTTGATCAGGTTTTGCAGGATCTGTTTGAGCTTTGCACCGTCTGTAGTTATCGGCATCGGCCCGGAGGGATAGTCCCAGATGAGGCTGACATCTTTCTTATATAAACGGAGATCGTAATCTGACCTTAGGCCATCAAGAAGATCGAGCACGTCTACGCGCTGCCGCTCCACCGCGACGGCGCGGGCCTCCAGCTGGGTGGTCTGCATGAGGTCGTTGATCATGTTGAGTCGCTCTCCGGCGCGGCCGAGCACCTTCTGCAGCGCCTCTTCCTGCTGCGGATTGATCTCGCCCAGCATCCGATCCTTGATCAGTCCGGCATATCCTGTCACCACGCTGAGAGGCGTCCTCAATTCGTGTGACATCATGCTCAAGAACTCATCTTTGATCTTGTTCACCCGCGCCAGCTCCAGCGCTTGATTCTTGGTCCGGTCATAGAGCCTCGCGTTGTCTAGGGCGACTGCGGCCCCATTGGCCAGCTGTTGCAGGAGATCTACCTCCTCTTGGATAAAATTCCTCGGCTGATAGGTTAAGGCCCTGAGCACTCCCAGGACCTCGCCCCTGAAGAGCAGCGGAACTCCCAGATAGCCCCGCAGCCCAAGAGTCCTGATGGTGTCTCCAGGGGGCAAAGCGCCTTCTTTCGTACTGTCCGCGATGATCAGGGGCTTTTGGTTTTCGATAATCCAGCGCATCCGCCCGTACGCGGCTCCACTGCGGGAAGAAGCGAATAGATTCGAATCCACTCCTGAGATGCCCCCCAACCTCCACCGATCGCCGTCCACGAGGAGCCGGACGTCACAGACATCGACTTCAAAGACTTCGCGTACTCTCGCTGTGAGTTTGTCGAGCAGGCTGGCGGCGTCCAGGGAGACGATGTTCTGGCTGAGTTCTTTCAGCAGTCTCTCGACTTGCTCACGTCGTCTCAGGTCCGCGTTCGCCTTCTCTAAAGCCGCTGCCTGCCTTTTGATCTCTTCGTAAAGCTGGGCGTTGTGGATCGCGATCGCGCCCTGAGTTGCCAGGGTGGTGATAAACTCGACCTCTTCTTCGTTGAACTCGTGCTCCTGGTTCGTGTAAATGCTGAGCACTCCCAAAACTTCGTCTTTAGCGATCAGCGGGACTCCGAGATACGAAACCAGGCCGTACTTGCGGAAAACCTCGCGGTTGTGGGTCAGGGGATCTGCGTCAAGATTGAGGACTGCCAGAGGCGACTTGGTCGCGACGATTTTCCGGGATCTAGAGCCCAGCCGATCTGCGTTCCATTCCTGCTCGTCCACGCCCCGGCAGGCGAGAAACTCGAATCTCCCCGTCTCGCGGTTGAGAAGTCTCACGGTCCCTGCCGTTACGATCGGCAAGAATAGCTCGATCTTTTCCAATAGGACGTGCAAAACGCTATAGAGATCCAACGACGAGGTGATAGCTTGCTCAATCGCCCGGAGCGCCTCGATGCGTTCGAGACTGCGTCGAAGCTTCTCCTCCATCTGCTTGCGGCTCACAGCCGCCATTTCGATCTCGCGCGCAACCTGATCCAGCTCGAAGATCGGAGAGGGTTGAACGCGCGGGGGGTCGCCCTTCCCCAACGCCTGCGCTCCGGCGGACAAGTGTGCCGCAGAGCGTGAGATGCGACGGCCGACCACCGTCGCCAAGCCGGTTCCTACTCCGAGGAGCAGAAGGCCGCCGATCCCCGTGAGCAACAGCGAGCGTCTGAGAGACCCTTCGATAGCCGAGGCCGGAATCGCCAACTCGACCGTCCAGCCGGATAGGCTTGACCGGTGAAAGCCCGCGTAGACCGGCGGGCCGTCATGAGGGACGCCCCGGAACCATGCGTCCTCGGCCTCGGAGCTTTTCGCAGGAAAGAGCGGCGTCGCCGGCTTGCTGAGAAATTGTTCGAGGTTCCGAGTTCTGGCGACGATGATTTTGTTACGGTCGATGATCGTCGTCAGCCAGTCTTCGGGGACATTCTGCTCTTTCAGGAGCTTAACCAGGAATGCCGGAAGGGCGGGCGCCGCAAGGACATACTTAACCTTGCCGTTGCGAATAACCGGCACTGTGACTGCGATCCGTAGCTCTCTCGCTACGCGACCAAAAAACAGGTCCGAGACCAGAGGCCGTTTAAGCTTAATGGTATTTCCTATTCCTAGACCCGCAGGGGGCGTGGGCAGCGGCGACCCGAAGGGGCGCAGGAGGTTCAGGAGCTGACGCTCGTTAGAATCGAAGAGAACGATTGTGGTCCAATCCTGCTGAGTTTTCAGCACCCGCCTGGCCTGTTCGTAGAATCGCTTTAAGTCCCTCGATTCGAGACGCTCAGATGCTCCGAGCGCCTGGAGGGTGCGGATCGACGCCTCCAGCTCGCGGTCCACGGCGAGAGAGAGTGCACGGGCCGTGTCCAGCATGCTGCGCTCCACATTGGCTCGCTGTCCCTGGTAGGAGACGTAGATCATCACGCCGGCAAACAGGATCACCGGCAAGAGAGCGGCGATGACGAGTGCGATAAGGTGCGAGCGCAGCTTCATTTCTTCGCTGTCCGCGTTCAACTTTCAACCCAAATGCCAGCAGAGTATCCGCTTCCCGAAAAAAACTGTCAAGGCGGAGATCCAGCCAATGGCCTTATCCATTCTTCCCCTTTCCCGGCCTTTGTGTTAGCAAAATGACCCGATGCAGACCCTCGCCGGGCTCAATCAAACCGTCGTTCGGTGCCGAAAATGTCCCCGCCTCGTTCGCTGGCGCGAGCAGGCGGCGAAGGAGCCGCCGCGCCGCTACCAGGGCGAGCGCTACTGGGCGAAGCCGCTGCCGGGATTCGGCGACCCGAACGCACGGCTGCTGATCGTGGGTCTTGCGCCGGCTGCGCATGGCGGCAATCGCACAGGAAGAATCTTCACCGGCGACCGCAGCGGCGACTGGCTGTACGGGACGCTTCACGCGTTCGGCTTTTCGAGCCAGGCAACGTCCATCCATCGAGACGACGGATTGAAGCTCAACGACTGCTACATCACCGCCGCCGTCCGCTGCGCGCCGCCGCTGAACAAGCCGGCGTTTTCGGAGTTTGAGCGATGCCGCCCCTATCTGGTCGCGGAGCTGAAGCTGTTGAAGCGCGTCCGCGTCGTCGTCGCGCTGGGAAAGATCGCTTTCGATTCGTTCCTCAAAGCGCACCAGGAAAACGGCGGGACCGTCCCCAAACCGCGCCCGCAGTTCGGCCACGGCTCTGTCGCCCGACTCGGCGGCAACCTCACGCTGCTAGGCTCGTATCATCCCAGCCAGCAGAATACGTTTACCGGCAGGCTCACGCGGGAGATGTTTCACGGCGTGTTCGAAAAGGCACGGGAGTTGATACGCTAGCCGATTGCTGATAGCTGAACCCAAACCTGGTATAGAAAACCTATGGCGAGCGACTATCCGGAAATCGCCGCGGCGCTGCGCAAGAGAGTCGAGGGGGAAGTCCGGTTCGACAAGTACTCGCGCCTGCTCTATTCCACCGACGCTTCGATGTACGAGATCGAGCCGGTCGGCGTCGTCATCCCGCGCCACAAAGACGACGTGCAGGCGACGATCGAGGTCGCCAAGCGGTTCAACGTCCCGATCCTGCCGCGCGGCGGCGGCACTTCGCTCGCCGGGCAGACCGTCGGCCACGCCATCGTGCTCGATTTTTCCAAATACATGAACAAAGTTCTGGAGGTCAACCAGGAGGAGCTTTGGTGCCGCGTCCAGCCGGGTCTGGTGCAGGACGAGCTGAATGCCCATGTAAGACGGATGGGCCTGCTCTTCGGCCCCGACACTTCGACTTCGAACCGCGCCACCATCGGCGGAATGATCGGCAACAACTCCGCCGGCGCCCATTCGCTCGCCTACGGAAAGACGCTCGATCACGTTGTCGAATTGACGGCCTTCCTGTCCGACGGCAGCGAAGTTGTGCTCAAGGACCTTTCCGCGGCTGAGCTGGAGAGCAAGAGCAAGACGAAAACTCTGGAGGGGCAAATCTACCGCGCAGTCTCCCAGCTCGCCCAAAAACACCAGGGTGAAATCCGCGCGCGCTACCCCAAGATTATGCGCCGGGTCTCCGGCTATAATCTCGACGAGTTCGTCAAGCCGCAGCCGTTCAATCTCGCCCGCATGATCGTCGGCTCCGAAGGAACGCTCGCGTGCGTGGTGGAAGCCAAAATGCGTCTCGTGCCCAAGCCCAAGTGGACGGCGCTCGACGTGATTCATTTCTACGACGACATCGAGGCGCTCGAAGCGTCGCAGGCTATTTTGGAAACCGCGCCATACGCGCTGGAATCGACCGACAAGACGATCCTCGATCTCGCCCGGGGCAACATCGTCCAGTCGAAACGGCTGGGCTTCGTCCAGGGCCATCCGACCTCCCTGCTGATGGTCGAGTACGCCGGCGAGACCGAAGAAGAAGTAAGGGAACAGGTTGACAAGCTCGAGGAGCTGCGGAAATCGCGGCGTATCGGTTACGCGGCGACCCAGGCCTTCAAGCCGGAAGAGGTCCGCGCCATCTGGGGTGTGCGCAAGGCCGGACTCGGCCTGCTGCTCGGCACGAAGGGCGACAAGAAGCCCATCGCCTTCGTCGAAGACACCGCCGTCGAGCCGGCCAGGCTCCCCGCCTTCATCAAGCGGTTTCAAGAGATCCTCGCGCGCCACGACGCCACCGCCGGCTTCTACGGCCACTGCTCGGTCGGCTGCATGCACATCCGACCGTTCATCAACCTCAAGGAACAGAGCGAAGTCCAAAAGATGACCGCCATCGCCGACGAAGTCGCCGAGCTGGTGATGGAATTCGGCGGCGCGCTCTCCGGCGAGCACGGCGACGGCCTGGCGCGGAGCCACTTCAACGAGCGGCTTTACGGCCCGGCGCTCTACGGCGCGTTTCGCGAAGTCAAACGGGCCTTCGATCCGAAGAGTCTGATGAATCCGGGAAAGATCGTCGACGCCCCCGCGATGACCGAATCGCTCCGCATCGGGCCGCACTATAAAACGTGGATGCCGGCGACCATGCTGGACTTCAGCCAACAGGGCGGTTTTACCGGGGCGGTGGAGATGTGCAGCGGCATGGGCGAGTGCCGCAAGAAGCTCGACGGCACGATGTGCCCGTCGTATATGGCGACGCTCGACGAGGAGCATTCGACGCGCGGCCGGGCGAACGCGCTACGCGCCGTGCTGTCGGAAAAAGTGCCGGCGCAGGAGTTCAAGGGCAAGCGCCTCTACGAGGTCCTCGATCTCTGTCTCGAATGTAAAGCGTGCAAGGCCGAGTGCCCTTCGAACGTGGACATGGCGAAGCTCAAGTACGAGTTTCTCTACCACTACTACCGCGCCAACGGCCTGCCGCTGCGCAACCGGCTGTTCGGCGGGATCGAAAGCCTCAATCGCTGGGGCTCGCGCTTCGCCGCGCCGGCCAACTGGATAGCCGGGCTGAAGCCGACCCGCTGGCTGCTCCAGTGGATCGCCGGCATCGATTCCCGGCGGCCGCTGCCGCGCTTCGCGCGGGAGACCTTCGAGCACTGGTTCGAGGGACACCGCGCGCAAATCAAGCGCGAGAACGGCACCGTGATCCTGTTCCACGACACGTTTAACAATTTCAACACGCCTGCCGTAGCGATTGCGGCGACGCTGCTGCTGGAGCGCGCGGGTTATCGCGTGACGCTTTTCGAGAAGCGCTGCTGCGGCCGCCCCATGATCTCCAAGGGCATGCTCCAGGAGGCGCGCAACAACGCCGTCTGGAATGTCGAGCGGCTTGAGCCTTGCGCGCGACGAGGCGTCGCGATCGTGGGACTCGAGCCTTCCTGCCTGCTGACGCTGAGAGACGAATACCCCGATCTCCTGCGCACCGAAGAGGCCAGGACCGTCGCCAAGCACACCTTTTTATTGGAAGAGTTTCTGCTGCGCGAGCGGCAGGCCGGCAGGCTCACGCTGGAATTTCCGAAAAACGGCCGCAAGGCGCTGCTCCACGGCCATTGCCATCAGAAAGCCCTGGTCGGCAGCGCGCCGACCGTCGAAGCGCTGCGTTGGGCCGGCTTCGACGTGTCGGAGGTGGATTCCGGCTGCTGCGGCATGGCCGGCTCCTTCGGTTTTGAAAAAGAGCACTACGATCTCTCCATCAAGATCGGCAACCGCCGTCTCGCGCCCGCCGTTCGCGCCGCCGACGCCGCCGTCGAGGTCGTCGCCTCCGGCATCTCCTGCCGCCAGCAGATCGAGCACCTGACCGGCCGCAGGGCCAAACACCTGGCGGAAGTGTTGTGGGAGCAACTGCAAAGCTAAACTTGAGTTCAGAGCGCTTTTACCGAGCCGCTGGATTCTACTACGAACGGCTTGGGGGCGCGTGCGCTCTCTTCCCGGCTTTGCGGACCTATTTCAGAGAGCCCATAACTTTGCAGCGCGCAGAGGAGCAAGTTAAAAGGAATTTAGCCGCTAGAGACGAGAACTTTCTCGCGCTGATCCGGACCCGGGTGTACGACCAACCAAGCAGCCCCTATCTCAAACTCCTGAGGATCGCCGGCTGCGAGTTTTCCGATCTTCAAGGCAGTGTCCGGCGTCATGGACTGGAGCCAACGTTGATAAAGCTGGCCCGCGAAGGCGTTTACTTCAGCCCGGATGAATTCAAAGGGAAAAAAAAGGTGGCGCGAAGCGGACAATCGTTCCGCGTCTCCCCCGCGGATTTCGACCGGCCGGACGCGCCGGCCGGCTTCGTGGGGCAAAGCAGCGGAACCACCAACCGGCCGGTAAACTCGACAATCTCCCTCGATTGGTTCGCCACAACGGTCTGCGCGCGATCGCTATTTTTCCGCGCCCATAATCTGCTTTCGAGCGCGCACGCGGTCTATGACGCGATTCTCCCGGGGATGGGAGCGATCAACAACCTGGTGATCAACGCCAAGATCGGGATGGCGGCCGATCGTTGGTTCGTCCGCAAGGTGCCGTCCAGATCCCGGCTATCGAGCGCGTATCATTACTTGACCACCTATGAGATCGTGCTCGCCGGAAAGTGGTTCGGCCCGGGTTTTCCCAAGCCTGAGTTCATCGGCGACCCGGAGATTCACCGGGTTATCGACTGGATCGTGAAAGAGAGGCAAAGCGGCAAAACCTGCTTCATCACCACCCTGCCGAACCATGCGGCGAGAATCTGTCGCGCGGCAACCGAGCTGGGAACGTCGCTGGAAGGCGCCAAGTTTTATGTCGGGGGAGAGCCGTTTACCGAGGCCAAGGAAGAGGCGATCAGAAAAACGGGCGCAGGGTTCACCTCCCGCTATTCATTCGGGGGAGCCATGTCCGTCGGGTATGGGTGCGCCAACCCGCTTGAGCGAGACGAGGTTCACGTGACTCAGGACATATTCGCGATGATCTCTCATCCCGATCCCATTGCCCACGGCGCCGAGCTCATCCATCCGCTCCTGCTCACGACCCTGCATCCTACGGCCCCCAGGCTGCTGATCAACGTGGCGAGCGGAGATTACGCCGCAATGTCGGAGAGAAGTTGCGGCTGCGCCCTGGAGGAAGCCGGCTTTGCGCTCCATCTTCACCGCATCCGCAGCTACGAAAAATTCACCAGTGAGGGGATGAACTATTTCTACGGTGACCTCTTCGAGCTGATGGAAAAGACTTTTCCTTCGGAGTTTGGGGGAGCAATCGGAGACTATCAGTTGATCGAGGAAGAGGACGGCAACGGACAGACACGCCTTACCCTTCGAGTTCATCCCGACGTGCCAAGTCTCGACGAAGAACGTCTGCTGCGCCGGCTGGAACAAGAGCTGGGGAAAGAGCACTGGATCAATCAATTCCAGACCCGGGTTTGGCAGGAGGCGGGAACCCTGAGAATCAAACGGGAGATTCCGCACAGCAGCCTGCGCGGCAAGATCCTCCCGCTGCACATCGATCGCTCGTTGAAATAGCCCGAAATTTGAGCGTTCACCGGTTCGAGTCGCTCTGCCATTTCCATTCCCAGCATTCGAGCCGCCAATCGTTCCCTTCTACGATAATTGCGCCCGCATAGCCGGGGCCGGGCTCCAACTCGCGCAACGACCAGCGGGAAACTTCTCGGGGGTCGTCTCGAACGTGGAGCAACGCCGCGGGCTCGCCGGGAGACAATGAGACGCTGAAGGCGTCGAGCGCCGCCGTCAGCCCGTCCCCTTTCGCCTTGATGTAGGCCTCTTTGCGCGTCCAGCAGTCGAAGAACGCTTTTTCCCTTTGGCACGCGGGCAGATCTCGAAACACGGCGACCTCTTGAGCAGAGAAGAAGCGTTCGGCGATTTTTTCGGCATCCGCGTTGCTCCTGACCTGTTCGACGTCGATGCCGATCTCCCGGTCCCGGCTGAAGGCATAGAGGGCAATGCCGTGGGAGTGGGACAGGTTGAACCGAAGGGAAGAATCTTCGCCGGCGAGGCGCGGCTTGCCCGAGGCGCCGTAGTTAAATTCCAGTTGAGACGGCTCTCTGTGAAGATAGCGGCCGAGCAGCGTGCGCAGCATGGCCCGCCCCGCGATGAACTCGCCGCGATCTTTTTCAAAGTGAAACCGCTCGGCTCTTTGGCGCTCGGCGGCGGCGAGGATGGGAGCCAGCGTTTGAAGCTGCGAGGGCGACACGCTTAACGGAGCACGCCAGACGTGGACTTCGTCGGGCAGGAGATCGATGAATTCCGGCGGGCCGTTCCATGGAGAATCGGCGGCGGCGCTCATCGAATTCGCCCCGAATCCAAAGCTGCGGGCGCTGGCGGCTTCATCGCTCGACCTGTTCCAACAAATCCTTCATGTGTTCGGCCAGGCTTTTCAGATGCTCTGTGATGCAGGTGATATGGCCGCCGGGCACGGTTCGGATCTCCAGTTGAGAAGTGACCCGGCCCCATCCGAAGGTTGGATTTCGACGGCGGTCGAAGGGTTCTTCGGCCGGCCAGAGAAGCGCCACCCGTCCCGAGTACGGCTTTGAGACATACCCGCCGAGCGCTCGATTGTGCAGCCGGGCGACAGCGGGATCGCGACCTGTTTGCGCTGACGTTACCGTCTGATCGACTCGATAGTGGTCGGCTTGGAAAATTCGCCGCACGCGACGTCCCCATGCGCGTATTCCGAGAAACAGGCGCCATCTCTGGCGCGGTTCGAGCCCGAGCCACGAACCGGCGCGCGATACCATGCCGTTGAGCAATCTTCGAGGAAGAGTATTACGCGCCCCGGCCGCAACTACCACGACGAGACCTACCCGCTGTCCCTGCCGCTCCAACTGCCGCGCCACCTCGAAAGCCACAATGCCGCCCCTGCAATAGCCTCCCAGAAAATACGGGCCTTCGGGCTGGACGGCGCGCGCCATTTGAATATAAGACGCCGCCATCGCCTCGACGGTCTCGGGAGCGGAAACGCCGTTGAGCCCGTGCGGGGCGAGCGCGTAGAACGGCCGATCCTCGCCTAAATACTTAGCCAGGTTCAGGCAGTAAAAGCCTCCCGCTTGAAGATCTCCATGCAGGTAGAAAAAAGGCGGCTTGGCGCCCTCCGGCTGAACTTTCACAAGCAGTGATCTTTCTCCATCGTGTCGCTGCCTCACCAGCGCCTGCGCCAGCTGCTCGATCGTCGGCCCGGCAAGCAAGGTAGCGAGCGGAACCCTCTCGCCGCAGCTCTGCTCGATCCGGTGCGCCATCCGGACCGCGAGCAAGGAGTGGCCTCCCAGCTCGAAAAAATTGTCCTGAGTCCCAATTGGATGAATCCCCAGCAGCTCTTCCCAAATCTCCGCCAACTGTGGCTCAATCGTTCCGGGAGTGGGCGCCGCGTAGCCCGGACGGCCGTCAACCTTCGCTCGGTCGGGAGGCGGGAGCGCGCGACGATCGACCTTGCCGTTGGGAGTAAGCGGCAGAGCGTCCAGAAACACAAAGGCTGACGGCGCCATGTACGCCGGCAGCTTGGATGCGGCAAAACCGCGCAGATCATCGGCGGCCGGCGCCCGCTCCTGCCGGGGAACAATATACGCAACCAAGCGTCTCTGGCCGGGCGTATCCTCGTGCGCCACAACCAAAGCCTCACGCACCGCAGCGTGTTGACACAGCGCCCCCTCGATCTCTCCCGGCTCGATGCGGAAGCCGCGGATTTTCACCTGCCGGTCGGCGCGGCCAACGAACTCGACGCTGCCGTCGGGCAAGAAGCGTCCCATATCGCCGGTTTTGTAAAGACGGTCGCCGTCGAGACCCGTGAACGGATTGGTCAGAAACCGCGCCCGCGTGAGTTCCTCGTCTCCGAGGTATCCCTGGGCGAGGTGAGGGCTGCGGAGGTGAATCTCGCCGAGCTCACCCACGCCGGCCAACTGTTGTTCCGCGGTCAACACCAGGAGCTGCGCATCTTCCACGCCACGCCCCACCGGATAAACCGATTGCTCCCGGCTCTTCGACGGTTCCGGCGCTGGAGAAACCATATGGTAGCCCACTGCCCGTTGTGTTTCCGTCGAGCCGTAGGAGGCGATGCAGACGGCCTCCGGGGCGAGGCGTCGAAGCCTGGCTACATCTCGCCGCGTCAACTTGTCGCCGACGAAAAATGCGTAACGCAGTGATGTGATGCGGCAGTCAGGAGCGGCGGTCTCGGTCAGCAGCTCCGCCACGGCGGGCGTAAGATGCGCGAAGGTCACCTGCGCCTCGGCCATCCAGCGGGCCAGCCCGGGTGTGCCGATGATTTCCGGATCGGGAATCAATATCGTCGCCCCCAGCCACAGCGGCGTGAAGATATCCCGCTGCAGCGGGTCATGCGACAGTCCCGATAGCATGCTGAAGCGATCTGACCCGCTGAGATGGAATGCCGTTTCTTGCCACGGCAGAAAATGCGACAGGGGACCGTGGCGGCCCAGAATGCCTTTGGGGCGGCCGGTGGAACCGGAGGTGAAAGCGACATAGGCTAAGTCATCCGGCCCTACGGCGATCCCGGGATCGTCGATGGAATAAGCGGTGAGAGGGTCGCGTGACGCGGCGGCGGGGTCGGCGGAAAGCTCAAGGCGGCATCGAATGGAGGAGACGGTGATAAATTTCTCCAGCGCGTCGGGAAGCGGCCCGGCCGCTGCGATCTGAAACCAGCCACGGGGCTTCGCCGCCCGCAAACACTCGACCAGCCGCGCTGCCGGGTACGCGGGATCTAAAATCACAAACGCCGCGCCCGCCTTGAGAACGCCCAACACGGCCCAGACCAGCGGAGCGCTGCGATGGCCGTAGATGGCAACGAGGTCGCGCGGCCCGATGCCGCTCGCGCGCAAGTAGCGGGCGATGCGGTTGCCGCGGGCATCGGTTTCTCGATAGCTCCAGCTTCCCCAACGATCTACGACCGCAGGCCGCTGCGGAAATCTGTCCGCCTGCCGGGTAAACTGTGTGTGGACGGCGCCTTTCCAGGCGTCATCAAGGCGTCGAGCGGGATTTGGCAAGCCGCCCTCGGCGGCGGGAGTGACCAGAGAAAAGTTCCCGATCCTTCGGTCCGGGTTCTCCGCGATCTGCGACAGCAGATGTTCGAGCTGACCCAACAGCTCGACCATTCGGTCGCGCTCAAAGATATCGACGTTGTAGACAAGATTGAACCGGATCTTGCCGGCTTGCTCTCTGACATAGAGCGTGAAATCGAATTTTGACAGAGGCTCAAGGGACGACATGGGCTCCGCCGTCAGCCCGGGGAGTTCCAGCCGGCCTTCGGCGTCGTTCATATTAAAATAAACTTGAAACAGCGGCGTGCGGCTGAGGTCTCGCGCGGGCCGCAACTCTTCCAGCAGCTTCTCGAAGGGCAAGTCCTGGTGAGTATAAGCTCCCAGAGCCACCCGGCGCACCCGGCCCAACAATTCCCTGAAACTCGGGTTGCCCGAAAGGTCCGTGCGGAGCGCCAGGTTGTTCAGGAAAAATCCGATCAGCCCTTCGATCTCCATTCGGTTTCTACCGGCTATGGGCGCGCCGACGACAATGTCATCCTGCCCGCTGTAACGGCTGAGCAGGAGCTGAAAGGCCGCCAGCAGCGTCATGAACAGCGTTGCCCCCTCCCGACGGCTCAACGCCTTGAGAGCCTCCGTCAGGTCCTTGGAAAGGATCAAGGACTCCTTCGCTCCAAAGTACGTCTGAGCCGGCGGTCGGGGATGGTCGGTCGGCAATTCCAGCACAGGCGGCGCGCCCGCGAGCTGCCGTCTCCAGTAGGACAGCTGACTCGCCTGCACTTTCCTCTCCAGCCACTCCCTCTGCCAAACGGCAAAGTCCGCGTATTGGATAGGCAGATCAGGCAACGGAGACGGCTTTTCGGTTGAAAAGGCTTGGTAAAGCGCTGAGAGTTCGCGGAAGAACACCCCCATGGACCATCCGTCTGAGACGCTGTGGTGCATGGTCATGACCAGGATGTGTTCCTCCGCTCCCAGCCGCAACACCTGGGAGCGCAGCAGAGGCCCGCGCGCCAGATCGAACGGCCGTCGAGCTTCTTCGGCGACCAACCGCTCCGCCCGGGCTTTCCGCTCGCCCTCGGGATAGTCCTGCAAATTCGCCACCGGCAGCCCTACAGCCAACTCCGAAGCGATGACCTGAAACGGCTGCCCATCGGCCACGGCGAAGGTCGTGCGCAGGGCTTCGTGGCGGCACACGATCTCGTTGAGACTTCGCTCCAGCGCCGTGAGATGGAGGGGACCGGCAAGGCGAAAGGCGGCACGCATGTTGTAAGTAGGATTGCCCGGCTCCAACTGATCCAAAAACCACAGCCGCTGCTGGCCGAAGGAAAGCGGCAATGGGCCACGCCGCAGCGTCGGTTCAAGCGGCGGCGCCGGCTCCTGGCCGCGCGCCGCCCGGAGCGCCGTTTCAACGTGCTCCGCCAGGCCCGCTACCGTCGGCGATTCGAAGAGCGCACGCAACGAAATCTCCGCCTGCAGGGCTGCGCGCAGGCGGGAGACGGCTTGCGCCGCCAACAGGGAATGGCCGCCCAGATCGAAGAAGTTGTCGTGCGCGCCGACCCGTTCCACGCCAAGGACGGCGGCAAAGATTTCGGCAAGCGCGCTCTCCACCGGAGAACGCGGCGGCGTGAACGCGTCCCGGCGCTCGTCGCGGTCGTCGAGCGCCTGAGAGAGCGCTGTGCGGTTCACTTTTCCGTTGGGAGTGAGGGGCAGCGCTTCCAGCGTCACAAAAGCGGCCGGCGTCATGTAGTCGGGGAGGGTGGATTTCAGGAAACTTCGAAGTTCGCCGGCTGTCGGAAAAGACCCTGGGTTCGGCACGACGTAGGCAATTAGACGTTTGTGTTGCGCATCGTCGTCCCGGGCAACGACGATGCTGTCCCGCACCAACGGGTGTTGGTTCAACGCCGCCTCGATCTCTCCCGGCTCGATGCGAAAGCCGCGGATCTTTACCTGATCGTCGAGGCGGCCAAGAAACTCGATGTTGCCGTCGGGCCGATAACGCGCCAGGTCGCCTGTCTTATAAAACCGCGCCCCCGGCTCGTCACGGAAAGGATCGGGGATGAACTTGTCGGCCGTGCGTTCCGGGCGGTTCAGATAGCCGCGCGCCAAGCCCGCGCCACCGATGTGCAGCTCGCCGGGGACGCCGATGGGAACGGGTTTCAAACGGGCATCGAGAATATAGATCCGCGTATTGGCGATAGGGCGGCCGATGGTCAGGTCCCGGTCAGAAATGATTTCGGCAACGCTTGCGTTCGCGGTTGCCTCCGTCGGGCCATAGAGGTTCCAGATCCGCACATGCGGCAGCGCGGCGAAGGATCTGCGGATCAGCTCCCTGCTGAGCTGCTCGCCGCCGATCAAGAGACTTGCGATGCTCTCGACGGGCATCGCGGCCTCGCCGCAGTCGATTGCGTCGAGCGCCGCGCTCCACAACGACGGCACACAGTTGAGGCCGACTTCGGTCTGCGTGCCCAGCGCGTGCACCAAGGCGGCAGGTTGGAGCGCCATGTTCTCTGACAACACCCACACCTTGCGGCCGCGCAGGAGCGGAGCAAATAGTTGCTTGAGAGAGGCGTCGAACACCGGCTTGGTGACCACCGGCACGCTCTCCACCCGATCACCAAGCAAACTCTCGTTGACCCAACAAAGGTAGTTGACCACGCTTCCGTGCTCGATCATCGCGCCCTTCGGCCGCCCGGTGCTCCCTGAAGTGTAGGCGACATAGGCTAAGTTGTCGGGCCTGACGCCGGTGACCGGGTTCGCTTCGCTTTGCCTGGAGACCGCGCTCCAATCTCGGTCCTGGCAGATGAGGCGCGCGCCAGACTGGGGAATTCTCTCGACCAGCCGTTGCCCAGTCAAAAGCATCGAGAGCGGCGCGTCTTCCATCATGAAGGCCAACCGGGCCTTGGGATAATCCGGGTCCAGCGCCACGTACGCCCCGCCGGCCTTGAGGATTCCTAGAAGTCCGACGACCATCTCCTGAGAACGCGTCATGCAAATGCCGACGAGCGTTTCCCGCCCCGCTCCCAAGCTCCGCAGGTGATGCGCCAACTGGTTGGCCCGGCGATTTAATTCCCGGTACGTGAGTTGTCGGTCCTCGCATACCACCGCCACCGCATCCGGCGTCCGCGCCGCCTGCTCCTCGAATAGCTCGTGAATGCATTTGTCCTTCGGATAATCTCGCTTCGTGTCGTTCCACTCCACCAGCAGTTGACGCCGCTCCGCGCCGGTCAGTATCGGCAACTCGGAAAGACGCCGGTCCGGATTCGCCGCGATGCCTTCGAGCAAGGTCTGGAAGTGGCCGATCATGCGTTGGATGGTGCCCGCGTCAAACAAGTCGCGGTTGTAACCCAACAACCCTCTCAGTCCTTTCCCTTCTTCAAACATGCCCAAGCTCAGATCGAACTTGACTACGTCGCTCGGCACCTCTACAGGCTCCACATCGAGACCCGGCAGTCTCCACGCCTGGCTGGGGAGATTGTTAAGCGCAAACATCACCTGAAAAAGCGGATTGCGGCTTAAGTCGCGCTCCGGTTGCAACTCCTCCACCAGCTTCTCAAACGGCAGCTCTTGATGTTCGTAGGCGTCCAGGGCTGCTTTGCGCACGCGCGCCATCAGCTCGGTGAACTTGGGCTCGCCCGACAAGTCACCTCGCAAAACCAGCGTGTTGACGAAGAAGCCGATGAGCCCCTCGACCTCGGCGCGGTTGCGTCCCGCGACGGGGGAGCCCACCACAATGTCATCCTGACCGGTGTAGCGATGCAGCAGAGTCTGAAAAGCCGCCAGCAGCGTCATGAACAGGGTCGCCCCTTCGCGGCGGTTTAGGGTCTTAAGCCCGTCGGAGAGAGCTTTGGGCAGCGCAAAAGCTTGCCGCGCTCCACGGTAGCTCTGAACCGCGGGACGCGGATGGTCGGTCGGCAGCTCAAGAAGCTGGACGTCCGCGAGCTGTTGCTTCCAGTAAGAGAGCTGCTCCTCTAGAACTTTTCCCTGTAGCCATTGGCGCTGCCAAACGGCAAAGTCGGCATACTGAATGGGCAGCTCCGCCAATGACGGCGCCTTGCCCTGGGAGAAACTCTCATAGAGCGACGACAGCTCTCGGTAGAGCACTCCCATCGACCAGCCGTCCGAGACGACGTGGTGCATCGCCAGCAGCAGAATATGCTCCTCTTCCTCGATCCTGAGGAGGGTGGCGCAAAAAAGAGGGCCTTTGGCCAAGTCAAAAGGCCGGCGCGCCTCCTCTTCGATCAATCGCCCGGCTTCGGTCTCACGATCGCCCGCGGGAAGCTGCAAGAGGCTGATAACTTTTAGCGGCTGATCCCGCGGCGGGCCGATGAGCTGTACAGGCGCCCCCTCCATCTCGACAAAAGTAGTCCGTAGGATTTCATGGCGGCGCGCGATTTCATTCAGGCTGCGCTCCAGCGCGGGTTGCTGAAGCCAGCCGCTGAGCCTAAAAGCTTGAGCGACGTTATAGGTCGAGCCGCCGGGCTCCAACCGATCCAGAAACCACAGCCGCTGCTGGGCAAAGGAGGTGGGAAAGACATCGGAATCGCCGGGAATCTTCATAACGGCGAATTCATCCCGCACGACCGCCGGGGAACCGGCGTTATTTTAGGCGACGCGCTTGCAACCCCGCCGTCCTTGGCTTGCTGAATGGTAGCGGCGAGCCCGGCGACCGTCGGCGTCTCGAAGAAGCTCCGTAGAGGCAGCTCTACCTGAAGAGCGTCGCGCACTCGGGAGACGACCTGAATTGCCAATAGGGAATGGCCGCCTAAGTCAAAGAAGTTGTCGTGGATGCCGACCTGATCGAGCTTGAGAACTTCAGCCCAGATCGCGGCTAGAACATTTTCAACCTCCGTGCGAGGCGCGATGTATGAATTTTCCAGCTCGGGTCTCGTCTGCTCAGGCGCCGGCAGCGCGCGGCGGTCCAACTTGCCATTGGGCGTGAGAGGGAGAGCATCGAGGATCACAAAGGCCGAGGGGACCATGTGCGGCGGCAGCTTCTCTTTGAGAAAACTGCGTAGCTCGCCGACAGAAGGGGATAGCTCCCGGCCAGGGACAACATAAGCCACCAGACGTTTCTCCATTCTGAGTGAGGCCAAAATATCTGCGGGCGTGTCGTCCCGCGCCAAGACTACCGCGTCATGCACTCCCGGGTGTCGTGCCAGCACGCTCTCGATCTCTCCCGGCTCGATGCGATAGCCGCGGATTTTGACCTGATCGTCGAGGCGGCCGAGAAACTCGATGTTGCCGTCTGGGAGATAACGCGCCAGGTCTCCGGTCTTGTAGAGCCGCGCGCCGGGCTGGTCGCTGAACGGATCGGGAATAAACTTCTCCGCCGTAAGCTCAGGCCGGTTCAGATAGCCGCGCGCCAGACAGCTTCCGCCGATGTGCAGTTCGCCTGCGACGCCGATTGGAACCGGATTTTGGTGTTTATCTAAGACGTAGGTTTTTCGGTTGCCCAGAGGGCGGCCGATGGGAACGCTGTGCAAGTCTGCTTCCGATAGTTCCGGCTGGATCTCGAAAGTCGTCGCGGTGATCGTCGTTTCCGTGGGACCGTACGCATTGAGCAGACGCACCCCCTTCATCGCTGTCTGCCGCCAAAGCTTCAAACTCAGCGGCGACATCGCCTCGCCGCCGACGATCATGAGCCTCAGATCGTGCGCCGCAGGCAGGCCGGGGGCGTCGGCCAGCGCCTGAACACACTGATGCCAATACGCCGTCGGCAAATTCGCCGCAGTGAGTCTTAACTCGGAGGCTTTCTCGTAAAATTCTTCCGCGCTCCACGTCTCGGCGCCTCTCATGAACAGCGTTGCGCCGCTGATGAGCGCCGGAAGAACCTGTTCCAGCGAGACATCGAAGCTGAGGGAAGCGAACTGGAGCACCCGGTCCTCCGGCCTGAGCTCGTAGTATCTTTGAATCTCAAGGCAGTGTTGAGCGAGCGAGCTATGCGTAACAACCACGCCTTTCGGTTCACCCGTCGAGCCGGAGGTATAGATCACGTAAGCTGCGTTATCAGCCTTTACCTCACAAGCAGGATTCTTCTCGCGCTCAGGAACGAGTTCTTCAACTCCGTCCACGCAGACGACGTGAACGCCGCTTCCGGAAAACCTCTTGCTCAGAGAACTCTGCGTCAAGAGAACCGATAGCTGCGCGTCCTCAATCATAAAACCGATGCGCGCGTCGGGATAGGCGGGCTCCAGCGGGACATAAACTCCTCCTGCCTTGAGAATGGCTAGGAGTCCAACGACCGTCTCGAGCGATCGTTCCATGTAGAGGCCCACGCGCGCTTCCGGTCCGACTCCCAGCTTGCGCAGGCGATGCGCCAACTGATTGGCCCGGCGATTCAGCTCCAGGTAAGTGAGCTTACTGTCCTCGCTGTGTCCTGAGCCCATCGAAGGAAAAACTACCGCGACCGCGTCGGGCGTCCGGTCCGCCTGTTTCTCAAAGAGTCGCTGGATCTTCTTGTCTTTCGGAAAATCTCTTGCAGTATCGTTCCACTCCACGAGCAGTTGACGGCGTTCGGCTTCGCTCAGCAGCGGCAACTCGGAGAGACGCTCATTCGGATTCGCCACGATGCCGTCGAGCAGGGTCTGAAAGTGGCCGATCATGCGTTCGATGGTGCCGTGGTCGAACAGATCGGTGTTGAATTCCAAGGCTGCCGCCAGCACGCCCGCCTCTTCCTCGATCGACAGCGTCAAGTCGAATTTTGCGGTTCCGGTGTGTACCTTTATGGGGCTGACCCTGAGGCCTGTCAGCTCTCGGGAAGCTCTCGGCATATTCTCAAAAGCAAACATCACTTGAAACAGCGGAGAACGACTCGGATCTCTCTCGGGATGCAGCTCTTCCACTAATTTCTCAAACGGCAGCTCCTGGTGTTCGTAGGCTTCCAAGGCCGTTTTCCGCGCGCGCGCCAGCAGCTCGGTAAACTTGGGATGGCCCGACAAGTCGCCTCGCAAAACCAGCGTGTTGATAAACAGTCCGATCGTCTCTTCGAACTCAGCGCGGGTGCGACCCGCAATCGGCGAGCCGATGGCAATATCGTTCTGTCCCGTGTAGCGCTGTAGCAGCGCCTGGAAGGCCGCCAGCAGCGTCATGAACAACGTTACGCCTTCACGACGACTGAGCGCCTTAAGTCCGTCACTGAGAGCTTTGGGCAGCACAAAGGATTGCCGCGCGCCGCGGTAGCTCTGAACCGCGGGACGCGGACGGTCGGTGAAAAGCTCCAGGACAGGAATGCCCTCGAGCCTCTTTTTCCAGTAAGAGATCTGCTCCTCCAGAACCTTTCCCTGTAGCCGTTGCCGCTGCCAGACGGCGAAGTCCGCATACTGGATGGAAAGCTCCGGCAAAGACGGGACCTTGCCCTGGGAAAAAGCGTCGTAGAGAGCCGAGAGCTCGCGGAGCAAGGTCGCTTCGGACCAGCCGTCGAAAAAGATGTGGTGGATCGCCAGGGCCAGGACGTGCTGCTCTTCGCTCAGTCGCAGCAGGGTGACCCGAAACGACAAATCTGACGTCAAGTCGAACGGCCGCCGGATTTCACCGGCGAGGAGGCGATGCATCTTCCCTTCACGCTGGTCGCGCGGCCGCTCACTCAAATCGATCGCCGCAAGCTGGACCGGCCGACCCTCGGTAACGATCTGGCGCAACCTTCCATCCGCGGCGGTGATCCTCGTGCGCAATATCTCGTGGCGCGCGACGATCACGCTCAGCGATTTTTGCAGCGCTTCCACATGGAGCGCGCCGCTCAACCGCATGACCCGCGCGACGTTATACACAGGGCTTCCTGGATCGAGCTGATGCAGGAACCATAGTCGCTGCTGGGCGAAGGACAGGGGCGCCTCGCCGTCTCCCGAGCCGGGCTGCGGCTCCGGCCCTGCCAAACCCGCCTTCTCAACCTGTTCGGCAAGGCCGGCCACCGTAGGCGATTCAAAAAGCGCGCGCAGCGGCGTCTCCACGTGGAAAGCCTCACGCAGGCGCGAGATGACTTGCGTGGCCAGTAGGGAGTGCCCCCCTAAATCAAAGAAGTTGTCATGGATGCCCACCTGATCGAGCTTGAAAACTTCAGCCCAGATCACGGCTAGAGCATTCTCCACCTCCGTGCGAGGCGCGATGTATGAATTTTCCAGCTCGGGCCTGCCCTGAGCTCCGTCGAAGGGTCTGGCTTGCTCAGGCGCCGGCAGCGCCCGGCGGTCCACCTTGCCGTGAGGAGTCAGCGGGAGAGCCTGGAGAAAGACCAATGCGGAGGGCACCATATATTCGGGCACCCTCTCTCTTAAAAAGCGCCTCAGTTCGTCGGGAGAAAGCAAAGAATCGCTCAGCATCGGCACAATCTCCGCCCGCTCCGCATTCCTTTCCAGCCGCTTACCCTCTGACGGGCGGATCGCATAAACGTAGCGGAGCTGAGTATTCTCAAGCAGCCGATCCTGCTCCACGATGAAGTCATAGCCCTGCCGCTCCAGTAAAGAGAGGATGGCGCGCAGATTTTCCTCAACATCGACCTCCAACACAATCTGTTTGATCTTTTTCCAGTCAACGTCGTTGATCCCGTTGAGAACATCCAGCTCGCTCTTTTCCGCGTTGATCTTCAAGAG
Source organism: Deltaproteobacteria bacterium RIFCSPLOWO2_12_FULL_60_19 (assembly GCA_001798595.1). Taxonomy (GTDB): domain Bacteria; phylum Desulfobacterota; class Binatia; order UBA9968; family UBA9968; genus 2-12-FULL-60-19. The sequence continues at coordinate 9,208 of MGSS01000161.1, read as the reverse complement.
ATCTATGCATTCAACGCCCTCCTCCTCCATGACGGCGGAAAGAGTTCTCGACCGAACAGACAGAGTGGTAGGCGAAAACCGCTCGTCGAGTATGCCGTCGGCCTGCTCTAAGAGCTCGGCCATATGAGCCTTGCCGGCTTTCTGCTGATTCAGCATGAATGTCTTTACGACTTCCTTTTCAACTTGTGGGTCGGCATAGAAACCGGAGAACAATGAAAAGCCGGGGAAAAAAGTAAACGAGGCTGTCTTGGTTTCATTCGATAATCCGCAATCGAACAGTTTCGCGCCGGGAGCATAGAGCGAAGCATTCAGGTTCAATATCTCAAAGGCAAACGGATTCGGCTCGAAGGCGTACACCCTGGCGGTTTTACACATTTGACGCACGAAGATGGTAAACAGGCCGATATTTGCCCCCACATCGAAGACGTAATCCCCTTCACGAATCGCAATCCCGTGCTTGAGGTACGCTTGGCGCTCGAATATTTCTTCGTAGATATAGTCGGTCTCGTAATTATTTAACTGCGCCACAGCCATATGGTTCGGCAGCCTATAGCGTTGCCTGCCGCCGATTGTGGGCGCGCGCTTCTTGTTGGCGACGATATAGGCAACCAGGCGCTGCCGGCCAGAGCTATCTTCCCGAGCCAAAACCGCCACATCCCGCACATCCGGATGCTGGCCAAGCACGGCCTCGATCTCCCCCAGCTCAACGCGGAAGCCTCGGATCTTAACCTGGTGGTCGGCGCGACCGAGGAACTCGATGTTCCCGTCAGGCAGGTAGCGGGCAAGGTCGCCTGTCTTGTAGAGTCTTGTCCCCGGCTCATTGCTGAATGGGTTTGGGATAAATCTCTCCCTCGTCAGCTCAGGCCTGTTGAGATAACCTCGGGTCAGACCACTACCGCCGATGTGCAATTCACCGGCAACCCCAATGGGAACAGGCTGCAAGTGGCGGTCCAACACATAGGCCTGAATATTAGGAATGGGGCGTCCTATGGGAAGCGTTGAACAACTGTGACCGTTTCGCTCCTTCCCCATCGCGTAGGTCAGCGCGCCCACTGTAGCTTCCGTTGGCCCGTAGTGGTTGAAGATGGAGCAGGACGTCGTCGCTTGAAGCTTCTCCACCCAATCCCGGCGTGAAGCTTCGCCGCCGAGCACCAGCCAACGGCGCGGCAAGAGTTGCTCGGGGCGAAGCGAAAGCTGTAACGCCGCCAGATGGGACGGAGCGATCTTGAGCAGATCGATGGCAAAACGGCGGAAATATTCTCCAAGGGCATGCCGATCGGAAGCTCTCTCTTCGGATACGACATGGAGACAGCCCCCTGAAATCAGCGCGGGGAAGATTGCGGTCTGGCTCGAATCGACGGACAGCGGTTGAACCATAGCAAAGCTTGCGCCGAGCTCCAGGTTTAAGCGATCCGAGACGCCTTTGACATAGTTGAGAATCTGTCGATGCTCAACCAGAACTCCCTTGGGCGTTCCCGTGGAGCCTGAGGTATAGATCACGTAGGCGAGATTGTCTCCTTTTGCGCAACTGACCGGGTTCGCATCGCTCTCCCGGGCGATGGCCTGCCAATCCGTATCGAGGCAGATCGTATGAACTCCATCCTTCGAAAGCCCCTCGACCAGCCGCCGCTGAGTCAACAACACCACTATGTGAGCATCCTGCAACATGAACGCAAGCCGCTTCGTCGGATAACTCGCATCCAGCGGCACATACGCCCCGCCGGCCTTGAGAATTCCCAGCAACCCGACAACCATCTCCAGCGAGCGCTTCACATAGAGGCCGACCAGCGTTTCCGGCCCCACACCGAACCTTTGCAGATAGCGCGCCAACTGATTGGCGCGGCGATTCAGTTCGCGGTAAGTAAGTTGCGTATCCTCAAAGACCGCCGCCGCTGCGTCGGGACTCCGCTCCGCCTGCTCTTCGAACAGTTCGTGAATGCATTTATCCTTCGGGTAATCTCTCTTCGTGTCGTTCCATTCCACCAGCAGTTGATGTCGTTCCGCCTCGGTCAGTATCGGCAGCTCGGAGAGACGCTGATCCGGATTCGCGACAATCCCTTCAAGCAACGTCTGGAAGTGGCCGATCATGCGTTCGATGGTGCCGTGGTCGAACAGGTCGGTGTTGTATTCCAAAGTCGCCCTCAGCGAGCCCGCCGCCTCCGCCATCGACAGCGTCAGATCGAACTTCGCCGTCCCGCTGTCGCCCTCCAGAGGAGTAACGGTGAGGCCAGGAAGCTCCAGAGAAGTCCTCGGCATGTTCTGTAAGACGAACATCACCTGAAACAAGGGGCTGCGGCTCGGATTTCTTTCGGGACGCAGCGCTTCCACTAGTTTCTCAAACGGCAGCTCCTGGTGTTGGTACGCCGCCAGCGTCGCGTCGCGCACGCGCCCCATCAGCTCCTTAAACTTGGGGTCGCCCGACAAGTCGTCTCGCAAAACCAGCGTGTTAATGAAAAGCCCGATCAGCCCTTCGAACTCAGCGCGAGTGCGTCCCGCGATCGGGGAACCGACGGCAATATCGTCCTGTCCCGTGTAGCGGTGAAGCAGGGTCTGGAAGGCCGCGAGCAGTGTCATGAATAACGTTGTGCCTTCACGACGACCGAGCGCCTTAAGCTCGTCGGAGAGAGCTTCGGGCAGCGTGAACGACTGTGCGGCGCCGCGGAAGGTCTGAATCGCAGGGCGCGGCCGGTCGGCGGGCAGCTCCAGGACCGGGACGGCCGAGAGCTGTCGCTTCCAATAGGAGAGCTGCCGCTCAAGAACTTCGCCCTGCAGCCACTCTCGCTGCCAAACGGCAAAGTCCGCGTACTGGATGGGAAGCTCCGGGAGGGAGGGAGCCTTGCCTTGGCGGAAGGTCTCGTAGAGCGCCGACAGCTCGCGGAGAAAAACGGCGTCGGACCAGCCGTCGAAGACCATGTGGTGCATGGCGAGGACAAGAAGACGCTCCTCATCGCCGAGTCGGAGCACGATGGCCCGCAACAACGGCCCGTTCCCCAAATCGAAGGGGCGCTTTGCTTCCACAGCCGCGAAACGCTCCGCCTCCGGCCGGCGTTCCTTCTCCGGCAATGTTGTCAGATCCACGACGTGAATCGGCGTGTCTTGGTTTGGCAGGATGACTTGATAGGGTTGGCCACCCGACGACCCAAACGTCGTCCGTAGAATTGCGTGCCGCCTTATGATCCCGTTGAGACTCTCATTCAGAGCGGCCGTGTCGAGCGGGCCGGCGACGCGAAAGAGGAGCGAACGGTGGTAAACAGGATTGCCGGGCGCCAACTGCTCCAGAAACCACATCCGCTCCTGGGTAAAGGAAAGCGGCGGCGTTTCGTCCCTCGGGGCGCGCCGGATCGGCGCCGTTGCGTCCGGCGCCCCTTGCCGGGCTGCCTCAACGGCCTTTCCCAGACCGGCCACGCTCGGTGTCGCAAAGAAACTTACGAAGGAGATTTCCACCTGAGCGGACTCGCGCAGGCGGGAAAGAACCTGACCGGCGCGCAGCGAATCGCCCCCCAGCATGAAGAAGTTGTCGTGAATCCCGATCGGCGCGATGCCCAACACCTCGGACCAGATCTCGACCAATCCTTTTTCCGTCGGAGTGACGGGCGGCGCGTATGCCGCCGAAGGCTCGGCCCTGACTTCAGCCGTCAGCCTCAGCTGCTCCGCCAGATCTCTGCGCCGAATCTTGCCGGAGGCTGTTTTGGGAAGCTCTCGGACTACGACGACACGCTTGGGAACTTTGAAATCCGACAGCCGCTCGGCGACGAAGTCGCGGATCTCCTGCTCGGTCGGCGCGCCGTCCTCTCGCAAAACCACCGCCGCGGCGACCTCCTCGCCGAGAGTAACGTGGAAAACCGCGAAGGCGGCGGCCTCGGCGACGGCCGGGTGCGCGAGCAGCGCTTCTTCGATTTCTTCAGGGGAGATTTTCTCGCCGCCGCGGTTGACGATCTCTTTGAGACGGCCGGTGATGAACAGATATCCGTCGCCGTCGAGATAACCGAGATCGCCCGTCCTGAGCCAGCCGTGGGTGAACGCCTCGCGGTCGATCTCCGCCGCTCCGTCGTAGCCCTGGATAACATTCGCGCCGCGAATCGCGATCTCGCCGACTTGCCCGACGGGCAGCCGGTCGCCCGCCTCGTCCAGGATCGCAACCTCCGGCCCGGCGGCCACGCCTACGGAGCCGGCTTTTCGCCGATCGAGCGGATTGCTCGCGATCTGGTGGGCGGCCTCGGTCATCCCGTAGGCTTCGATGACGGGGGCCTTGAATTTTCGCTCCAGCTCCGCCATCAGCGCGACGCGCAACGGGGCGGAGCAGGACCGGATAAAACGGAGCGGAGAGCGTTGAACGACCTCGCGGTGAGACGCCGCTCTCTCCAGGATCGCTTGATGGATGGCGGGCGCCGCGGTGTACCAGGTCGGGCGAAACTCCTCCATCCATTCCAAAAATTTCGGGGCATAGAAGTCCGGAGCGCAAAAGACGCTCGCGCCGGCCGCCAGCGAGGACAATACTGCGCCGGCAAGCCCGTGAATGTGAAACAGCGGCATCACGTTGAGGCAGCGATCGGCTGCGGTCAGCGCGAGCGCCGCGCGAATATTGTCGGCCGACGCGCTGAGGTTGGCATGGGTGAGCGATACGACTTTCGGACGCGAGGTGGTGCCTGAGGTAAGCAGCACCAGAGCCGCGTCGCCGGGCTCGGCGAAGCCGGTACGAGCGGCGCGAGTATGGCCGTCGCCGGCGAGAATGAAGAGACCCGCTTCGGCGTCCGGGATAGGAGATAATTCAAGAATCCGAACGCCGAGCGATCGAGCGGCGGCCCTCGCCGCCGAGTCCGTTCCCGCCTGAACGATCGAAGCTTTCGCCCCAAGGCTGGCGATATGGGACGCAAGTTCAGTAACGCGGTAAGCGGGGTTGACGGGGACACAGGTTGCGCCCGCGGCGACGGCGACAAAAGCCGTCGCCATCTCCGGACCGTTGGGCAGCGCGACGATCACGCGATCGCCACGTCCGATCCCGGCTGCGTTCAGCGCCTCTACTACGCTCTTGACGTGCGCGAACAAGCGACGATACGTGAGCGCGGCGCGGCCGGGGGCGGCGATGGCGACGGCTTGCGGCGTCAGCTCGGCCCACTGCCGAAGGACGTGATGAATGGAGCGCGCCTCGGACGAGCCGGCTGATTTGGGAGCAGGGACCGCTCTGGGCATGGTCATCTCTAACAGGTTTCTGAAAAAGTCGTTTTCCTGCTTCGACTAGCGCAGCATGAACGGAAATCCGAAAATTTCCTCAAGAATTCCTCCGTTCGCCCTGAGCCCGTCGAAGGGTGAGCGGAGGGTTTTTCTGCGCTCTGCTGGCGGTTAGACAGCGAAACATATCCGATGTCGCAGCACTATGTCAATCTTGGCCGGAGATGCTAGAATCGGCCGATGCTCGAAACCGTCGGCCAGGCCAAGGCGAAGGTGCGACAGTGGACTGAACGCCATTGCCACGCCGCGCTTTACGATGAAGAAAACAGCGCGCTCCTGGACGTCGCCTCCGGCAAGAGCACTCATCTCCCATGGAGCGGGGTGACGGCGTTCGAGGAGAAAGTTCATCCGGAGACGAAAGACGCTTATCTGGTTTTGTTGTTCGAGAATGGCAACCAGATCGCGCTGGTCGATCCCGGCGGCGTCGCCTTTGCGCCCTCGACGATGAACACCGGTCCCTTGCCCGATCTCCCGCCGGTCGCCTGCCTCCAGGATTTTCAGACGTTGGAGGGCAGAATCGAGCACACTCTCTACGTCCACCCGGACGAGCCGCCGCCCAAGGAGTACCTCGATCTCGTGACGATCTGCCTCGCCATTCTTGACGGCGCGCGCGCAATCGGCTTTGATGTGGGCGATCTGGAGGAGAAATTGGATAAATCATTGCGCGAAATTGAGCGGAGAACTTCCAAAAAATAGAAAGGAGTAACCTATGACCACCGAACAATTCGTCCAGGAGCTGCTGGAGCCGGTTCAGGCGTTCTGCAAGACTCTGGACGGGCAACCCCCGGCCTACAGCTATATTCCGCTTAAGAGCGACGGAGAGCGCATCCGGGTGATGAAAAGCCGTCTGTTCAACGAGCTCCGGGCGGCCGATCTCTACGGGACGTGGCTCAAGACGACCCCGGAGTTGGACGTCAAGGCAACCATGGCCGAGTCGGCGCACGAGGAGATGACTCACGCGGGACTCCTGTCGAAAAGAATTCAGGAGCTCGGCCACGACCCGTTCGACTACAAGCCGCTGCCGGCGCAGATCGCGATGTTCAACGCCATGGAAGGCTTGAACGACACCTGCGAGCGCCTCGCCGGCCTCTCGCTCGCCGGCGAGACCGTGGCCTACTACCTGATCCAGATGTGCTTAAAGTCACCCGCCGTGCCGGACTGGATCAAGCAGCCCTATCGCCGGATCACCGAGGACGAGGCGGAGCACGGCAGCATCCCGCAAAAGTTTCTGAAGCAGTACGCGACCACGCCGGACCGACAGGATCGCGTCCGCCGGGCGGTGGCGATGCGCATGGTGCTGTTTCGCGAATATCTCGCCAGCCTCGACCGCTGGGCGATGGGCCAGGCGAACTGGTAAGGGCCGTGTTCGTGCCTCGTGCTCGTGAAATAAAAACTCGTCAAGATATTTTGGATTTTGTTTTACCGAACACGATCACGAGCACGTTCTTGTCAGACCTTGAAGCTGTGCTCCCGATACCACCTCGCCGCGCCCGGATGGAGCGGGACATCCAGCGGCGTGGCCGGGTCGCCCGCGATGCGGAGGCCGATCTCCCAGAGCAGTTTGCGGCGTTGAAAGTTAGCGCCTCGCGGTAGCGGTTCCATCGTTTCCTCTCCCGAACCCAAACTTGAAACTGAGCACCCAAAACTAAAAACTTAACTACGGCGCCACGGTGCCGGGTTTTTGCGGAACTTTGCCGTCCAGCTCGTCGCGGATATCGCCGTAAAGCCCGTAGGGATTCGCCACCGTCTGGCGGTAAACCTCCGGCGGCACGTTGCAGTAGACCTCCAGCAGGTTGCCGTCGGGATCGTAAAAATAAATGCTCTTGGTGATGCCGTGAAACACCACATGGTGAAGCTTCACGTTGTTCTCTTTGAAAATCCGGTAGGCCTCTTGCAGATCGGCGAACGAGCCAAGCTCGTAGGCGACGTGCTCCATGCCGACCTGTTCGGGATCCGGCATCGCCGCCCCCTCTTTGGCCTGGCGGATCGCCAGCAGATGATGATTCGCATCGACGTCGGGACTGAAGAAGAGCATCCCCCGGCCGTTGTCGCCGACCAGCGGGAAGCCCAGGACTTCGGTGAAGAATTTTTTCGACCGCTCGAGGTCTTTTACCCGCAGAACCAGATGGCCCGTTCTCTTTATCTTGATCGCCATGTTTTTCCTCCTTCGACTGAAGTAAATTCGCAGACCGATCAAAAAGGTCCAGCTACAAGGCGCGCGCGCTTCGTGATCGTGTTTGTGTCACTTCGAAGCAGCCTTCCCAAGTCTCGTGCCCGTGTTCGTATTTTTTCCGACCCGAGCACGAGCCACGATCACGAGCACGGAAGCTAACCAGGAGCCTTTTTCAACGGTCTGACACGCCGCACACTAACAATGCCGTCAGCGCGTACACTTTCGTCGCCGCGACCAAATCCGATATCTTCATCGCGCGATTGCCCGCGCCGCTGTAAGGATCTCGTTGTCGCGGCGGGCCGTAGCAGATCGACGGGATGCCGACCTCGTTGAAGACGTTGAGATCGCGCCACATGCTCACCTCCGCGGATGGCGGAAGCGGCGGCTCGGTTTCGAAAACGTAGCGGTGCGCCTCTTCGATCGCGGCGATCAGCGGCCCGGCGTTTTGAGCGATATGGCCGCGCGAATATTGAAACGCGGAGATTTCATAGTCGAAGCCCAGACCGCGCACCACGCGCTCGACATCTTTCTTGACCGCTTCAGGCTTCCTGCCGGGAACCAGCCGGATGTCCATATAAATATCGCAGAAGGGGCTGGCCTGGCTGATCTCGTCGTTGCCGCGGACGTTCATAATCTGCGCTTTGGGAACGATCGCGCCCCCCTCGAACTCCAACTTTTCCTTTTTCTGGTATTGGACGGCCCATTCCTCCAGCGCGAGAATCGCGTGCGCCGCCTTCGCGAAGGCGTTGGGATTTTCCTGGATGGAGGAGCCGCGCTCGAGGCGAGGCGTGTAGACTTCCCTCCCCTTCACGCGCACCTTGAGCCACACCGCGCCGCATTCGGCTCTTACGATGCCGAAGCCCGAAGTCTCGCCCACCAGCGCGTAGTCCGCGGTGACTCCCCGGTCCACGACCCATTTCGTCCCGAACCCCTCGCCGGGATAGTTGACCCCCTGGTCTTTGTCGATTGAAGGAGCGCCGGTTTCAAACGCCACCGCCGTAATCGTGAGATCGCCGCGCAGGCGGATGCCGGCTCTCTTGATTGCTCTGGCCGCGATCATAAAGGCGCAGAGCTGCGCCTTGTCGTTGATCACGCCCCGGCCGAAGATCAGCTCTCCCTCGGTCCACGCGGTGTCGATCTTCTTGTCGGCCTCGGTCGCGTCCGGTCCCGGCTCGGGTCCGGTGTCCATGTGGGCGTTGAGGATCAGGCTGGTCCCGTCGCCGCTCCCCGGCACCGTGGCCACGGCGTTGACGCTCTCGTCCGTGATGAATTGCAGCGAGGCGGCGATCCCGGAGGCTTTGAACCATTCCACCACCAGGTCTCCGACGTTTCTCTCTTTGGCGTGATAGCTCGGCGTGTTGCCGAGCTTGAGGCAGAGCTCGACCAGCTCGTCGCGGTCGTTTTCAATCCGATCCAGAAGTTGATCGTAGCGCTTGTCCTTTTGCACGGGAGAATTCCTTTCCGCGCCCCACCATACTTCGCAGCGCGTATTCGGTCAACGCCGCAGTCCTCGCTCCGCTCGGAATCTCAGATTGCAGATCTCAGATTTCAGATTTTCAATTTGAGATCTGAGATTTGAGATCGCGAAGGGCAGGCGTCGGCCCGGAGAGAGATTCCCTGGCGGGCGGCCCGCTCACACCCAGCCGATAAAGCTGATTTGCCGGCCGGTCTCTTTTTTCTCGCGGCGATAGGAGAAGAAATCTTCCACGGCGCAGCTCGTGCACGGGCCGACTTCAAAGATCTGCGCCGGCGGCACGCCGGCGTCTTCGAGGATCGAGCGGTTGAGCGCTCTGAGATCGAGGAATT
>MGSS01000160.1 GCA_001798595.1 Deltaproteobacteria bacterium RIFCSPLOWO2_12_FULL_60_19 | reverse complement strand
CTATCCATATAGATATCTGTCGGGCTGAAGGTCACCAGATAGCGAGAGCCAAAGCCCCAGAGGTCCAGCACGGACAGAGTCAATACCGAAATGGCCAGGAGTCGCGGCGAAAGTCTCCGCAGGCCGCCAAAAATAAACCACAGCCCGCCAAGCAGCAGCATTATCACGGCTGTCCCAAAGAGACCTCGAAAGGCTACGACTATGGTGGCGCGCAAAAAGTCATCCGTAAGGACAACGGGAGAGTAATTGTCCGCTCCCTTGGCGTAGCCTTCCACGAGTGAAATCCAGTACTCTTGGCCGTAAAGGAGGACGGGAATGCCGAAGAGGAAGACAAAAAATGAAATCGCCAGAAGGCTATAGGAGAGAAGGCGCAACCTCGGATCGCTCTCCTCTGCCAGGGCGGTCAACTTTGAAAGTCCGTACCCGGCCAGCATCGAGCAGGCGAATGAGAATACATAAACAAACTTGGAAAGACCGCGGAATAAGTCAAACCCGGGCGCATAACTATAAAGAAGCCAGAGAAGCGGGGTGTGCTTCCCCAATGCCAAAACCAGAGAGATGGCGGCGAGCGCGGCAAAAATAAGCACCGGCTTCGAACGATCGAGGAGAATCGCTCCCGCTATCATGACAAGGGGAACCACCCCCAGATAAACCGACATCTCCCATAGATAGTTTTTCCCCCAATAAGGGACGCTTAGCATGCTGCCGAAAAAATCCGGCACGAGCAGGGTGATCAAATTCTCGGGCGGAAACGAGAAGGTGGAAACCCATTCGTAACTTAAAGCATGCCGCATGGAATGGCTCGTCAGCTCCAAGGTGGGTATGAGCTGAATCGCAGAAAGTGAAAGACCCGTCATTACAAAGAGGCAGAACCCGGCTAAGAAGTAGGGAATCCGCCGAAGCTCTTTCTCGACGAGGAGACGAAGCAAGAAATAAAGCGAGACCGCTATGGCGCTGTAAAATAGATACTGGGCATGACCCGCAAGCGCCTGCATCGACAATGGGATCCCGCTCAACACCGCGTATCGGAGCCGGTTGTTTCTCAGAAACGCCTCCACCCCCATGAACATGAGCGGCAGCCAGACCATGGTCGAGAGATTGCTCAGGTGTCCGGGGTAGATGTGGAGAAAATAGGGTGCGCCGTAAGTGAAGGTTATAGCCGAAAGAACGGAACCATCCCGGCCAAGGTCCATGTACCTGGCGAAAAGATAGGTAAACAGGCCGGCAAGAAAACAGTGCAGCGCTATACTGAGATTTATCGCAAAAGGCGTCCCAAACAGAAGATACAGGAGGTTTAGCGGATAAAATATCGCCGACTGAATACCCGCTATATACGGGACGCCTGAAAAGATATAGGGGTTCCAAAGGGGAATCTCCCCTCTCGCCAGGCTGCTAAAACCAAAGTGCCGCCAGTAGAAAAACTGATCCCAGGTGTCGGTTTCCCGGGCGCTTAGCACCAGCCTGTTTCCTGCGATCAGGACAGGAATAAAATACCAAGCCACAAGCGCCAGCAGGAATGCTACCGCAGCCCCGTCTTCTTTGACGCTGAACCTCATCCGCGTAACCCCCATCAACTCAAAGGAACCCCATTGACAGCCGTAAATTTTATCATGTACCATCTCCGGGAAAAAAAGTCACACGCCTCAGGGATGGCGGCGCGCTAGTTTCGATGGTGGCCGACTGGTCTACCAGGCGGGCGAGACGCGGAAGGCGGCGAAATTTATACTCAGGCCGTGCACTGCGTAGAGGTTCCATATCAATAACACGGCAAAGACAGCGCAAACCGAAGCCAAACGTTTTGGCCGCCCCCCCGCCCATAACAAGGGGGCGATATGCAAGGGGAGCGCTATTAGCATTAGATGTTTGGTCATCCTCCAGTCCACCCAACTAAAAACCACAGCGGCGATCAGGATGTACACGGCCAACAGTCCGGCGACCGGTGAGCTGTGAGAGTTGCTTTCCCTTTGGGAGACGACCGCGAGGACGAGGCTCAGAACTCCGATGGGGAGCAGGAGGTAGCCGGTGTGTTGCCAAAATTCGATCCAAAGTCGCGCCACGCCGGGGTATCCGCCATAACCCAGCGGGTTATGATGAATAATCCGGTCAAGCAGGTGTGTCCTAAAATGGTCCTCCAAAAACTGCGCCGGATTAATCGACCATCCATACACCCAGAACAGCGCCGCGCCGAGCGCGAAGCCGGTCACGACAGACCGCACCGGGACCCAGTGCCAGCGCCGCGCCTTCGTCAGGAGCAGCCAGAGAACCGCCGCCACGGGAAATATGACGAGCTTATGATTGGCCAGCGCAGCGATGCAGCCCGCCGCGAAACCGTCACGAGTAGGGATTCGGTCCGTCGACGGCCCCTGACCGGCGGTCGCCAGGAGCATCAAAAGCAGGGCAAAATTCGAGATCGCGAAGTAGCCGCCGTAGCTGGAGCGAACAAAAACTTCCGGACTGGTAGCGTATGCCAACGCGGCGAGCATGCCCGCCCACCATTGGCCGCTCAGCGCGGCGGCCCAGCAACCGAGCAAAGCAACGGTCAGGGACGCCAGGAAGATCGAAGGCGTTCGAGTCGCGAGCTTGTGCGGACTCCTGGCGTAGTGTTCATAGATGGATATCAGTTCCAGCTCCCGAACCGCGATTCGGTCGCGGCCATCCGGCAAAGAGGGAGATAGGAGATAGCTGCCGTCCTGAACCCCGACGATTTTGTGCCGCACAACCATGGATTCTCCGCCACTCGTGAGCCCGATAGGAGGCGGCTCGAAAGGCCTCCCCTGCTCCGCCGCCAGCGCGCGTTGGCTCGCCGCATCGAAGTACTTTAGTTGATCGAGCTGATCGTAATAAAGAAACGAAGCCCCGGCGTAAAAATGGAGAAGGGGTGGATGAGCAAAATAGTAGAGGGTATTTCGGTCCGTCAACAACAGGGGCTCGAATCGAGTCAGCAAACCGTACCCGGTCCCCTGCACTTCGAGGTCGTGGTCTTGCTGCGCCGGCACAACCGAGACGGCGCCCCACAGATATAAACTGTAGCTGCCGATAAAGAGCAAACCGAAGAGTTGCCAGCGCCGGTCCGCGAAAGGAATGCGCCATGCTTTGACCATGCCTAACCGAGAACCGACCAACAGCAGCAGGTTGGTTACGGCCCAGGTTCCGTTCCAAGCTCCGGCGGCCGTCAGCGGCCAGCCGGTCAGGCTAAAGAAGGCGAGGGCACCGACCAAGACGGCGAATGAGATGATCATCGCCCAGAGTAGCGCCAAGGGGCGCGCCTCTTCCCGGCTGATCAGCGCTCCCAGGAAGGGGATAGCGGGCACGAGGAAGATGACCAGGTTGATGCCGAGCGATTGAAGCACCGGGGGATAAGACGACGCCCACGCGGGATGAAAGATGAGGAACACGGCGTTCGCGATCAGTCCGCAGGTCAGCAAGCCGGTCATAGTCTAACTAGCGTGCTCCACTGGAATTCGACCGTAAGTCATTTGCTACCATATCATCAAGGCAAAAAATATGAAAATTTCTTGCCTTTATTTCTCGTCTCCGCTATATGAAACACGAGGATCGCGAGTGAGCGTGCCCAATTTTTTCCGCTGGATGGCCCACGGCCTGCTCGCATACGTGCCGCTCCTCGTCTGCGGCGGTCTAACCCTGCTCGCTTCTTTTTTCGACGGATCTTCCTTCAACGATGTCGTTTTGCTCCCTCCCGAAGGGGTCGAGCCTTTTCGTCTCGTCGTAGCCGTCCTGGCATACCTCACGGGGTACTTCGGGCTTTATTTTGCTCCTGGTTACCTGCTGATGCGCGCGTTGAGGATCGACTTGCGAAACGGGGCGTCGAACGCGCTTGCGGCTTTCACGCTTTCGCTCATCGGCCTATCGCTTGCCTGGATTGCGGCCAGGGCGGTCGCCGGAGGAGAGGCGGGCCGGGCGTCCTTTTACCTCACTGTTGGCGGATTTGAGGCGGCGGTCGCCGCGGCGGCGTGGGCGAGGAATCGAGATCGATCGCCATCTCTCTCGCTCTCCGCCTGGGCGCGCAAAAATGGCTGGGAGTTTCTCCTGCCCGCCGCCGGCATCCTTCTCATGCTCGCCCTGGGCTGCCTGTTGATGCCCGGGAAGATCGCCGTGGAGTCGCTCGAAGGAGACGCCACGGAGATCCACGGCTTCGCCGCAAGCCTCCTCCGGGGCGCATTCCCCGAGTGGGACCTTGAGGTGGGCGTCTGGGGCTTTTATCCGACGTTTATGTTCGTCTCCTATCCGGTGTTTTTCTCCCTGGCGCTCGGCGGGATTTCCGAAGCGGCTCTGCGGCTGCCGGCGCTGCTTTTTCTTGGGGTCCTGATTCTGGCGATGGCGGAGCTTGCGGGGCGTGGGCGGGCGCGAAAAGCAGGCGGCGCGCCGGCTGTTCTGCTCCCGCTCCTCGCGACAGGATATTTGTCGCTGCAAGTAGGCGCCTACTACTCGGGCTATGACCCCTTTCACGGCGACCTTGCATCCTCGCCCATAGTGGAGTGGCTCGTGACCGCGCTGGCCATCAGCGCAGTGGTGTTCATCCGGGATGAAGCCCCGGGCCTCGGCGCGATCGCCGCGTTTCTGGCGATCGTCGCCTTCCCGAGCGGTCTGATGCTGGTGGGAATCCTGGGGGCGGCGGGTTTTCTGGTCGGTTCAGCCACGGAACGGAGGGCTTTGCTTAAGTCTGCATTTGTGTTGCTGCTGCTGGTCGCCGGATACTCCCTCTTTTTTCTCCTCTACACGTCCGCTAAAGGAACGCTCGAGCCCGCGATCGAGGAGTGGTGGTCGAAATACTTTGCCGGCAGAGCCGGTTTTACGTCGGGGAGTCCCGCAAGAACCCTGCGCGCTCTTTCCTGGTACGTTCTGCTGGCCGGAGGACTTCCGGTGATAGGATACGGGCCGGCGCTTTTCTCGCGAGATTCGATGGCTCGCTGGCTGGCGCTTGCGGGTTTTCTCTGGGTCGCCTTCTTCCTCCTCTCGCCGGTGAAGAATATCCACTATTTCCTGCCGGCGGCGCTGATTCCTGTAGCCGTGGCGATCCGGGCCGGACCGGGTTCCAGGGCCCGCGCGCAAATGGCCGGCGGAAATCAAGAGGGAGGGCAAGACAACACCGGCCGGCGCGCGTGGTTGTGGCCTGGCCTGCTGACCGTTTCCGCGGTGGTTGTAATCATCCTGAGCTGGCCGAAAACCGTTCCACCCTACACGGCCGACCGGGAGTTCGGGCGCACGACCGTCTTCCTCGCGTCGACAGAGCGGGAAGCCGTAGAATACTCCGAGGTCATCTACGGCGTCGTGAACCCGCTCGTCCGATGGAAAGCGGGAGATTCCTGGACTACGGGTCACCATACCTGGGTGCGATACGCCGATCGCGCACCCCAACCGTCGAGGGAGTATGAGCTTTATGTGGGACGGGAAAAGCCTCCCGTCGAAGAGCTACAGGCGATCAGCCGTTTACAACTCGCGGACGGACAGCATGCGTTCCTCTGGGCGCGCGAGGGCGGCGCTGCGCTCGGCGAGTGGCAGAGGAAGCTCTTTCCGCTCAAGAGAGACCTCAGTCGTTTCAATTTTGACCTGGAGCCGGAGCGTTGGAATTGATACTTGCTTAAGTTCTTTGGTCAAATGAGTTGGCCCGGGTCAAGTTTTTCCCGGGCGCTCGCACAGGAAGCGGGCCGGTAAAAGGAGGCAGGCGGGAAGGATCTCTCCTAACCGCAGCTGCTACGTAAAGGAAGGTGCATGGTGAATCCAACACGGCGAAGATTTCTTTGGGTTCTCGCCGGATCCATTCCTGGAGCGGCTTTACTCACGACATGGCTCCGCAACCGTAAAAACGTCGGGCCGGTCTCCCTGGGTGCGCTGGACAAGGATGAGCGCTTTGATGTCTGTATAGCAGGCTCAGGCCCTGCGGGCGCAATCCTGGCGTGCGAGTTAGTGCGCCACGGTATTAAAACTTTG
This sequence comes from Deltaproteobacteria bacterium RIFCSPLOWO2_12_FULL_60_19, assembly GCA_001798595.1. GTDB lineage: Bacteria > Desulfobacterota > Binatia > UBA9968 > UBA9968 > 2-12-FULL-60-19. The sequence continues at coordinate 15,935 of MGSS01000160.1, read as the reverse complement.
ATCTTGGAGGCAGGTGGAGTCCGTGACGAAACTTTTAAAGCGAAAGACGTCAGATTTGAAGGCAGCCGCGGTACTTCGTCTCAGGAGCTTTCCTACCCTCTTGATTCCACACGGTACATAGCGATCGGCGGCACCTCAAATGTGTGGGGCGGTTTTTGTCCGCGCTTGCATCCTGGGGATTTTCGCGGGGGCAACTCGTACTCGGCGAACAACGAGCCTTGGCCGGTCGGCTATCAGGAGCTGGAACCCTATTACACTCGAGCGGAGGAAGAGCTTTACGTCCGCGGAGGTGACGTGAGTCGATATTCGCCGCCAAGACAAAAACCCTATCGCCTGACTGCCCATACAGCCGCTGAAATAGCGCGATCAAGCGGGTTTTTGAAGAAAGCGGGGTACACGATCGAGCCGCCGCCGCTTTCGGACTGGAATGGACGACCGATCAAGACCGCCGAAAGCCACCTCGCTAAGTGCGCGCAGTCACGACCGGGACAGTTGGCTCAGGGCACAAGGGTAACGAGGATTTTGCCGGGTGGAAACGGAACGATCGGCGGCTTTCAGGTGCAAACCGTCGATGGGCTGAAGAAATCGATTAGCTCACGATTTTTTGTTGTGGCTTGCGGGGGTATCGAAACTCCGCGCCTTCTGCTGCTTTCCCGTTCGCGAGAATTTCCTAGGGGGATTGGCAACGATTATGACCTGGTAGGGAGGCACTTTATGGACCATATCCAGCTGGCTGGACAAGGCTGGAAGGAAGACGCGGCAAGCGGCCTCGGTGAAGAATCCACGGAGGCGATATCCTGGCAATTTTATGAGGAATTCAAGTCCTCCGGTTATGGCGGGGTAGTCATGGAGTTTAATTCCGTGACGTCCCAGGCCGAGCTGCGCACGCTCGGGGTTTCACCTATTTTGGAGATGGAACCGTCTCCGTGGAACCGCGTGGTGCTGGATGAGGAACAGCACGATGCGTTCGGCAACCCGAAACCCAGGGTTACTCTGAGATTGTCGGGCCGTGACGCGGAGACGATCAGGCGGGCACAAAGCTTGATGATGAAGGTACTCTCGGATGCCGGCATGAGTAGGAAGGAAGTGTCCGGTCTTCTTAATTGGAATCACCATCATATAGGGACTTGTCGGATGGCGCGCTCCCCCCAGGCAGGGGTAGTGGACGAGAATTTAAAGGTCCATGGCACGGACAATCTTTACGTGGCTGGAAGCGCACCCTTTGTCACGTCAGGAGCCTCAGCTCCGACGCTCACAATTGTTGCGTTGTCGTTGCGACTTGCCGATCACTTGGTGGAAAAGGTAAAAGGCGCCAAAAGCGCCGGCATAGGCTTGCCGTCGGCGGGATGCGAAGCCGTGAGCCTTAGCTGAGGATCGGAGAGCAAACGGAAACAGTATACGGGTTCGGGTAGAAAACGGCCGTAATGCGGAGTTTGTTCATCACGGGAGCTACCGGATTCATAGGCCGGAGTTTGTTAAGCAGCCTGGACCTTCGGGCTTACGAGATCGTCTACTGCCTTGCCAGAAGACCTCTCCAGCCCTTTAAGCATTCTTTTAGATCGGAAAATGTCCAGTTTGTGACCGGGAGTCTGGAGCAGCCGGAAACCTGGGCGCCGCTGCTCACGCCGGCGACAACGGTCGTGCACCTGGCTGCGGCGACCGGCAAAACGGCGCCGGAGCGGTACTTCAGTGTTAATACAAAGGGGACGGAGAGCCTCCTTTCGGCCTGCCGGAAGGCGAATAGTAAGAACTTCCTGTACGTGAGCTCAATCGCGGCGAAGTTCCCCGATAAACGCCGCTACCCGTATGCCAGGTCCAAGGAGCTTGCCGAGGAGGCGGTGAAAAGAAGCGGGATAAGGTATACGATTATCAGGCCAACCGTGGTTATCGGCCGGGACGCGCCGTTATGGCAAGGACTGTTGCGGCTTGCCAGGCAACCGATTATTCTGCTTCCGGGCGATGGCCGAACGAGAATTCAGCCGATCTACATCGATGATCTTGTCGCCTGCCTCGGCTCTATTCTTGACGAGAATATCTTTGCGGATGAGACATTCGAGGTGGGCGGTCCGGAAGCGATCGCCATCGAGGACTTTATCGGAGCCGTTCACGCGCGCATGTCCGGCAAACGGCCGAAGGTGATCCACGTGCCGTTGAAGCCGATGCTGAGTCTTCTGGGATTACTTGAGCCGGGCTTACGCCATGTCCTGCCCGTGACTGCAGGTCAGCTCTCCGCCTTTTACCAGGACGGCACGATCGAGCCCAACCGGCTCTTTCGGCGGCATTCGGCAACGATGAAACGGATTCCTGAAATGCTGAATCTGGTCTTGAACGATGAGTGATTCCCGCTCGGCGCAAAACGCCCTCGACCGTGAATGTAGCGTGTTCTCGCGGTATCTAATCGGACAGCCTCCCAGCGCCTACGTCCTGAGCAAATATCGCGACGCGCACGCGAAGCTGCCTTATCTGAGAGACGGCGCGGCCGCGCCCTTCGACGCTTTGTTGATCCGCTTGGCCTGTTGGAATCCGTTCCTGACCAGGCTGGTTGACTCGCACGCGCGTGTTTTTTTTAAACACTCTGGCGTTCGCGCGAAGCTGGTAGTCCTGCTTGCGATCCTGGAATCCTGCGCGCCGAGCCATCGCTATTTTGACCGCTCCGAACCCTGCGGCAAGGCGATGCTGTTGCTTATAACGTTGTATCATGGCCTTACGTTCCTCGGATCGTTCGTCCTTGCGACGATCGTCCTGTGGCCGGCGCGGTTCCTCCTTGAATGCGGCTTCGCGCGGTTGTGGACAAGCCGGTAGTCTAGTTATATCGAACACGGGGTTTGAATTCCCGTGTTCGACCAAAGGGGAGAGCTGCCGCTTCTCCCCTTTGGAAACCCCATCGGCTTTGTGCCCGCCTTAAGAGGCGGGGGTTACGTCGAATCTAATGGACAAACTGCTGATTGTAGGGTCTGGCGCGAGCGGGGTCCATTTCGCGCTCTCGGTCTTGCAGAAAGGTTACCATGTCATCATGGCCGATGTGGGTCATCGAAAGCCGGCCACCATCGACCGGAGCGCGGCGTTTGACGAACTCAAGACCGGCCTTGACGATCCCGTGCGGTATTTCCTCGGCGATGAATATGAAGCGGTCGTGTCGCCCCAAGCCAGGCAGGAGTATTACGGGTTTCCGCCGAACAAAAGCTACCTTTTTAAGCAGCCGGCGACATTTCACTTTGAGGGGCAAGGATTCCAGCCGCTGTTCTCCTTCGCCCAAGGCGGGCTCGCCGAAGCATGGACCGGTGGTGTTTACCCATTCAATGACGCTGAGCTCGGCGATTTTCCCTTCGACTACAGCGAGATTGATCCCTACTATAGTGAAATCGCGCGGCGAATCGGCATCACCGGCGCCAGGGACGATCTCGCTCGATTTTTTCCAGTTCATGACAATCTACTCGAGCCCTTGGAACTCGATCGGCATTCCGCGCAATTGCTGGCGGCGTACGAAATGAAGCGGCGCTACCTTGTGGGAAAACTTCGGTGCTATATAGGGCGGTCCCGCGTCGCGACCTTGAGCGTGGACCGCGACGGACGAACGGCATGCGCCTACTGCGGGCGCTGTCTCTGGGGCTGTCCGTTACACTCGCTGTACACCCCCTCGCTGACTCTCGAAGAGCTTCGTCGCCACCCCAACTTCACCTACTTGCCGGACACCTACGTGAGCTATTTCACTTACGACGCCCACCGGCGCATCCTTAGCGCGGTCGCCGAAACCCCCGGCGAGGGCCGCTCGCGCGAGATCACGGCCGATCGGTTCATTTTGGCGGCCGGAACGTTGTCGTCCTCGGCGATCTATCTGAGGTCGATTTTCCAAGGGACCGGGGAGATTGCGATCCTGCGCGGACTGATGGATAACAGGCAGGTCCTGGTGCCGTTTCTGAACCTCAAAATGGCCGGTCAGACCTACGAGCCTCGGAGTTACCAGTATCACCAGCTTGCGGTGGGGATCGAACAGAACGACCCCCGCAAATATGTCCATGGACAGATCACCACGCTGAAAGCGGCGCTGGCGCACCCGATCATTCAGAACATGCCCTTTGACCTGCGCGCGTCGACGGCCGTGTTCCGGAAAGTTCGGGCCGGGCTGGGCGTCGTCAACGTGAACTTCCGTGACGTGAGGCGCGAAAGCAACTACGTCACTCTTAAAACGGACGGCGCATCGGATCATCCCCGACTCGCTATCTGCTATTCGCCGCCGGCCGAAGAGAGAATCCTAATCAAGCAAGTTCTGAAGACCGTCAAGCGGGCGCTATGGAGCCTTGGGTGCGTGGTCCCGCCGGGAACGATTCATGTCCGTCCGATGGGCGCGAGCGCGCATTATGCGGGGACCGTCCCAATGTCTACGGGCGCCGGCCTTCACACGGCTTCCAGGGATTGCGGGAGTCATTATTTCGATAATCTCTATTTTGTGGATGGGACAACCATCCCATCTTTGCCGGCCAAGAATTTGACCTTCACGCTGATGGCTAACGCCATTCGCGTTGCAGATCGCGCGTTCTAACCCCGATCTCTCTCGGAGGACACGCATGTCGGACCAAAATATTAAGCAAGAACCTGCCAGCGACGGCCGAAATAACCATGCGCCGTTGTTATCCATTCTGGCGCCGGTCTTTAACGAGACCGGGGGCATCGGCGCATTCTATGCTCGATTGAAGAAAGTCGTCGATGCGCTGTCTTCTCTTTCTTACGAAATCATTTTCATAGACGATGGAAGCAAGGACGATTCATATCGAAAACTCGTCGATATTGCGGATTTGGACCCAAATGTCAAAGTCATAAAGTTTTCCCGGAATTTCGGCCATCAAATAGCGATCACGGCCGGGATCGACATGGCCAGGGGTGATGCGGTTGTGGTGATCGACGCCGACCTCCAGGACCCTCCTGAGGTTATCGTCAGCTTCGTTGAAAAGTGGAAGGAAGGCTATGATGTGGTCTACGGTGTTCGAGAAACGAGAGAAGGCGAGACCTGGTTGAAACTTCTCACCGCGAAATTATTTTACCAGACGTTAAAAGCTTCTTCGGAGGTCGATATCCCTGTTTCTGTGGGCGACTTCAGGTTAATGAGCAGGCGGGTTGTCGAACAACTGAAAGTGATGAGGGAAAGAGACAGGTTCGTCAGAGGCCTGGTAAGCTGGGTAGGCTTCAGCCAGACGGGTGTCCGCTACCTGAGAGACAAGCGGCACGCTGGAGGGACAAAATATCCCTACATGAAGATGATTAAGTTTGCCGTCGATGGCATCACCTCATTTTCAATCGTTCCGTTAAGGCTGGCGATGTGGTTAGGATATTTGGCCTCCTTTCTAGCCTTTTTGTACGCATGCAGCGTGTTTGTGCAAAAAGCTATGGGATACACTGTCCAAGGGTGGGCGACGATAATGGTGGGGGTGTTATTCCTGGGCGGGGTTCAATTAATCTGCTTGGGCATTTTGGGAGAATACATAGGGAGAATTTTCAACGAAATAAAGGAACGGCCCTTATATATAATCCAGGAAGTGTACGACTCACATAAAGGGGCCAAGAGCAGAGCCGTGGCGGGAATTGTGGAAGAAAGACCCGGCGGGGGAACTCTTCCGCGGGGCTAAAGTGGAGAGAATTTTTTAGCAGGATGCTGAAAAAAGCCACTCGTGCTTCGAGAGCCTCAGCACGAACGGAAATTCTCCAATGATTTCAATCCATCCTCCGTTCGTCCTGAGCTTTGTCGAAGGATGAACGGAGTTTTTCAGCAACCTGCTATTGTAAACGGCGTTGGTCTCGATGAACACACTGTTTGCCAATTGTATGCAAGCATGCTTCGGCCGGGATCAGCAGGGCCGGCGTGTGTATCTAGCCCTAATCGCAGCGACTCTTTTATACTGCCCGCTGCTGTTCAGCGGGCTCGATCGCTACGGAAGACATGACTGGGACCAGTTCACTTTTCGCTACGAGACCCCTCGATTAGCGTTGTTGCGCGACCGCCAGCTTCCGCTCTGGAACCCCTACGTCAACGGCGGCACGGTCCTGCTGGCTCATCCGGACTCTCCCTTCCCTTCTCCGTGGTACCTGCCGGTATTGGCGCTGGGGGCCCCGTTGGGTCTGAGGGTGCAGGTCGTCCTATTCATGATGCTGGGCACGGCCGGCATGGCCGCTTTGCTGCGCCGTTGGAACGTGCCATCACCCGGCTGTTTTGCCGGGGGTGTGGTGTTTATGATGAGCGCTCATTTCGCGCTCCACATCGCTGAGGGTCATCTTGAGTGGTCTGTTCTTGGACTGATGCCCTGGCTGATGCTGTGCGTGCTTCGGTTCGGCGCCGACCTCCGCTTCGTCATCGTCGCCGCGCTGCTGCTTTCTTCGGTTCTGACGTTTGGATCGGTGTACATCATGGCGGTGTACCTGCCTTTCCTATCTGTTTGGGCAATGCTGGAAAGCATCCGGACGCGATCCTGGCGGTTTGCTTTGGGCTGGGGTGGCACGGTGGTTTTAACGCTCTTTCTATCGGCGGTCAAGCTTCTGCCCCAACTTGAGTTCGTCGGAACCAACCCGCGGCAGGTCACGGTCGAAGGGCTCTCGCCGGCGGGATTAATCGCCGTATTCCTCGATCCGCGACAAGCGCTGCTATATCAGGCGACGCGTGACGGTCAGGCTCCTCTGCAGATGCGCGATCGCGGCGTATTTAATGAGTTCTCGAAGTCATTACCCGACACGGTTTCAACGACGATTCACGACCGATTATGGAAGCTCGGAGCCGATCACCAATGGCATGAGTACGGCGCCTATATTACGTATCTCGGACTGGCGTTGGCCGTATGCGGGTTCGTCGTGTCATGGCGTTCGCAGTGGCCGCTTTATGCCACGGGATTGGTCGCGATCGTCACGGTGCTGGGGAACGGTTCCCCCATCGATCTCTGGGCGCTGCTCCAGCAGTTACCCTTGTACCGCTCTCTGACGGTCCCATCGCGCTTTTTGGCCGCCGTCGTGTTCGTTTTAGCCGTCGCCGTTGGACATGGCCTGGGCTGGTTGTGCCGGCGCGCCGCCCGCGCCGATAGCCGGTCGCTGCTCGCATCGGTCCGGTACGGCATCCCGATGGCTATCTATCTTGAGCTGGCCGTCCTCGGCTGGAATCTCTTCGGCGACATCTTTGTCGGCCGCCCCATCCAGCTACCGTACCACCGGCAATTTGCCACGCGCTATAAGGAGATCACCGTCTATTATCCTACAATGTACAGTTACCTCTATCCGGCGTTAAAAAGTAATTCCGGCGTATTGCGTGGCTACGAAAACATCCAGGTGAGACGAGGAAAGGTACGGACAGCCGATGACGCCGACTATCGGGGCGAAGCTTATCTCGAAAGCTCGCAGGACACCGTTTCCATACGCGACTGGACAATGTCTCGAGTGAGAGTTGCGTTCCGGGTTAACGCCCCGGACAGGTTGGTGCTCAACCAAAACTATTTCACAGGCTGGCGGGCAAAGATTCATGGATCCGCCGGTGTGCGCGAGCCATTCGCCGTCGCAAACGGGCAAGGCCTGGTTTCAATCGCGGTCGACCCCGGCGATGACGAAGTCGAGTTTTACTATCTTCCCAACAGCTTTCTTTTGGGGGCCTGGATCTCGGGAATCACCTTGACTGCCTGCGCTTTGCTTCTGAGCCTGACAGCCTTTCACGCTAGCAGGCCGCCTCAAAAATCTTGACTTGTCGCCCGATGAGTTGACATGACCGCGCCTTGGAAGAAGATGCTCGCCGCTCAGAAGCTCGTCGGTTGAATCAAAAAAGCGAAGCTGTGACTTCATGATGTCGCGCAGGCGTGGACTGCCCATAGCGCGCGAGCAAATTTTAGGGGACCCTACCGGCTTCGCCGCGCGACTTCAATATCCTCACGGCCTCCTGGAGATGCCTCGCCGCCTCATCCTTCCTGCCTAGCAGGACGAGGGCGCGGCCCAGACTCTCATGGGCCTCGGCAAAGTCCGGCTCAAGACTCACAGCCTGCCGGAAGTGATCAATCCCTTGATCGAGGTCGCCCCGGGCCGCCAAAAGCTGGCCCAGGTTCCGGTGCGTGTCCGCGAAGTCGGGTTTAATCTTCACAGCCTTCTGGAGATGAGCGACGGCTTCCTGGAGCCGGCCCAGGTTTGATAAGACGGCGCCAAGAGCGGAGTGGGCCTCGGCATGATCCGGACTAAGTCTCAGAACCTCGCGAAACTGCGCCATCGCTTGTTCGAATTCTTTCCGCTCCGCAAGCAGCATCCCCAGATTATAATGCGCCTCGACGGATGAAGGCTTGATCGTCAGCGCGCTGCGGTAGTGTTCCTCCGCCACATCCGTCTTTCCCTGGCCTTCTAGGAGTATGGCCAGTTCATGATGGGCGTGCCAGTGCACAGGATTCAGCCGAAGGGCCTGGCGATAGTTCTCGATCGCCTCTTCCGTCTTGCCGTCAGTACGCAGTAGGTCAGCCAGATTGCTGTAAGCTACGCGTGACGGCGCGACTGCAATAGCATGCCGCCAAAGCGTCTCTCCATCGCGCCAAACCTGCGCCTGTTGCCAGGTCAGGGCGGCCAGCAGGAGAATAATTCCCGCAGCCGACCCCTGTGTCAGCTTAAAGCCTAACGCGCTTATCCGCTCTCGGAGCCAAAGCCGCCAACACTGGAGCAGGCCTGCTCCTGCGAGGACCGCCCAGCCAAGACAGGAGAGGTAGCTGTACCGGTCGGCGACAAGCTGGGGCCCGGCCTGAAAGATGCCCAGGACAGGCGACAGGATAACGCCATAACAGACCCAGCAGGCTAGGCCGGCGGGCCAGCGTCGCCGCGCCAAGTACAGGATCAAGCTCGCCGCGGTGACAACGATGCCGCTTAGGATAAAGGACCAGGTCAGAGACCAAAAATAGCGCGGCATCTCGTAGAGCGGGGACAGGCCGAGGGGCAAAACCGTCTTCAAAGGGTAGAAGGCAAGACCATAAAAGGCCTGCGACGCCCGCGCCAGAAAACCATATTTTTCCACCGACGATAACGCCCCGGCCTCCCGTTGCGCAAGTATGGCGGCGGCGCCGAAGAGCGCGGCGGGGATAAGAAGCGGCAGCTTCTCCAGCCATACCGCCCGAGCGGCTCGACCAAACCACCTTTCGATAAACTCACGCGCGTGAGCTGGCTCGAACCGCTTTCCCGGGCCGCCGCCGAGCCGCTTTAACGGATAGATGTCAAGAAGAAGAAGGACAAACGGGAGGACCACGCCGCTCGCCTTCGCCAGCAGGGACAGAACGTAAAAGAGCACGGCTGTCCTCATCCACCGCCGCCGGAAGGGACCCGTTTCCACCGCCGCCGACCGCAGATAGAAGAGAACGGTCAGGAGGACGAAGAAGCCCGACAGGACGTCGCGCCGCTCAGTGGCCCACGCAACGGACTCCACCCGCAAAGGGTGAACGGCAAAGAAAAGGGCCGCAAAACCCGCCGCCAGCTTCGGGGCGATCACGCCGGATAGGCCCGGCAAATCGGGAACGGAAATCGTCAGGGAGAGTAGGCGAAAAGCGATAAAATAAAAGACGACGGCATTGGTGGCGTGGAGCAGGAGATTGGTCAGATGATACCCGAAAGGGTCCATGCCCCACAGGAGATAGTCCGTTCCAAAAGTCATCCAACTCAGCGGCTGATAGTGGCCCATGTAAAACGTGGTAAACATCCAGCGGAGCTGAGCCCAACCGAGGCCGCGGTAGTGAGGGTTCTCGATCAGAATCTTGGCGTCGTCCCAATCGACGAATTGATTCTGCAATACGGGGAAAAAAGCTGTGAGGGTCAGCAAAGCGACGAGGCTTGGCGTCGTCCAGCGCCCGAGCGCGGCCTCCCATTCCCCAGTCTGTTTTGTTGACTTCCTGGCCGTTATCGGATTAGACATGTCAACTTGATGGCGTATAACAGCTTGCAGGAGTTCGTTCAAGTTTTGGAGCGCGAGGGGGAGCTCAAGCGCATCCGCTATCCGGTCAAGCCGGAGCTGGAAGTCACCGAAATCGCCGACCGAGTGATGAAAAGCGGCGGCCCGGCACTGCTGTTTGAAAACGTCGTCGGCAAAAATATTCCCGTCTTAATCAACGCCTTCGGGTCGGCTAAGCGGATGGCGCTGGCGCTGGGCGTGAAAGACATCGAAGAGATCGCCCGCGACATCGAGCATCTCACCCGGTTAAAGCCGCCCGCGTCCTTGCGCGACAAGCTTCGGATGCTGCCCGAGCTGTTGCGCCTGGCGGGGGCGGCGCCTAAGGTCATCAGCGGCGAGGGAGCGTGCCAGGAGGTGATCGAGCGCGATCCGGACTTGAATATGCTGCCGGTGCTTACCTGCTGGCCGGGAGACGCCGGCCCGTTCATTACGCTGCCCGCCGTATTTTCGCGCGACCCGCGCGACGGCAGGCGCAACGTCGGCCTCTACCGCATGCAGGTGTTCGATGCGCGCACGACCGGCATGCACTGGCACCCGCACAAAGTCGGCGCGCGCCACTTTCAGCGCCAGAAAGAAGCCACGGGGCGCATGGAGCTGGCCGCCTGTCTCGGCGGCGATCCGGCGCTGATCTACGCCGCCACCGCGCCCCTACCCGATCAGATCGACGAGCTGCTGTTCACCGGCTTTCTCAGAAAAAAAGCCGTTAAGCTGGTCAAGGCGGTGACCGTCGACGTCGAGGTGCCGGCCGATGCCGATATCGTGATCGAGGGCTATATCGATCCGTCGGAGCCGCTCAGCGTGGAAGGGCCGTTCGGCGACCACACCGGCTTTTACTCTCTGGCCGACCGCTATCCCGCCTTCCACGTCACCTGCATCACCCACAGGAAAAATCCCATCTATCTCACGACCATCGTCGGGCGGCCGCCGATGGAGGACGCCTTTCTCGGCAAAGCGACGGAGCGGATTTTCCTGCCGCTCATGCGCCTGACCTTTCCGGAGATCGTCGATATCGACCTGCCGGTCCACGGCGTATTTCACAACCTGGCGATCGTCTCGATCAAGAAGGAATATCCGGCGCACGCGCGGAAGATCATGCACGGCCTCTGGGGACTGGGGCAGATGATGTTCACCAAGATCATCGTCGTCGTCGACCACGACGTCGACGTTCACGACCCGGCCGAGGTCGCCTGGATCGCCGGCAATCACATCGATCCCAAACGCGACGTGGTCTTCGTCGAAGGTCCCGTGGACGTCCTCGATCACGCCGCGCCGCTCATGGGCTACGGCTCCAAGATGGGCATCGACGCCACCCGAAAGTGGCCGGGCGAAGGCTTCGAGCGGGAGTGGCCCGACGCGATCGTGATGGACGAGAAGACGAAGAACTATATCGACTCGATCTGGCCCAAATTAGGGATATAAAAAACGTGTTCGTGCCTCGTGCTCGTGCTCGTGGGGAGGGGACAAACACGAACACGAGGCCCCATACGCCAACTTCGGAGTAACACGAACACCACGAGCACGATATGAAATCGGTTGAAGAACTAGATGTTTTCAAACTCGCCCATGAGCTTACGCTGAAAGTCTACAAGATAACGGCTGAATTCCCGAGAGGAGAGAGCTTTGGTCTCACTTCGCAAATGAGGCGAGCTGCAAGCTCTGTAGGGATGAATTTAGGTGAGGGGTCAATGAGGCTGAATAGCCGTGAGTTTAGGCAATTTGTGGGGATCGCTAGAGGCTCTGCGGCTGAAGTTCGTTATCAACTGCTTCTGGCTAAGGATTTGGGCTACATCACGAAAAAGGTGTACGACGAGCTTCGGTCGGGCTATGACAGAGTGGGCCGGATGCTTACTCGCCTGGCCCAGTCCCTGGATCATGAATAGATCTTGATCTACGAGCACGATCCGGTCGATCTAAAGACGTGCTCGTGATCGTGACTCGTGTTCGTCCCCGCCTCCCACGAGCACGAGACTTCGAAGGCGGACTTCGCAGTAACACGAACACGAGGCCCCAGAGGCCAATTTCGGAGTAACACGAACATACGAGCACGAATATGACCCACGAGCACGATCCACGAGCACGATCACGAGCCACGAGCACGGGTTTACTTCGCAGGATTCGCGCTTACGGCCGCCTCATCCGCTTCTCCCACACGGTCTTCGCCTTGCCCTTCGCGCTCGCATCCGTGGCCCTGGCCTGGCCGCGCTATCCGGTCACGCTCCGCTCGCTCGTCTGGATCCTCGTCGCCATGGTCGGCGCGAGGAGCGCGGCGATGGGATTCAACCGCCTCGCCGACCGCCGGTTCGACGCGCTCAATCCCCGCACGCAGGCATGGGAGCTGCCGCAGGGCAAAGTGAAGGTCCGGGAGGCCGTCCTGCTGACTTTGCTCGCCTCCGCCCTTTTTGTCTTCGCCGCGTCTCAATTGAACCCGCTCTGTTTCGCCCTCTCTCCGCTCGCCCTGGCGGTCATCTTTTTTTACTCGCTCACCAAGAGATTCACCTGGACCTCCCATCTCTTTCTCGGCCTTGCCTTGTCGCTTGCGCCAATGGGCGCATGGCTCGCAGTCGGTGGGACGCCGAACAGCCTGGGCGATATCGCCCCGCCGCTCTTCCTCGGCGCGGCGGTGCTCTTCTGGCTCGCCGGCTTCGATACCATTTACGCCCTGCAAGACTTTGACTTCGATCGCTCCGCCAGGCTCCGCTCCATCCCGGTCCGCTTCGGCGTGAGAGGCGCGCTCTACCTGTCGAGCGCCTTTCACTGCCTCACCATCCTCTTTCTGCTGCTGGTAGGCCTTACAGCGCGCCTGGGACCTATTTATTGGTTCGGCACGGCTGCGGTCGCCCTGGTCCTCCTGTGGGAACACCGCCTGGTCAAGCCCGACGACCTGTCGCGCGTCAACAAGGCGTTCTTCGACCTGAACGCCTACGTGAGCGTAGGCTATTTCTTGGCTACCCTCGCCGACCGGTTGTGGGCCGGGTGAGTGATCGCCCAAAAACGGGCAGGCACAGGGGCCTGCCCCTACGATGACACGTTGTTCAAATCAAATTGAACCACTACCGAAAATTCTGTAGGGGCGACCCCCTGTGGTCGCCCAAAAACGGGCAGGCAGGTAGGGGCGACCGGCCGGTCGCCCTCTTTCGGGGACCGATAAAGCCCCTCCCTTAGGGGTCTTGATTTTCCGCCCCGGTGCGCCTAGGCTTCATTCTGAGGAGGGATCGCAATGAAAAATGAAAATCGCAAAATGCAAAGTGTAAAGTCCAAAACGAAGGCCGGAAAGCGCCAAATTTTTCATTTTGCAATTTGCATTTTTCATTTTGCATTTACGGCTTTGATCTTCTCCGGCTGCGCCGCCACGGGGGAAGTTCAGACCGGGCGCTACGATCTCCTCTACGGCGACTCGAACAAGGCGCTGGGCCATTTTCAGCGGGCCGCGGAGATCGATCCTCAATTCCTCTATTACAGTGTTTTTCCGCAGGGAGTGTGGACCTATGTCGGCCGGGCCAACTACCGGCTGGGCAAGTACCCCGAAGCGCGCCAGGCCTTCGAGCGCGCCCTGACCCGCTACGATCGGGATCACCTTGCGAGACTTTACCTCGGCTTGGTTCTCGGCAGGGATGGAGACCGCCCGAGAGGTCTCAAAGAGATCCAGGCCGGCATGAAAGGACTTCACGGCTGGATCGAAGACATTATTTACACCACCCCTTACGGGAGATTCTGGGACCCGAGCAGGGAGATCCGCTCCGGGATCGAAAAAAATCTCGCCCTGACCTCCGGCAAGGAAATCAACTGGCCGGAAGTCATCGCCGGCGGCGAGTGGCTCGGAAAACGAATGGAAGAAGAGATCGACCTGGCGCGGAAAGACGAGAGAGACGATTTTTTCAGAGACGGGGACGGAGAAGAGCCCTAGCCGGGACGCGATACGGGGTTATTCCCTGCCGCGCTGCTCCACTCTCGGCTTGTTGATCCTCTGAAAGTTCTCTTCGTCATCCATGCGCAGGAGAATGGTCTCAACGGCGCGAAGGATACCCTCTTTTTCTTCGAGCCCCTTCTTATACGCCACCACCGCGCGCGAGACGGCGGTGCGCACGATCGCCTTGCTGTCCCAATCGGGGAAGTTGCGGTAGCCGCCGCGCGATGCCTTGCTCGCCAACGTAATCGCGCCGCCTAGTGTTTCCATGCCCGGCTCATCCTCTCCCACTCTTAGCTGGGCCAGGCCGAGAACGAGCCAGGCGATCTCGTCGTCCTTGTTGAGCAGCAGCGCCCGCTGCGAGACTTGCCGGGCGGCGTCAAAGTACCCTTTCCTGTAGTACGCCCTTGCCAACAGCGTCATGCTGTCTTTGTAGGTCGGATCGTCTTTGACCACCGACTGCAGCGCCTCCACCGCCGTGTCCATATTTCCGCCCCGCCCCCGCAGAAACTGCTCTCTCCCTTCGTTGTACCGTCCGCCGATTCCCCATCGGGGGAGGGAGCCGCTAAAAATGTCCCCGCTGCAGGCCTGCAACAGGCCGCTCAGCGCAAGGAGCAAAGCCGGGAGGAGAAGGCCGGGCAATGAAAAATTCAAACTGCAAATTGCAAAATTTAAAATGATCCCGAATTTTTGATGTTTCATTTTTCACTTTTCACTTTGCATTTTGCATTTTTCACGTTGCATTTCCTGCCGGCTGTCGGTCGCAAAGTCTCCTCGGCAGCCGCCCGGTTGAGCGTCTTTGTCATTTCCCGCGCCAGAAGCGCCGTGTACTCGTCAAGGGGCATTTCCTTTAAACGCGCGATAGACCGTTTCCGAGATCCCGTTTTTTTCTCCGCGCTTGCCTTTTTCATAGGCATCCTCCAGCGCCCGAACGAGCTTGCCGCGTAGATCCTCTTTCGTGTATCTCTTCGCCGCTTTCTCGACAAACGCGAGATCCGCTACCGCGGCTTTGCCTCTGCCGCGGCTGTTGTCGATGACGGCGATCTCGACCCGCGTATCGCTCCTGTAAAGCTCGGCAACCTTGAGCAATACGGGCGGCGATCCCAGGTGCGTCTCCATGAAAACATCCAGCGGAAGCGTCCTTCCCATGCGCTCGGCCCGCGGCAGGGCGCCGCCCACAAGCGCGTCTATCGGGTCGCGATAGACGAACACGATGCTCACCAACTTGCCTGCCTCCAGGGCCAAGGAAATGCGCTCCAAAGACGATCTCAGGCTCGATAGCGTCGTATCGTAAACGATCTGCGCCGCTTCAACGGCGCGCTGAAGCCCTGGAACGCCCTGGATGCTCGTGGTTTTGCCCGCTCCCGCGCCGCCCCCGGTGAAGATCACCAGGTTCCGTTCGTTGCCGGCCGCCGGCTTCTTCAAATCCCGCCGGTAGATCTCCTTGGCGAACGCGCTCGACGGCTCGTGAACGGCGGAGCTCCAGCGCGCCCGCGCCGCTTTCGTCTGTGCCTCCTCGGCTTCCATCCCCCCCGGCGCGTAGTCCTTCGACAGCTCGCGCACGTTGTCGGTATTGATCTCTTTGCCGTATTTGGTCTTATAGCGCGCGACCGCCTCGTCGGTGTGCTCTTCGAGATATTTCGCGAAGCGCGCCTCGACTTCCCGCGCTTCGGGAGAGAGATCTTTGGCTTTTTGGATGGCGAGCTTGCCGGGGTAGAGGCCGCCCTCTGGCGCGGAGGAAAACGCCGGCGAAAGGCAGAGAGCGAAAACAACGAGCGTGAGGGACCGCAGCAGGGAAGTTGATTTCTTCTTCATGAAACGCGCTTCGTCAGGTGAAGAGGACGCTCGCAGCAAACTATCATCGACGGGGGGAAAAGACAACGAGGAGCTATCAAAAAACCGTGTTCGTGATTCGTGCTCGCCCCCTCCCCACGAACACGAAACTTCAGAGGGCGCTTCGAAGTAACACGAGCACGATCACGATTTTTTCAGCAGCCTATCAAAAAAAAGGGGGAGCCGTTTCCGGCTCCCCTTTTGTCACCCAAGCGACTACGAAGCTAGAAGCTCCACCTCAAGTTGAGCAGGATATCCATCCACTCT
>MGSS01000159.1 GCA_001798595.1 Deltaproteobacteria bacterium RIFCSPLOWO2_12_FULL_60_19 | reverse complement strand
CAGCAAATGCTCCGGCGCCTCGGGCAGCGCGGCGAGATTCGGATAACAGGGATCGTCGGCGATCTCTTTGTAATTGGGATTAACCAGAAACAGCTTGCCGTTGTATTTGGCCTTCTTGAGGTTGCGATAAATTCCCATCGGCCAGCGCCCCTTCGGCGATGCGCCGACGATGGCGACGGATTTCGCCCGGAGTAAATGTTCAACCGGCCGTCGTTTGAAAGTCTCGCCTGTTGTATTCGTGCTCATAATATTTTCGTCTATGTCACAGTCGCTACGGGACTGCAAGGTTGGAATCGAGGAACTTCAGCGATCAGTCTGGCTAACCGCGGAGGCGCTGAGGACACGTCCTTCGGCGAAGCTCAGGATGAGCGGCTATGACGAATTCCGCTCGTGGTGAGCTTGTCGAACCATGCGAACTTTGTGTCT
Source organism: Deltaproteobacteria bacterium RIFCSPLOWO2_12_FULL_60_19 (assembly GCA_001798595.1). Classification (GTDB taxonomy): domain Bacteria; phylum Desulfobacterota; class Binatia; order UBA9968; family UBA9968; genus 2-12-FULL-60-19. Next base: position 11,950 of record MGSS01000159.1, on the reverse strand, counting down.
CTGTGGTGAATGCGCCGTCACAGAGAACCCCCTTAGGATCTGTCCTCGAACGACGCCAGGATCGCTTTTGGAAGCCGCCGGTCGAAGTTTTTCTTCATGCGAATGCGGCCGCGCAACCGGCCGGGCCGGCGCGGCTCGCCTTTGGGAGAGTAAGGCACCAGTCGAGCGACGGGCTTGCCTGACTTTGCGTTGACCTTGGCCATAACTGGACTCAGCTTAGTCCACTGACCTGGCCATCGTCAAACATCCGAGGAAAACAACTGGGGCCGACGGGACGCTAAAGCGAATGAACTGCCTCTCGACCACTTCTATCCCGGAAAGACGCGCCACCGATCGAGGGGCAACGTCACGGCGATCTTCTGCCCGACGGAGAATGCCGAGTCGCCGGGCAGCTTGACGAGCAGGCTCACGCCGTTGACCTCGACTTCCAACAGGGCGGTGTCTCCGAGGTAGTTCTTCGTCGTGATGGAACCGGTGAGGGAGGCGGAAGAGCCGTCGGCCGAATCGAGCTTGACGTGCTCGGGGCGAATCGCCAGCGTCACGGCGCTCGGGGCGAAAAACCCTGCGGGGGCGGGGAGCGGAAGAATGCCCAGAGGGCATTCAATCAATGTCGGGCCGGCGACCTTGCCCTTCACGAAATTCATCTCGCCGACGAATTGGGCGACAAAAAGGCTGGCCGGTTTGGCGTAGACTTCGTTCGGCGGCGCGACTTGCAGTATCTCACCGCCGTCCATGACGCACACCTTATCTCCGAGGCTCAACGCTTCCGCCTGATCGTGCGTGACGTAAAGCGTCGTCACGCCGATGGCCTTGGTGATTTTCTTAAGCTCCACCCGCATCTGCTCGCGCAGCCGCGCGTCGAGGTTGCTCAGCGGCTCGTCCATGAGGAGAATCTTCGGTTCCGTCACCATCGCTCTCGCCATCGCGACTCGCTGCTGCTGCCCGCCGCTCAAATCCGTAGCCGGCCGATCCTCCAAGCCGTCCAGCCGCACCAGCCGGAGTGCCTGGCGAACCTTTTCCGCCACCTGACTCTTCGCCACGCGCCTGTAGCCCTGGGTCAACGGAAAGGCCACATTGTGGAATACATCCATATGCGGCCAGATGGCATAGGACTGAAACACCATGCTGATGTCCCGCTTCTCCGTCGGGACAAAGATGCGCTTCGCCGGAGAGCTGACCAGCGTCCCGCCGATTTCAATCTCCCCTTCTTCCGGCCGCTCCAGCCCGGCCACGCAGCGCAGCGTCGTGGTCTTGCCGCAGCCGCTGGCGCCCAGGAGGACGCAAAATTCCCCCTCGCGCACGTCCAGGTCTATACCCTGGAGAGCTCTGACGGTTCCATGCAACCCGAAAAAAGTTTTGCGCAGCGATGTAACGCGAATCACTTTAGAGCCTTGGGAGAAAATCCCGTTCGAGCTTCCCGGTTGTTGTTCGATGGAGCGAGGACGGCTTCCCTTTTTAGCTTGTTCCCCCGACTTCGCCGAGTCTTGAGAGGGCGAACCGGAGAGTGCCGACGACGATCGCCGCAAACAGAATTAAAATCACCCCCAGCGCCGAAACCTGGGGAACCCAGCCGCTCCCCCAAAACTGCCAGACCACGGTGGATACCACCACGTTGCCGCGGGTCAGGAGGGTCAAGGACATGGTGACTTCCCGATAGGACAGCATACCGATCCAGATCCAGCTGTTGAGGACTCCGGCGGCGATCAGCGGCAAAACGATCTTTCCCAACACGCGCGGCGCGGACGCCCCCGACACCCGGCCCGCCTCTTCCAGCTCCCGGTGGACCTGGATCATGACGCTGTTGGTCGTGCGCGTGCCGTAGGCGATCCAGTTGATGGTGTGGGCGAGAATGATGATGAAAATGGTGCCGTACAACGGAAAGTAATCCCGGTAGGCCAGCCCTAGATAAGCCAGCCCCACGGCCATAAGAATTCCGGGAACCGCGTGCGGAATGAAGGCCAGCGTGTCCAGAAAGCCGCGGAACGACACCTGAGTCCTGATCACAACCCACGACACCAGAACGCTCAGAATCATCGTTACCGTGGGCACGGCAACCATCAGTATCGCCGTGTTGATGAACGGCTGGAGTCCCACGCGGGTCGGGATCTCGATATAGTGTTTAAACGACAACGAGGCCAGGGCTTCGGCCGACGGAAGCTGTAGGTAAGGGAGCAGCGAGGCCCACAGAAGAACGATAAAAGGAACGAAAACCTCGATGGATAGATAAAAGAAAACGAAAGCCAGCGCCGCCCATTTCCATCGCCCGAGCGCGATTTCGCGGGGGCGGTATCCCCGCCCCGTGATGACGGTGTACTTTTTCCCTTGCTTGACCACCCGGACGTATAAAAGAGCGAGCGTCAGCCCAACAACGAGCATGATCGCGCCGTAGGCGCCGGCGACGCCGTAATTCGGCAGTCCGGTCGACGGGGTCGTCGAAGTGTATATCAGCGAGCTCAAAACCAGAATGCGCGACGGCAAGCCGATAATCGCCGGCACCTCGAAGACCGCGACGGCCGTCATGAACAGATAGACCATGACCGCGGCGATGGCAGGCAGCGTAATCGGGATGTTGATCCGCAGAAACGTCTTGAGCTTGCCGACGCCCGACGTGTAGGCCGCCTCTTCCAAAGACGGGTCCATAGACCGGTAAGCGGCAGCCAGCATAAAAAACGCGCCGGGCACAAAAGAGATGCCCTGGACGAACGCCATGCCGGTGAGACTGTATAAATTAAAGGGAGGACCGCTCAGGGAGAACAATTCTTGCAGCCATTTGTTGAGCAGGCCGATCCGCGGACTGAGGAGCAGTATCCACGCGATGGTCCTAAGAAAAACGGGAATCAGAATTCCGACGGTGAGAAGCACGTAAATGGTTTTTTTAAACGGCACATCCGTCCTCATGAGAATCCAGACCAAGGGGACGGCGATGACCAGAGTCACGGCCACGCTGGAGACGGCGAACAATACGGTGTTGAGCAGGACTTCATAGGTTCTCTGGGTTAAATAGACCTCGGCAAAATTTTCCAGCGTGAAAGGGACAACTTCGCCGGGAAAGCCGGTGCGAAGGCTCATGAGAATGACCATCGCCACCGGCAACCCGATCAATATTGCCAGGAACGCCGAGAGGCCCGAAGCGAACAGCGTCGTCCCCTGGAGCCTGAGACGGGCAACCCCCGGCCAGGTCCCCCAAATGGACTCTGAGCGCGTCTCTGCTTTCACATCCGTTCTCCGGTTCGGCGGCTGTCGCGGGCCATCAATCGAAACCGAGGATCTTGCCGATTTGCCGTGATATCTTGTCGACTTTTGCGGCCTGGTCCTGTTTCATGTAGACGACTTGTTTTCCCTGGGCGAACTTATACGCAGTGGTTCCCGGCACGTACGCCGAGGTATGGCCGGTGTATTTTTCCCAGATCGACTGGACGTCCGCCGAGGCCATATACGCCACAAAGAGATGCCCCACGTTCGGATGCGGCGCATTTTTCAACACGCCGACATGATACTCGGGCGAGATCACCGGCTGAACCTGCTCGGCGAAAACGAGCGGCGCGCCCGATTCCTTCGCCTCGTGGAGCTGGCTGTCTTGTAAAGTCGCCGACACAAGGACTTCCCCCAAAATCAACCGCTGAGCCATCTCCCCCGCTCGCGTCAGAATGGGCTGCTGGGCCGACAGTTTTTTTACGAAGTCGATCGTTTTCTCTTCGCCCCAAGGACCGGCGGCCAACCGCCCCCAGTGGTGGGTCGAATTGATGACTCCGAGTTTGCCCTTCCATTTCGGATCGAGAAGGTCCTCCCATTTTTTCGGTACATCGTTGGCTGGCAAAATCTTCTTGTTATAAGCAGGGAGCGCAAACTGGTTGGCAACGGAAATTGTGCCATTGTCGTACTCGGTGCGATCCTTCGCGACGCCGACGCTCGCGTAGTCGAAGGGTTTGTGAAGCTTTCTCAACCAAAGAGAGCCGTGGTGGGCATCCGTCACAACCATAATATCCCATTCCGGGGGCTGGCCTGAGGCGGAAAGCCCGACGACTTTGGCCGTGTCCCGCGTCATGTTGCCGGAAGGGCTGTAGTTCAATTTGACATTCAGGCCGTGCCTTTTGTTGAAGCCCGCAATTAAGGCCTGAGCGCCTTCCGGGCCTAAAGTCGAAGGGCCATAGAACTCAATGACGCCTTCCTTCTTAGCTCCGGCAATCAGCTCATCGAGCTTGGATGCGGCGGCATAGGCCGATCCCCCCATGGACCACAAGCCCCACAGGCTGGCCATTAAAAGAAGGGAAAATCGTTTCATGAGACACCTCCTGGTTTGAGCGGCCGGGTTCGGGTTCCCTTTTATGTTACCGGTCCGCTGATTTCAAGCTTGCCGATGAACCGTCATCCCCGCGCGGCATGGTGGTATTCGAGATCGTAGTAGCGCTTGAGGTCCCCGCCGAGCTTCGGAGCGAAATTGAATAGCAGCCTGAGGTCGAGCACGCTTTGCAATCCGGCGAGGTCCAACGAGCCATCTTTCGGCAGTTGCGCCAGGCGCGCGGCGGCCGCCTGCGGGCTCATCTCCTGGTCGGCGGCCACAAGCTCGATCGTCTCCTCCCGATTGCTTGGATCGTGCGCCCATCTGAGGCCCGCAAGCCAGGCGCGCAAAAAACCTATCAGCTCCTCCCGGTGGCTTGCCACCCAGCCACGGCTCACGGCGTAGACGCCGCCCGGATAATTCGGCAGCGCCTCGCGGTGGTCGCCGAGGCGGACGTGACCGGCAGCCGCGGCTTTAGCGTCCCATGGCGGGTTGAGAACTCCGGCAAACGTTTCGCCGCGGCTCATCGACTCGAGCCGTTTGCCCGTCGCTCCGCAGGCGACCAACTGGTAATCGCCGCGATTGAGATCGAGACCGTGCGCGAGGAGAATCCGCCTCAGAACCAGCGCATAGGCCGTGTCCACGGCGTCGACCGCGAGGGGCTTTCCCCGAAGGCCGTCCCACGTTTTGATCTCCGGCCGGACGTAAACCGGCAGCAGGATTCCCTGCGCCGCCTGAGCCACCGCCGCAAACTCCGCGCGTTCGCGGCCCGACCATCCCAGGACGTTGTCGAACGCCGTCGAGGCGATCTCCCACGAGCCGGCGCCGAGCCCGCGCATCTGGTCCGTTGAATTGGGCGTCGCCGTCACCTCGACATCGAGTCCTTCGCGCGCGAAGAGACCGCGCGAGCGAGCGACGATCAACCCGGCATCTGAATTGAAAACGATCAAACGAATCTGTTTAGTCGCGGCAGCCACAGTCACTCTCCATCCGCCTACTTTATCTTCGGCCCCGTGTACTCCAGGACATACAATCCGCCCTTCATACGATCCGTGACGTAGATCAACCCGTCGGCATCGACGTAGAGGTCGTTGAACATCGGCGCCTTCTGCCCCTCGGGCGCAGGCGGGATAAAGAAACCCACCTCCTCCGGCCGGTACTGGTTTCTGATGTCGAAAATCCGCAGGCCCGCGTTGTAGTATGTAACGAAGATAAGGTTTTCGCTCTGGAACGAGCCGGGCCGATTTTCGTGGACGTTGTGGGGGCCGAAGCGCAGCCCGCGCTTGCAGAAGTCGCCCTGCGGCACCGGACAGGTGCTGACGATCACCGGATTTTTTTCTTCCCTAATGTCGATCAGCCAGACCCGCTTTTCGCCTTCCTGGCAGTCGTATTTCACCGACTCGTCGACGGCGACAACGAGTTTTCGTCCCGGCAGCGGCAGCGTCGTGTGCGCGTAACCGCCGTAGGGCGGGCTCCAGTCGATCCGGCTGATGGTCTTGGGCTTGCTCATATCGGAGATGTCGATGATCGCCATCCCCGCGTCGACCATCGCAACGTAGGCCCGTCGACCGTCCGGGATGATTCCGTGAACGTGAAAGTGCTCGCCGGAAAACGGCGTCCAGTCGGGCGGCGTCTCCTCCCCTTCCTTGGTTCCCGGAATCCACCACACGCCCGCCTGCCTGGGGTTGGACGGGTCCGACAGGTCGGCGATGAGATAAGCCCGTTCTTTGATGCCGGGCAGCATCGCGCCCACGTGCGCGTACTTCCCATCGGTGAACCACATGCGATGGACCCCTTTGCCGGGAACGCGCATGTAGCCGATCGCGCGCGGTTCGGCGGGATCGGCGATGCTGTAGATGCGGATGCCCGCCTCGTTCGGCACGCTGGCGGCGACCGTTTTGTCGAAGTACGGGCGCTCCTGATTCTGGATCAGGATATCGCCCGCGATCTGCACCTTGTGCGCGTGCGTGTTGGGAGGATGCGGCATCTGGCGCACGACGCGCGGATCTTCCGGGTCCGCCGCGTCCACGATCGTCAGCGCCATGGGCGAAGTCCCCAGGTGCGCGATGTAAACGTAGCGCCCATGCTTGAGCAGTTGCATCCCGTCGCCGTGGCCGTTCAGATCGTGGCGGGCCACGAGCCGGACGTTCAACCGTTCGCTTGCCGCTTCGATATCCTGCGCTGCTTTCGATCTCATCCTATGAAACTCCCCGATGAAATTGCCTTCCCTATATATTGCCCCCGTCCCAACATTGTCAACCGGTTCGGAAGCTGTTGGCGGGATTCTCGTTCTGTGTTATGAGGGACGCACCGTCGGATACGAAGCAAAAGGAGCCCGTTATGAAAAAACTGATTTCCCTTTCGACTCTTTTCTTTCTCGTGTCGATTCAAGGCCCGCTTCGAGCGCAAACCAAGCGCATCCCGGTCGCCTACAGCGCGATCAGCGCGACGCAGTCCGCCTTTTACCTCGCCAAGGACGCCAAGCTGTTCGAAAAGCACGGCTTGTATGTCGATCCGGTCTACGTGGCGGGTGCCAGCCGAATATTTCAAGCGATGATCGCTGGAGAATTCGCGCTGGCTTTAGGCGGCGGAAATATCGTCGGCGCTGATCTTGCAGGCGGCGACATCGTGACTATCGGCGGCGTGGTCAACGTCCCGTCTTTCTATCTCTACGTCCAGCCATCGATCAAAAGGCAAGAAGATCTGAAAGGCAAAGCCTTGGGCATTACCCGCTACGGGGCCTCCACTGATTTCACGTTACGGTATCTGCTTAAAAAGTGGGGCATGGAACCCGATCGGGAGGTGAAGATTCTTCAAATGGGAGGGCAGCCCGAAATTCTTGCAGGAATGCAGGCCGGCGCGATTCAGGGAGGAATCTTGTCCTCGCCGGGAGACTTTAAGGCGAAAAAATCCGGCTTTGTAATGCTCGCCAATTTCGCCAAGGTGGGGCTCGACTACCCGACTACGAGTCTCGTTTCCACTCGCTCCACCATTAAGAAGGACCCGGAGACCGTGAAGCGATTCTTGATGGCCTATAGCGAGGCGGTGGATCGGCTGTTTCGCGACAAAGAGCTGGGCATGAAGGTCATCGGAAAATGGACCCGCACTCAAGACCGTGAAACGTTGGAGTCGTCCTACGAATACGCGACCAACTTTATCGAAAGGCCGCCGCACCTCCCTTACAAGGCCATCGACATGGTGATCGCGCAGACCGCCGAGACGGATCCCAGGGCGAAAGGGCGCAAAGCCGAGGAGTTTATCGACCCGACTTTTTACAACGAGCTTGAGAAGAGCGGATTCTTCAAGGGCCTCGGGCGATAGGGGCAATGCCGGATGCGCGATGCAGGATGCGGGATTAGATTTTGGAATTTAATCTACATGGTTCAGCGCGGACGATAGCGCGGGCGTTAGAACGGGCGCGCGCCGCGGAGGCGGCGGGCTTCGACGGCCTCTTCTTCGCGGATAGCCAGCTCAATTCTCTCGATCCGTTTCAAGTCCTGGCGCTCTGCGCGACTGAAACCCGTCGGCTCCGCCTCGGCACTGCCGTCAGCAACATGGTCTATCGCGATCCGAGCGTGCTGGCGAATTCCGCCGCCACGGTCAACGAGATTTCCCAAGGGCGCGTGATTTTAGGCTTGGGAACCGGAGACGGTCCGGTTTATAGCCTGGGGCGGAGCGCGACCAGGCTCGACGCGTTCGAGCAGGGACTCCGAACGATCCGCGACCTCGTGAATGGTCGGCCGATCTCCGTGCCGAGAGGCAAGGAGCGGCCGGAGGGGAAAGTGACCCTGCGCGTGGGGAAACTCCCGGTGCCGATCTATATTTCCGCCGAAGGGCCTCGCACCCTCAGAGTCGCGGGCCGCGTGGCGGACGGCGTGATTCTCGGCAGCGGCTTCGATCTCAAAGTTCTCGACTGGGCGCGCGAGCAGATTGCCGTCGGAGCAAAAGAGGCCGGGCGCGATCCATCTGAAATAGACATCATGCCGGCGGGGATGATCTGCGTGGACGACGACGGAAACAAGGCGCGGAGCCTCGTGCGCTCCCGGCTGGCGAACCGCGCGCATCATAACTTTCGATTTACCATGGAGACCGTTCCACCGGAGGAAGTCGGCGGAGTGAAGCGCTTCATGGCGGGGTTCGACATCTCGAAGCCTCTCGAAGAGCGCATCGATCCTAACCTCGTCACGGACTATCTGATCCGGCGCTTCACCATCGCCGGCACGCCTGAAGAGGGCGCACGGCGCGTCCGCGAGCTGGCTGCAACCGGCGTGAGACGTCTGCTACTGACGCCGCCCGAGGCAATCTATAATCAAGTCCTCGAAGCGTGGGGCCGCCATGTGATTCCGCGCTCGACCCGCTAAGGAGGCCTGCTATGGCCCAGCTCGTTTCGATCATCGGCATTACACATAATCCTTTCATGCCTCGCCTCTTCAAGCAGCCCAACCGGCCGCCCGGCTGCGCGAAGATCCTCGAGCGCATCGACCTGATGCGCGAAAAGCTCAAAGCCGCCAAGCCGGACGTCCTCGTCACCATCGGCAACGACCATCTCCATCAGTTTTTCATGGACAACATGCCCGCTTTCATGATCGGCAAGATGGACGCATACGACGGCACGTTTTACGACGAGATTCGCGAGTTCGGCCTGCCTACGCATCGCATTCCGGGCGACCCGGAGCTGTCGGACGCGATCATGGAAGGCGCTTTCGACAAGGGCGTCGACTTCGCCTATTCCAACGAGCTGACCATCGATCATTCCATCATCGTTCCGCTCACCTTTGTCCGGCCGGAGATGGATATTCCCATCGTGCCGATCCTGACCAATTGCATCGCCCCTCCCCTGCCAAGGCCGAAGAGATTTTACGAAGTCGGCCAGGCCATCCGCTCGGTGATCGACGGCCTCTCGACCAAGAAGCGCGTCGCCGTCCTGGTGAGCGGCCATCTCTCTCTGGAAGTCGGCGGCCCGAAACAATTCGAGCGGAAATTGATGGACCCGAATTTCGACGCCTCCGCCGTCGGCTGGATTTCTCAGGGCGACGTAAACGGCGCCGTGAAAAACTGTTCGTTCGATCAGCTAAAAACCTCCGGCAACATGACCCACGGCTTCTTGAACTTCATCATGATGATGGGAGTCGCCAACGCCGCGCGCCCCTCCCACGCCGAAGGCCTGGATGTAGGGTTTCCCGCGATCCCGTTTTTTAGTTGGGATCGCATGTAGACCTCCGGCAGGGAGCTGATGATGAAAACGTCGGTTTGTTTTTTTTGTTGTCTCGTGCTTCCGCTATTTGCCATCGCCCAAGAACACTCTTCACCCAACACCGGACAGCAAGGGCAGGAGGTCAAGGCACTGTCGCAGGATGAGATTCAAGCCTATCTGACCGGCCAGGGGATGGGGTTTGCCAAGGCCGCGGAGCTGAATGGCTACCCCGGCCCGTTGCACGTCCTGGAGCTAGCGGCGGAACTCAAACTCTCGGAGGAGCAAAAACAGCAGGCGGAAGAGATTCGGCAAGTGATGCTGCAGGAAGCAAAACGTCTCGGTCCGCTCATCGTCGAGAACGAGAGAGAGCTGGATGCCTTGTTTGCGAGCGGGAAGATCACCGAAGTCAAACTGCGCACGTTGATCGAAGAAATCTCCCGCCTGCAAGGAGAGCTCAGAACCGCGCACCTGCAGGCGCATCTGGACCTGAAATCCATCCTCTCGGAGGAGCAAGTTAAGAGATACAACCAACTGCGAGGTTACGAGGCGAAGAAAGCGGGCGCACAGCACAAGAGCCATTAAAGGGAACCTGACTGCTACAGGGGGCTACGATGAGCAAGTACTTGATGAACAAATTCATCCATCACGTCAACATGAACGAGGCGGCGGAGCAAGAGTACAAGACTGCGCCGCGCGCCTACGTTGAACAGTGGGAGAAAGACGAGAACCTGAAACTCACGTCGGAGGAGCGCGAAGCCCTCTGCAACCGCGACTACGGCAAGCTCTACGCCCTGGGCGCGCACCCGTTTACCCTCTGGAGCTTCACCGAAGCGGTCTGGTCACACGAAGTGCCGCGAGAAGAATTGGTCAAGGACTACAAAGAAAAGGCCGCGAAGGCCGGCTATCCGGATTTCAAAACCTAAATCGATTTTAGATTTTGGATTTTTCCGCCCGAGGCGGATCAGCCTTTGGCTGAAGACTCTTCCAATCGAAAATCGGCAATCGAAAATCTAAAATCCTTTTGTCGCTTCGCTAAGTGCGGCTGAGCCGGGCCATCGCCGCCTTTAGACTTGCCCTCATCCGTTCCACGGAATTGGCAATATCCCCGAGCTCATCGTTCGACTCGATGCCGACGGGCGTTTCCAGATCGCCCATGCTGATTCTTCTGGCAATCTCTCTCAGGCGAAGGAAGCGCCGAGCCATTCCCCGCGTAAGGAAAATGGACAGTGCCAGACCGGCCGCCAACGCGCCGGCCAGAAGACCGACGAGGGGGAAAACGGCGTGTTGGACCCATGGTTTTAGGCTCTCCGCCCAGACGGCGACGGAGACGCTTCCCAGGCGGCCCTCTAGAATGGCCGCCCTGGTTTCGTAAACCGGGCTTCCTTGGAGCGCAAACTCTCGCTGCTCCGGCAGCCGCCGGGCGTCGGGAGCCGGTGTTTCGCTCAACACGGCTGGAGGAGTGCCTGGGCTGTGGGCGATGACAGTTCCCTTTTGATCCCTAATTAATGTGTAGGCGACGCCCGGAAAAAACGAATACCTCGTGACCAACGCGTAAAGATCGGGAATATTGCCTCTCGAGAGGTGCGTCGCGGCGCCGTCAGCCAGGTTTGTCGCGATGTCGAAGGCCCGCCGTTCGAGATCGCTCCTGAACACACTGCTCATCTGATAATACAAAACGGCCAGAGCGAGAAGGCCGAACGCGGTGATCCCAGCGGCCAGGCCGCCGATTATTTTCCATTTTAATCCGAGGCGGCGCGGGCCTGCTCTCAACGCCGTTGCCTCGTTTTGGGTTGGTGGGAAGTCCTCTTCCTCTGTCATTTCTCCTCCTGGTGGTCACGGAGCACGCGGATCTCCTCCGACATAAGCGCATGGAACCGGGCCTTCAACGCCTCGCTCAGAACCTCCCGGCTCGTCAACTCGACGAGTTCGCGGAACCGCCATCTTGGAAATGCTTCTATAGATTCACCCATGGCGCCGATCCGCTCTCTCACGACCAACGCGGCCATCGGTCCCATAGCTTCAGTGAGCGCGGAAATTATCCGATCGAAGAATGGAGCGGGCACGCTCTGCCGCGCGTTCGAACCTACTCTGGCCGCCAAACGCCGGCGCAGAGACTCCGGGAAAGCGCCCACCTGCTTTGGGCCGCCGTCGGTTCCCGCCCCGCCCTTTGCGGGCGCGGCCGCAAAAGGTTTTTCGACCTCCGAGACCGCCGGAGATTTCGCTGCGTCCGGATCAACGGACTGGGATTGTTCTTCCGGCGGCGTCTCAACGGCGGCCTCTTTCAGCGCAGTCGCGGCGGTTCCCTCGTCGGGAGCGCCGTTCAGTCTTGGCGGCGACGGCAGATTCAGATCCCGGGCGACCTCTTCGATCATGGCGGCATCGACGGTCGTCTTGCCCAGCGCGTACGCCGCCAACATTCCGTTATTGCACAGGACGTTGATCAGGCGGGGAATGCCGCCGGCATGGGCATAAACCGC
>MGSS01000158.1 GCA_001798595.1 Deltaproteobacteria bacterium RIFCSPLOWO2_12_FULL_60_19 | reverse complement strand
CGATAAGCCTCGCCGGGCTGGTTCCGCCGGCGATCGCGTTGCTGCACAGCCTCCAGTTCTACACAGGGGCCCGATGGTTCGACGGCGCGCTTCCCCTCAACGGTTCGGCCTACATCCGGGGAGAATACACGGCGCCGGGTTTTTTCACCGATGTCTTCAGCCTGAATCCCTTCTACAGCTTCTGGATCATACCGGCGCTCAATGTCGCCCGGCACAAGCCCTACGATCACAACGGCCAATTCCAGGATCGCATAGCCGACGCGATGACGCTGGGTTTTATACTGGGGCTTAAGCATACCTCCGACCTCGCAAAATGGGGCTGGACTCTCGGCAGCGCCAGACTCCTGGCAAACTTTAACCTTGGGCTCGGTTGGACCTACATGAGTTTTGACATGAAGCGGTTGGCGAATCCCGAGCCGCAGTTTACAAACGCCAAAAGTTTCCAAGACAGCGACTCTGCGTTTCGCTGGGAGTTCGGATTTGGGATCGAAGCGCTGTGGCCTAACGGCTTCTCCCTCGGCCTCCAGAAGACCAACGGCTTCAGTGCTCTGGATGTGCTCAACGGCAGCAGAACGGTCCGGGCTGACGGCAGCGTCGGTGTTAAGATCGGCTACCGATTCAGCGGTATACCGGATGTGTTTTAATGACTTGATCGCGGGGCATCCGGGGAGGGATACTGCTCTTTCCTCCGGATGACGGCTCTCTCCCGTGTCATGCCGTGCGCAGCGAAGGATCTCGGTCCTGGTTCGTCGAGTCGGGTCAACCCGCGTCGGTCCAACGAGCAGACAGGTAACGAGTTAACCGGCGACAGCCGCCATCCGCGCGCCGAGTTCTTTCTCGCAGCTTGGGGCGAAACCGAAAACCTGCTCCCAGACCTCTTTGGATTCCATGCAGAGATAGACGAAGACGGTAGGCGAGGCTTCGCGAATCCAGCCGAGCATTTTGCGATACATCGCGACGCGCAGCGGCTGGAAGTAGCGCATCTTGCCGTCGGGGCAAAGAATCTGCTCGCCGGACAGCAGCGTTGTTTCGGGAAAGCGTCCCCGCATTGTCCGTTTGAGCGCAGGCGTGTTGCGCAGCACGCCCATGCTGACCCAGGCGATCCTGCGGTAGTCCACTGCGGCAAAAATCCGCCCGACCATATCGCGGTAGTCCGCGTCCCAGCAGGGATATTCGACGATCGGATCGAAGTGAAAGCCGAGCTTGTAGCCCGCGGCCTGGCAGCGGCGCGCCGCCGCGAGCCTCTCCTCCAGCGACGCGGTGCCGTGCTCGTCCGCGTCGATCACCTTCTGCGGATTCATCGACCACGAGACCACCACCCGCCCTTTGGGATCGACGGTGAGTAGTCCGTCCACGCAATCGCTTTTGGTCTTGAGCTCCAGCAGGACGTTGGACTGCTCGGCGAAGAACGGCACCACTTCGGCGCAAAAGCCGATGTAGGGATCGAGCGCCAGGCTGTCGGTGATCTCGCCCGTGCCGATGCGAAAGAAAAACTTCCGGTGGCGCGTCAGCAGATCGTCCGCCTCGCGGATCAGGTCATCGACGTTGCTGAAGACCTTGAGCGCCGGATTTTCCGCGAGATACTCCTGGAGGTAGCAGTAACTGCAATCCATCGGACAGTTGCTGGCGAAATTGATGACGAAATAGTTGCAGCAGACCTGACCGTCGCTGCCGGGACACTTTTTGAGAAACTCGCCGCGATGGCGCGCGAGCAGCAAACGGCGCTTGGCGTCTCCGAAGCCGTCGAGCGAAGCAATGGATGAAGCGTCGGCCTGAAGCCGCTCCCCGGCGATGAACGGCACTTGCGGGAAGGCGCGCTTGAGGTTTCTGTAGATGACGCCGCCCTCGGAGCCGGATTCGACGACGATCTCTTGTGGCTGGAAGTCTTTCATCTTACCACTCGGTACCATCTCCGTGTAACAGCGAAAAAATTTCCTTCATTTCAGCCCTCTCCATGACATCGCCGAGCCGGGCGGTTAACCGTCTTGCTTCGTCGTAGCTCGTCGCCTGTATTTTAAGGATCACCGCGCCGCCTTCGAGACCCGCCGGCACGTTCACGGATAGGCCCGGATCGAGCTTCATCGCGCGCACCCGCCGTTGGATCTCTTCCTCGATCTTCGCCAGACGCGGAAAACGCAGCCGGCGCAGCTCGTCCTTGAGGCGCTTAAGCTTGTCGTTTCGCCCCAGGCGTGGGTCCGACACGACGCGGCTCATTTCGTCGCGGGCCAGGATCGCGGCGACGCTGACACCGTCCCTGAGCGCTATCTCTTCAAGCCAATCGAGAAAATCTTTGAGATGATTCTCGCCGACCTTAAGCTCCTGAACCAGCGCCAGCAGCGCCGCCGCGTCAGCCTCCTTTAGGGCGAGCCAACGGTCGAGGGTCCGTTTGTGGAAGCCCCTGCTCGTGGCGTAGCCCTTGACCGGGTCGTCGATTGGGTTTGTTGAGTTCCTTGGGTTCATAGCTCTTTCTGAGTTTGTTGGGTTACTTGAGTTTGTTGAGTTACTTGAGTTTGTTGAGTTTGTTGCGTCTAACTCAAAAACTCAATCAACTCAATGAACCCAATCCACCCAATCAACTCAATGAACTCTGCAACATAGCCTCGTAGCCCGCCGCCTCTTCCCTCTTACCCCTCTTCCTCGCCCCTTGGGCCAGGATGGCCGTTTTCCGCTCCAGAACTTGAAGCGCCCACCTTCTCTTGTCGCCCGGCAAACCGGCATCGAGCAATTTCTTGATCGACAGCGCGCGGAACCGGTCGAAGCCCCACGTCGATCGCGACAATTGATCGACGTGCCCGCCGCGTTTAATCACCAGTTGCTCCGGAATGAGATGGATCGGTGTGTCGCGCGAAATCCGCAGCCACAGGTCGTAGTCCTCGCAGACCGGAAACGATTCGTCGAAGCCACCCACCCGGGCAAACAGCTCTCGCGTCATCAACACCGCCGACGGGCTGACGAGACAGAGTTCGAGACTCGCTCGAAACAGGTCGCCCGAAGCTTTTCGGTGCCTCATCTTCGGATTGACCCGCCTCCCGTGTCTGATCCAGATCTCTTCCGTCTGGCAGATCGCTGCGCTCGGGTCGGCCTGCATGAACGCCACCTGCGCCTGGAGCTTATTCGGCTGCCACAGATCGTCGGAGTCTAAAAAGGCGAGATAGGGGCCGGTGGAGTTGTATACTCCAAGGTTGCGCGACGCCGCGACGCCGCGATGGGGATCAGACACGACGCGAACGGAGCGGCCGTATCTTCTTCCGATCTCCTCCGCCGTTTCATCGTCGGACCCGTCGTCCGCCACGATCAGCTCAAACGGGCGATAGCGCTGCGCGAGAACCGAATCGATCGCCTCGCAAACCATCGGCCGGCGATTGTAAGTGGGAATGATGACGCTTACGAGGGGCTTCGCGGCACAGTCAAACAAGTGATTCAACCTTTTTGAAAAACTGCTCCACCATCATCTTGGCGACGCCGCCCAACATCCTCTGCCCCAGGCCGGCGATCAGCCCGCCGATTTTAGGTTCGGCGCTGTATTTGAGAATCGTTTTGCCGTTCTCTTCCGTAAGATCGATCGCCACATCGCCCTGCATGAACCCGGGTCCACCCGTCCCCTCGCCGCTGAGCACATAGTGCTCCGGCGCGCGCTTGTCTTTAATCCTGATTTTCCCTTTGTAAGCCCCCTGGACCGAAGCGATGCCGATCTTCATCGTGGCTTCGTATTGATCCGGGCCAACCTCCTTGAGCCCCTCGCAGCCCGGCACGCACTGCGCAATGATTTGCGGGTCCAGCAGCGCGGTCCAAACTTTTTCCCTCGGCGCCTGAAAGGTGTAACTTCCTTCGATCTTCAATATTTTTCCTCCGTGTCTACACGTGCATGCGACTGTCAAGCTCAAGTATCACGCCGAACCGGCCGCTTCAACCTCGCGCCGCGCGCATCCTGCGACAGCAACTTTTCCGACCTCACGCCGAACGTCGCGGATTATCCCGTGTTCCGGGCACGGTACGAAGAGCTTGCTCGGAGGCACCCATTTGGACTAAGATACAGCCGTTTGGTTCGCCATTAGCTCAAACACCGGGTCTGCTCGGCCAACGCCCCCTTATGATTGCAGAGACTCAGCGTGCAGCCCCTACTAACATTTCGCGGACGGCCGGCGAATTCGCGACCATGCAGGACTGCGTTCCGGAGATAGCGAAAGAAGGCGCGCCACCCGAATCGGGCCGCGAAGCCTCGACCCTGGTTCTGCTTCGCTATGTGCTGATCGCCGCCGCCGCCTATCTCTTCCTGTTCGAGGGAACGACATCCTCCCCGACCCTGATCGCAGCCATTATCGCCGGCGCGCTCCTCTCCAATGTCCTGTTGTCGCAGGTGCCGGAAGAGCGGCTTACGCGTCCAGCGATCGTGGGGGCGCTGGTATGCTTCGACATTGCCTGGATCGCCTTCGGGCTTTGGTACGGACGCGAAACGGGCGACAATATTTTTTTCCTCTACTTCTTCGTTCTGTTTCTGGCGGCGATGGGACAGAATCTTCTGCTGATCGCCGGCGCCGGCGCCTTGATCGGCCTCGTGGATCTGGCCATTCTGGTCGGCCCCAGCCAGGCCCAATCGGGTTGGACATCCCCTGCGCTGATTCGCGTTCCCTTCATCTTCACCACCGCCCTCTTTTACGGCTATCTCACCGAGCGCTGGAAGCGCGAACACCGTTGGGCGATCGTCGAAAAAGAATTCGCCGACAAGCTCTCGCAGACCGTCCGGGAGCAGACCCACGACCTGCAAAACCTGTACGAACAGGCTAAGACGCAGGCTGCAGAGCTGGAGCGCGCCAGCCGGGTAAAGAGTGAATTTCTCAGCATCATGTCCCACGAGCTAAGGACGCCGTTGAGCATCATGATGGGCTATTCGGGGCTCATCAAGGACAAGACGCTGGGAAACATCACCCCCAGTCAAGAAACGATGCTGAAGAAGGTTTTGCACCACGGCCTGGACCTGCTCAGCATGATCAACAGCATTCTCCAGGCGACCACGATGGAATCGCAAACGCTGAAGCTGGCCTACCATGAAGTTGATCTCAAAGAATTCATCGCCGATCTGAAGTTGTTCTACGCGGCCTCCTTCAAGGAAGATGTCACTCTGGTTTGGGATTGTGACTACAACTTGCCCACGGTGACGACCGATGCCACAAAGCTCAGGCAGATTCTGCAAAACCTTATCAACAACGGCATTAAATTTACGGAAAAAGGGCAGGTGACGGTCTCCGCCTGGGTGATAGGAATTAGCGATCAGGAATTAGGAATTGGGGCCTCCCGCCAATCCCTAACCCCTGATTCCCGATTTGTCGAGTTCACGGTGGCAGACACCGGCATCGGCATCGCGCCCGAGGTTCTCCCGACGATCTTTGAGTTGTTCCACCAGGCGGACAGCTCGCTCAGCCGTCCCTACGGCGGTATCGGGATGGGGCTTTACGTCGTCAAAACACTCACTGAGTTCATGGGAGGAGTCGTTGAGTTGGAGAGCACGCCGGGCGTAGGCTCGACCTTTACAGTCACCATCCCGACTGCGCCGACACCCGCGACCCACGGCGGCTGAAACGGGGGGTTACTTCTTCGCGTAAAACGGCGCCATCTTGCTTTCGATTCCGGCTTGGGCGAGCGCCTCTTCGAACATGCGCCGTGATCTTCTGATCGAGACATTTTTATGCCTCTGATGCGCGGCTTCAGCGCTCCCTACTCCTCTAAAGCTCTAGCAGTTGCAAATCCTTGAAAACAAAAGCGCCGTATCGTAGCGTAAATAGCTAATTCTCAGCTCATAAGATTGAATCCAAGAGAGAGAATGCCATGAGCGATAGTGTAATCAAACATATCTCCCTCTCCCTAGTCATGAGACGTTTATGGTCCTTTGTGCCTTCAGGGGGATCCCTGCCGGACGAGATGTGGCGCAGCAGGCACCGGTTTCTGCTGGGATTGACCTGGTTCCATGCGCTCATCATCGCGCTTGTAGGGCCGCTATTCGGCTACAGCTGGGAGCTGAAGTTCGAGGCGTTGTTCCGCGATGGCACCGTGCTCCACACGGTCGCGGAGGGGCTGGTTGTCGCCGTATGCGCGCTCCTGGCGAGCCGGAGGGCAATGAGCCGCACATTGCGAGCCAGCCTCGTTGGTTTTGGTCTGATCAGCTCCTCCGCCATCCTCGTGCATCTTTCGGGCGGCTACATCGAGTTGCACTTCCACTTCTTCGTCATGCTCGTTTTTCTCGCTCTGTACCAGGATTGGGTTCCTTACGGCCTGGCGGTCCTCTATGTCGCTGTGCATCACGGCGTCGTTGGCGTCCTATGGCCTGAGGAAGTCTATAATCACGCGGCCGCGATCAGCGCTCCCTGGACGTGGGCCGGCATCCACGCCTTCTTTGTGCTCTGGTCCTGCATTGGAAGCATCATCGCCTGGCGGTTCAACGAGAAAGTCTACGCCGAGACCAAAAGGGCGGAGGAGAGATTTAAGGGACTGTTGGAATCTGCTCCTGATGCGATGGTGATCGTCGACCGAGAAGGCCGCATTGTGTTGGTCAATGCTCAGACCGAGAAGTTGTTTCGGTACAACCGACAGGAGTTGCTTGGAAAGGCCGTTGAGATCCTTGTCCCCGAGCGTTTCCGGGCGACGCATCCCAACCACCGTGCGGGCTTCTCTAGCGATCCGCGGGTGCGCCCAATGAGCGCAGGTCTTGAGCTTTATGCGCGGCGAAAGGACGGCAGCGAGTTCCCCGTGGAAATCAGCCTAAGCCCGTTAGAAACGGACGAAGGAATCCTTGTTTCAAGCGTGATCCGCGACATCACCGAGCGCAAGCGGGCAGAGGAAGAAGTCCGAAAGCTTAACGAGGAACTGGAGCAGCGGGTCATCGAACGCACGGGGCAACTCGAAGCGGCCAACAAAGAGTTGCAGGCTTTCAGTTACTCGGTTTCGCACGACCTGATCGCGCCCCTCAGGAGCATCGACGGATTCAGTCGGGCGCTTCTGGAGGACTGCGCGGACCAACTGAACCCTCAGGGCAGGGAGTACCTCGGCCGTGTGCGCGCAGCCAGCCAGCGCATGGCTGAACTGATCGATGATCTCCTGAGTCTGTCCCGCGTGACGCGCACCGACATGCGTCGTGAGAGGGTCGACCTTAGCGCCTTGGCGCGAAACATTGCGGAGGAATTCCAGCGGATGCAGCCGGAGCGCCAGGTGACATTCGCCATCGCCGAAGGATTAGCAGTTAACGGAGACCCGGGCCTGCTAAGGATAGTCATGGAGAACCTGCTTGGCAACGCCTGGAAGTTTACTGGAAAGCATACCCAGGCCAAAATAGAAGTCGGGGTTATCCAGGACGATCACAAATCGACCTATCTCGTGAGAGACGACGGGGCGGGTTTTGACATGACCTATGCCAACAAGCTATTCGGCGCTTTCCAGCGCCTCCACGGAAGCACCGAGTTCGAAGGCACCGGTATCGGGCTTGCTACCGTAGAGCGGATCGTTCAGCGCCATGGCGGCCGCATTTGGGCCGAAGGCGCAGTAGAGAAAGGCGCAACCTTCTATTTCATACTTTAACAAACGGAAAGGAAAAAAACGTGAAGGAAAAAATCATCCTCGTCGTGGAGGACAATCCAGATGACGAGGCGTTGACCCTGAGGGCACTCAAGAAAAACAAGATTGCGAACGAGGTGGTAGTCGTACGGGATGGGGCTGAAGCGTTGGATTATCTGTTTGCCACGGGGGCCCACGCGGGCCGCGATACGGGCGTGGGGCCGCAGGTCATCCTGCTGGATTTAAAGCTGCCTAAGATGGACGGACTGGAAGTGCTCAGGCGCGTGCGCGCCGACGAGAGGACAAAACTCCTTCCCGTGGTCATTCTCACCTCATCCAAAGAGGAGCAAGACATCATTCAAGGCTATAGCTCAGGCGCTAACAGCTACATTCGCAAGCCAGTGGACTTTGAAAAATTTGCTGCGGCCATTGGGCAGCTGGGACTCTATTGGGTCGTCCTCAACGAGGCACCGCCGAGCGGGATGAGGGCCTAGATGAGCAGGCCGCTCCGTGTATTGATCGTCGAGGATTCAGAAGACGATGCCGCGTTGCTCCTAGGGGAACTGCGGCGCGGCGGTTATGACCCCCTGTACGAGCGGGTCGATACCGCCGCAGCTATGAAAGCGGCGCTTAATAAGCAGACATGGGATATTATCGTCTCCGATTATTCCATGCCGCAGTTCACTGCCCCTGCCGCATTGAAGCTGCTTCAGCAAAGCATGCTCGACCTGCCTTTCATCATCGTTTCAGGCGCCATTGGCGAGGACGCCGCGGTGGCAGCCATGAAAGCCGGCGTGCACGACTACGTCATGAAAGGCAGCTTGGCACGACTTGTGCCCGCAATTGAGCGGGAGTTGCGCGAGGCGGAGATGCGGCGGGAACGCAACCGGGTCGAAGAAGAGAATCAACACAACTTGAAGCGCCTTCGGGCCTTACATGAGATTGACGTCGCCATCGCTTCCACCTTGGATCTCCGCGCCGTCCTGGACATCCTACTGGAAAAGATCGATAGCGTTCTCCCGAACTATGCCACCATCATCAGGCTATTTAATCTAGTGACGAGGAAACTAGAGGCCGTGGCCCATCGGAATAGTACCGAAGAGGAATGGGAAAGGCACAGGTCGGAAGTGGTGGAAGACTTGCCTCAGAGAATGTTGGAAGATAGCTCCCTTATGTCTCCCCCTGTCACCAGGCTCCAAACCTCCCCTCAAGGCGGGCGCCCGATGTCTCACCTCGAACTCGGACCGGTCTCCTATCTGAGAGTCCCATTGGTGGTCAAGGGCAACACCCTGGGGTTCATCTCATTTTCCGGGAAAGAGGGAAAAACTTTCAGCAACAAAGAGGGCGAGTTTCTCGCCACACTTGCGGGCCGAGGGGCCATAGCGATTCACAACTCGCAGCTTTACGAGCAGACAAAAAACCAGGCAGCTGAGTTGCAGAGGGCTAATAAGGTGAAGGACGAGTTTCTGAGCGTCATGTCCCATGAACTCAGGACACCCCTTAGCGTGATCATGGGCTATACGGGGATCATCAAGGACAGGGTTTTAGGGGAGATTAACCCGAAGCAAGAGGAGACGCTGGGAAAGGTGATCTGCCGCTCCGGGGATCTGCTGAGCATGTTGAGCGACATTCTTCAGGCAACCAGCATCGAGGCGGGGGAGACCCGGCTGGGGCCTCATGAAGTCAATCTGGGTTTTTTTCTCACCACGCTGAGGCTGGGCTATGACAGGACTCTGGATAAAAAACTTACCCTCAACTGGGACTATCCCCCCGACTTGCCGGTGGTTAAGACTGACAGTGAGAAGCTTAAACACATCCTTCAGAACCTTGTTAACAATGCGGTAAAATTCACCGAGGAGGGCGCTATCACCATCTCGGCCCGATATGTTCCGCAGGCCAAGGCAGTGGAGTTCAAGGTAACAGACACAGGGATAGGAATTCCTCAAGAGTCGCTCCCCGTCATATTTGAGAAGTTCCGTCAAGTAGACAGCTCAGAGACTAGGTCCTATGGTGGTGTAGGCTTGGGACTTTACATAGTCAAGAAGTTCACCGAGCTGCTCGGTGGGACACTCGCCGTGGAGAGCGCGCCGGGCGTAGGCTCGACCTTTACGGTCACGATCCCCACAACGCCGACACCCACGGCCCACGGCGGCTGAAACGGGGGATTACTTCTTCGCGTAAAACGGCGCCATCTTGCTCTCGATTCCGGCTTGGGCGAGCGCCTCTTCGAACATGCGCCGGACGACCGGGTCTTCGTCCTCATATTCGATCTGATCTCCGCCCAGCTTGATGCTCTTGAACGGCCGGTCGCTGCCCTCCCCCATAATCCCGTAGAATTTTTTGCTTCCCCAGCGCAGCGCCAGATAGCGGGCGGGTTCGGAGCCGGCGTTGAAGTGCTGGTGAAACCACCGGTCCGGCGGCACCACCAGGCTGCCCGGCCCCCAATCGAATCGCTGCATCGGCTCGCCCTCGCGCCACATGAGCGAATAGCCCTTCCCGCTCAGGACCAACACATGCGCGCCCGGCCCATGGCGGTGGGCCTTCTTGTAGGTGCCTACCGGAAATTGAGCGATGTGACCGCACATCGTATTGCCCGACAGCTCGAAATGGGCGAGCTGGCCGCCGGCGCCTCTCTCCTTGCGGTCCATTAATTGAAAGCTGCGCGCGTCCGCTACGAAGTTAGTCTCCCAGACCAGGCCGGGCAGCCATCGCCCCTCGCCGTTGAAATAATCCCCCTCCGAGTTGAACCGGTCTTTGAAATGATAGTCGCAGCCGAAAATGAAATCGGTGTTGTGGATAAGGTTCATCATGATCGGCGCGCTGGTGACACCGACGAATCGGGCGGGCTCGCTGCCGCTGCCGTTGAAGTGCTGGTGCCAGGCGTTGAACGGCGGCGAGAAAAGCGATCCCTCCTGCCATTCGAAGGTCCTTTTGGCGCCGCCGTCCTGCCATACGGTGGTGGCCCCGCGGCCTTTGACTATATAGACCAGCTCTTCGAAAAAATGTTTTTGCGGCTTGAGCGACTTGCCGGCCGGAATTTCGCAGATGTAGGCGTCGTCCGTCTCTCCGGCGCCTTCGAGGCAAACGCGCGCCGCCGGGCCGCCGATGCGCTCCCAATGTCCCAACGAAACCGTCCTGACGTCGCCGATAAAGAATCCATGGACGAGCGGCAGCCCCTCCGACTCCACCCACTTCACGTAAGAACTCCGCCGATCCGTAATCGGCTGGCGCGCAATTTCTTCCGGTGTCATGCTTTCTCCGAAGGTGTAAGGGCGACCGGCCGGTCGCCCCTACTTTCCTTTCCGAATCAGAATCTCCTCGATCAACTGGTTTGTCTTGTCCCGCAGCTTGAACCCTTCCTCCGGCGATATCACCAGGAGCGGCACCCCCCTCTCCTCCAGATTCGAAACCTCGTCGTATAACGCCTTAACGCCCCGCCGGGTCGGGATGCGGCCGCTGGCGGCGACGATCTTGCTCCCCTCCTCGCTCAGGATAAAATCGACCAGCATCGCGGCGGCGTGCGGATGTTCGGTGGCGGCGGATGCGCCCCAGAGCTGCGCGACTGCGGCCGGCGTCGGGCGACCGAAAACGAAACCTACGGGACATTTTCGCTCGTGAATCACCTGCGCGACCCGGTAAGCGTAAAGCTCGACGGCCGCTTTAGCTTCTCCAGCGCACAGCAGTTGGGTCTGGAGCGAATGGCCGCGCCGGACCAAAACCCCGTTGGCGACCAGCCCGCGCATGTAGGCGCGCGTTTTCTCTTCCCCCCAGCTCAGCAACCAACCCATCACCGCCCGCGACGGCTCGGTGTCGATCGATATCTCCCCCTTCCACCTCGCGTGAAGGAGATCTGGATAATCCTTGGGGGATTCGTCGGCCTTGACCAACCTGGTATTGTAGGCGATGACCGTCGGAATGATATTGGTCGAAGTGTGATAGCCCTGCTTGTCCTTCAGGGCGGCCGAATAGAATTTTCGCTCGGGAGATTCGTAGCGCGCCAGCACCCCTTCCCGTTGGACCACAACCAGTTCGTCGAAGGATATCCCGACAACGTCGGCGCCGAGCTTCTTCGCGCGATGCTCCATGAGCACGCGCTCGACGATCTTGCCTCCGCCGGCGCGCCAGAACTCGAGCTTGAGGAACGGATACTTTTTGGCGAAGGCCGCGCGGTAGCGGCCGAGCAGCTCATTGTCCTCGCTCGAATAGGCGCTCACCGCCCCTTCCCGCTTGGCGCCTTCGATCAGCTTCGACTCGCGCTCCGCAGGAGCGAGATCGCCAAGCTTCGAGAGAATCTCGCCGGAGCTCTGCGCGAAAAGGATAGAACAGGGAAACAATCCTAGCGCCGTCATCAGCCAGCCTATGAGCTTCATCTTGCTCTCCTCCTGCCTTATCTTCCCGCCGGCTGGCAGAGATAACCGCCGCGGCACTGAACCCCCAACTCCCGCTGCACTTCTCTCAGCAGAGTCACGTCGGCGACGTCGGCGATCTTTACCTTGTCCGGATCGATGTTGATCCGCTCGGCGTTATACTGGATGTGCAGCCGCATCCCCTTCTCCGTAAAGCCTCCCGGGTCGTCCGGAGTCATGAACCCCAACGCCTGACGGATCGCCTCGCGCGCCACGTCGGGGGCGAGCTTTAATTCCCTGGCCGCAATCTGCGCCGCCTCATCCGGATTCTGCCTGATAAAAAGCAGCGCCCTGACGTGTCCCTTCAGCCACTTTCTTGCGATCTCGGGATTTTTTTTCAGCACCTGGTCGTTGGTCGCCATCCCGGAAAAAGGCACGGGATAAACCTCCGCCGAGTTGGCGATGATCCGATAGCCTTTCCGAGCCAGCTCGGCGGCGATGTCGAGATTGTTCGCCGAGCCGGCGATCTGACCGGTCTCCATTCCGATGACCCGCGCCTTGGCGTCGCCGACCGCAAGCAGGCTCACGTCCCGCTCCGGATCGAGACCGAGCTTTTTGAGAATCAGCCGGGTCGCCTGATCCTGCGAGCCGCCGGGGCTGGCGATGGCGATGACCTTCCCCCTGAGATCTTCCGGCTTCTGGATTTCGCGCCGCACCGTGAACTGGAAAATCGACGTATTGTAGGTAAAGAAGATCGCCTTGAGCGGCGCGCCTCTGAGGGCGGCGTTCATGGCCGAGCCGTGGACGGCGAACTGCACCTCGTTCGTGACCAGCGCCGGCACCGAGACGTTCGCGCGCATCACGATGATCTTTAAATCGAGCCCTTCGGCGGCAAGGAAGCCCTTCGCCCGGGCGAGATAGGACGGCAGGTAACCGAAGTCCGGTGAGGAGATTCCCTGGTTGACTGCGATGTTTTTACCTTTGTCCTGGGCCGGGAGCGCGTCTGAGACCGGAGCCAACGCCGCCGCCAGAGAAAAAATAACGGCCGGACGGATCCAACGACACTGCATGGAGTTCACCTTAGCGCCTCCTTCCTGAGCTCTTGGAGCAGATCGAGGCCGGCTCTAACTGCTCAAAGCGCGTTCCCATATCGACACCGAGAACTTCAAACAAATTGGGCGTCGCCGCGATGAAGCGCGCCGCGAGCTTTTTGTCGATGTTGAAAAATTGATATTCGACGGGCCGCGATAGAATCGGCAGGCCGACGCAATCCCCTTTCGTCCATGAATGCTTCTTGCCGTTCACCACGACGTAGCCCTTGCCGTCCAGCATATAATGGACGATGCCGCCCGGCGACGCCTGCTTTCCCGACCGTCCACCCGGCTCGATCTCCTGCATATAGACGACCAGGCTGCGGATCGCAGTGTCATCTTTCGCCGGGTGCAGATACCAGCGCATCTTTCCCTGGCGGTTTATCTCCCATGGGAGATCGTCGCCGCGGACGATCTTGATTCCCCGCTCCGCCTGCCGCCGGTAACGGTCTCGCAAATCGATCAAGGCATCCAACAAGTTCTCTTGTTTCTTCATTTTCTGTGTCTCCGTGAGTCGTTTACCCCTGTTCGACTTGTTCAAGGGGTTCAAAACTGTTCAACGTGGTTCAAAATGGTTTGAACGACTTGAACTACCTTGAACAACTTTGAACTACTTTGAACCAGCCTGGTGCCTGACACTTTTCTCCCATGACCCCTTCCAATCCGGCGAATCTTCGATCTGGACGATCTCGTAGCCCAGGTGCGCCCGGTAGGTGTTCGTGATCAACGCGAGCCAGCGCGCCGGCTTGTTGGGATTGGCGTTGAAGTGCTGGTGCGAGACGCCGCCCGGCCTGATCGGCAGGAGAATGAGATCCCCGGCCTTCCAATCGTGGCGCTTGCCATCCACCAGCGTGTAGCCCGTGCCGTCCAGAACGAAGATCGCCAGGCCGCCCTGGTGACGATGCTTGCCGGAGTGGCGATGGATGACATGCTCGAAGGCCTGCATCGTCTGCAGCGCCGTGTCGGTCTTGTAGGGCATGAAGTAGTAACGCACTTTGGCGTTGCGGTTCTGCATCCATGGCGTCTCTTTGGCGCGGACGACGATCTTCCCCGTCTCCGCCCGGTGATTCATCTGCTCGAGTTCTTTGATAAGGCGGGGATACCAGGTATCCTTCGCCTGCAATTCCCGCTTTAATTTTTTCCTAACTCTCTTTCGACCGCCGTCTCTCATGTTCCCTCCCTTTCCATTTTCGATTTTAGATTTCCGATTGCCGATTGCCGAAGAACGGGATCAATGTTTTGCTCATGTCTTTTCTTCTTAATCTAAAATCAAAAATCGGCAATCTAAAATCATTGCATCACCTGGTCCGCCCGCTTCAGCATTTCCGGTGGAATAGCGACACCGATCTGCTTCGCGGCTTTGAGGTTGACGATGAATTCAAACTTCGCCGGCGGCTCGACGGTCAAGTCGCCGGCCTTGGCGCCCTTCAGGATCTTGTCCACGTAGCCGGCGGCGCGCCGGTACAGATCGTTCAACTCCGGGCCGTAGGACATGAGACCCCCGGCCTCAACAAAATCCCGATCGTTGTAGATCGCCGGCAACGCGCGCTTCACCGCCAGCTCGGCCACCCGCGCACGCTGATTATTGGTTAAGGGATTCGTCAACACAACGAGGCCGCCGGCGCGCTCCTTGACGGCGGAGTCGAATGCCGGCTGGAGGTCGTTGGGACGACGAACTTCCAGCAAAAATAGATCCACGCCGAGCGGCCGCGCCGCGGCTTGCGTTTCCGTCCACTCGACGGTGTTGAGAATCGTGGTCGGGTCCGAAAGCACCGCCACGCGGGATACTTTGGAAAAGATCTCCTTGAAAAGGCCGAGGCGCTTGCCGGCTGCCTCCGGCGCGAAGCTGGAAAGCCCGGTGATGTTACCGCCCGGCCGCTTCAGGCTGCCGACGAGGTTGGCGGCGACCGGATCGCTGGCCGCGCCGAAGACGATGGGAACCGCGCGGGTTGCCTCCTTGAGCGCCAATACCGCCGCGGCAGAGGCGGTCACGATGACGTCGACGTTGAGCTTGACTAGCTCGGCAGCCAGTGCCGGGAACCGCTCGGGGATGCCGTCCGCGTATCGGTACTCTATCGCGGCGGTTTGTCCCGCGACATAGCCGAGGTCGCGCAAGCCCTGCACAAAGGCGTCCCGATGCGACGACGGCCCTGAGCGCAGAGCCAGATAGCCGACGCGCGGCATGTTCTTCGCCTGCTGCGCCTCGGCCATCCCCACAGACCCCGCGAGCAAGAGAAGGATTAGAAGAAACCCCGCCCATTTTAGATTTTGGATTTTAGATTTTAGATTGTCGGAGCAAGAACCCAAGAATCGGGTCCAGGAAATTTTATCCATGTCTTTGTTTCTCCTCAATCCAAAATCCAAAATCGGCAATCCAAAATTCTTTGCGTGTTTTTATTTTCTCTCGATCGTCTTCCCGACCTCGTAGTCGTAGTCGATCTTCTCTTTGTCCTCGATGTAAAAGAGATCGAGCGACTCCATGAGCGGGCGGTTAATGGTGGCCAGAAACAGCGCCGGCTCTTTAGGGTCGAGGTTCACGTTGGTGTGCCAGGCCATGACGGGGATGCAGAGAATATCTCCCTCCTCCCAATCCACCCGCTCGTCCTCGACCATGGTGTAGCCCTTCCCTTTTACGATGTAGATGATCGCCTCGTTGCGGTGGCGGTGCGTGCCCGACTGCCCGCCCGCCGGGATCTCCCGATAAAAGGTCAGCATCGTCCTCACCGGATAGCCCAGCCGCGGCGAGACCACCTCCAACCGCCTCCCTCCGGTGCGCGCCGGCACCAGCTTGACGTCCCGTTTCCTCGAAATCATTTTCACCTTCTCCATGTAACCTCCTCTAGCTGTTGGCGTCTAGTGTCTCTGCATTTTGCATTTTTACTTTCTACCTTTCCCTTCCGCCTCCCACATCCCCTCCACCTCCTCCGCCCTCGCCACCTTTCCGAAAAATCCCCCCAGGCTCTCCAGCGATGCCGCGTGCGCCGCCACGCTTCGGGCCGCGCAGCCGTCGGCGACGATGAACACGTGGTAATCCCGATTGAAAGCGTCGCGCGCCGTGGACTCGACCGCCCGGTTCGTCGCTACGCCGCACATAAAGAGCGACTGCGCGCCCAGCCCACGCAGAACCGAATCCAGCGGCGTTTCATAGAACGCGCTTGGGCGGCGCTTGCGAATCACCACTTCGCCGTCTCGCGGCGCGATCTCTTCGAGGATCTTCACGCCCCAGCTCCCCTCGACCAGCGAGCCGCTCTTGCGGCTGGGCGAGAGCGGCGAGGCGTCAACGAAGCTCGGATGATACGCCGTGTAAACAAAAACCGCCGCCACTCCCCTCGCCCGCGAGGCGGCGAGCACGGCCTGGACGTTGGGCACGAGCCGGTCGAACTCCCGAGGAAAACCGTGGCCGTAAAGCTTGCCTTCAGGATGGAGCAGCTCGTTCTGCATGTCAACGATGAGTAAGACGCTCCTGCCAGCCATGACGTTTTCAACTCGCCCGTTCCGCGCGAATCTGCTCCCGCCTCTTTTTCGTTCCCTCCTCGTCCACGCCTTGAAGATCCCCGCGCAAGACGACCCCGTAAATCTCCTTCGCCGAGCGCCCGCTTACCAGGCCGTTCTGCACATCACTTAAAACCATCTGCGGATCGCGCTCGATCGGATCGCCGAATCCACCTCCGCCACAGGCAACCCGTTCGAAAACATCGCCTTTTCTGAGAAACGTCTCCTCGCTCGACTTGGGCTCGAGCTTACCGTCCATGAGATTGAAATCGACCGGAACTTCGCCCCGCTTCAATCGCTCTTGGACGGACGTGCCGCGACGGATATTGAACTGCGTCGTGCTGCCCGGATAGCCGCCGGCTATACCGGACGATGCCGGCTGCTCGATCCCGCAGCCGTGGATCACGCAGGTGGGAATCTCTTCTACGTCGTGCGGCGTCATCGCCAGCCCCACGCCCGCGCCGCCGCGAAATTTTCCCGGCCCGCCGGTGTCGGCTTCCTGCCGCCGGTAGAGATAGAGGACGGGATAGCGAAACTCGTAGGTCTCCACGTTGGCGATCGCGCAGCCGAGCGAGCGGACAAAGCCGCCGGTGTCGATGCCGTCGCGGTCGTAGCGCGCGCCCGCGCCGCCCGCCATGCCGTCGAGAATCGTGGAGCCGAAGGGCTGGCCGCGCTGATCCAGGCCGAAAAGCTCCTGCTGCCCCGACGCGCCGTTCCAGCAGGCCATGAGTTTCGAATGGTGCGTGTCGCTCGCGTCGAGCATCTTCGCCAGGCAGGCGCTCACCGCCGTCGTGCTGACGAAACTTCCCGCCGTCGTCGCCTTCGCCGCTCCCGCGGGCCACGCGGCATCGACGACGGTTCCCTTTTTTGAAACGATTTCGAGCGGGCGAAGAATTCCCGCCGGGCACATCGGGATATCGTAGCAAAGATAGGCGAGCACGCCCGCCTGGACGCCGGCGAGCAGGCCGGAGTAGGTGCAATTGATCACCGCGGGCGCTTGCCGGGAGCTCTCGGTGAAGTCGAGCGTGAGCTGATCCGCCTGCTTGGCCATCTTCAGGCGAATTGCATAGACCTCGCCGTCGTAGTCGATGTACGAAGTGTGGCGCCACTCGCCGTCGGGCAGCTCGCTAAGCCGCGCTCTGAGCTTCGTCTCGGTCACGTCGACGATGCGCGTCAAGACCTCGCCCAGCATTTCCGCCCCGTAACGCTCCGCCAGGGCCCCGAGCCGTTCCGCCATCACCAGATTCGCCGATATCTTCGCCCGGAGGTCGAGAGCGTTCAGATCGCGGGTGCGCGAGCGGATGAGATACTCCTCCTCCAGATCGCGCCTGAGCCTGCCCTTCTCCATAATCTTGATCGGCGGGATCACCGGCGCCTCCTCGAAGATCGACTTCGCGCCGGTGGCCGCCTGGCTTCCCTTGGAGGAGCCGCCGACATCGACTTGGTGGATCGTCGCGCCCGTCCAGGCGATAAGTTTTTCCGCGTGAAACACCGGCGCAACCAGAGTCACGTCGTTCTGGTGCAGCGCGCCGGAATAGGGATCGTTGCAGAGGAACATGTCGCCGGGAAAGAAACCGGGGTTGTCGGAATATTTGTCGAGAATCGTTTTCACGACCAGTCCCTGGCCGATGGCGAGCGAGGCGACGTAGGGGCCCATCACCACGGCTTCCCCCGTGGGACTCATGATGCAGGTGTTGAAATCGTGCGCCTCGCTGGCGATCGGCGAGCCGGAGATATTTTTGATCGCGCTCGCCGCCTCGGCGCCGATCGACCACAACCGATGGCGCAGCACCTCGAAACGGATCGGATCCAGGCGTTGTTCTTGCACGGCCCTACCCTACTTTCACCAGCAGATTGCGATAGCGGTCCACCTTCGCCGTCTGGCCCGGATGGAGCAGCAGCGAAGTCGCCGGGCTTTCGACCACCGCGGGACCGGCGATAACGTTGCCGGCGCGCAGCCGCTCCATGTTGAGCACCGGCGTTGCAATGAATCCGTCAAAATAGACCCGGCGCTCGCCCACGCGCGCGCTTTGCGGACTCGCCCCGTCCGACTCTTCTTCCTTGAGCCTTGGCTTATACGTCTTCGTGGTCGCCGTTACAATGAAGTTGCTGACCTCGACGCCGGCCTTTCTGTACGCCGTCCCCTTGCCGTAAATCCTTTCATAGGCCTGCTCGAAGCTCACAACCAGCCCTTCCATCGCCTTGTCGTCCAGATCGCCGGCGGGGGCGGGAATGCGGACGTTGTGAACCTGGCGGCGGAATTTCATGTCGAGCGAGCGCTCCAGTTCCAACTCTCCCGCCGACCTTACCGCGGCGCGCGCGGCCTCTCCCTCCAGCTCGCGGAAGATCGCGTTGAACTCGGCGGCGCGCGCCGGCAGCGTAATCGGCCGCGAGCGTGTGTATTGGCGCTGGATGTCGCAGCCGGCGATGCCGAAGGCGGAAAAAACCGGCGCGTAAGGACAAACCACCACCTCGGAGACTCCGATGTCGCGCGCGTAGGAGCCTACATGCAACGGCCCGCCGCCGCCGTACGCGTAGATCACAAAGTCGGAGGGATGATACCCCTTTTCGACCGTGACTCTTCGCACCAGATCGGCCATGTGGGCGTCGACAATTTCTAAAATCCCCTTTGCCGCCGCGAAAAGGTCAAGGCCCAAGGGCCAAGCGACTTTTTCTTCAATTGCTTTTCGTGCCAGGTCGCCGTCCAATTTTTTCCGGCCGCCGAAAAACGTCCCGGCGTCGATCCGGCCCAACAAGAGATTCGCGTCGGTTACGGTCGGCTCGCTTCCTCCGTGTCCGTAGCAGGCGGGGCCGGGCAGAGCGCCGGCGCTGCGCGGACCGACCTGGAGCAGGCGGCTCTGCGGATCGACCCAGGCGACGCTTCCTCCGCCCGCGCCGATCGAAACGACGTCGATCATCGGCAGCGCGAGCGTGTATTTTTCGAACACCGGCTGACGGTTGAGCGCCGGCCGCCCCTCGACGATCAGACCGACGTCGAAGCTCGTGCCGCCCACGTCGGTGATGATGATATTTTTGTGACCG
This sequence comes from Deltaproteobacteria bacterium RIFCSPLOWO2_12_FULL_60_19, assembly GCA_001798595.1. Classification (GTDB taxonomy): domain Bacteria; phylum Desulfobacterota; class Binatia; order UBA9968; family UBA9968; genus 2-12-FULL-60-19. The sequence goes on along the minus strand of MGSS01000158.1, from coordinate 16,313 downwards.
AGCATCCGCCCCATGCTCATCGCCCCCATCACTCCCCCGACCGGCCCCGAGGCCATGATGTGGGCGGCCTTGTCGCCGGCTTCCTCGCACGGGACCACGCCACCGAGCGAGTGCATCGCCAGCACCGGGTTCTTGAGACCGGCGGAGCGCAGATTTTCGACCAGGCGTCCCATGAAGCGCGCCACGATCGGCCCCAACGCCGCGTTGATGACGGTCGTGCTCGCCCTTTCGTATTCTCCCAGGAGCGGGGAGACCTCGCTCGAAATCGTGACGAAGAGCTTGGGGAAGCGTTGCTTGACGAGGTCGCGCACGGCGCGCTCGTGTTGAGGGTTCATAAACGACCAGAGAAAACAGACCGCGAGCGATTCGATCCCCTGGCCGGCCAGCTCCGCCACGGCGCGCTCGACCTCTTGCAGATCGAGCCGCGCCAGGATCGCGCCTTTGTAATCCACCCGCTCGTTGATTCCTTTGACCAGCGACCGGGGTACCAGCGGGGAGGCTTTGTCCAGATGGACGACGTCTTTGATCTCTTCCTCGCCGAGACCCGCGACCTTCTGGTGAATCCTGCCGATGAAGATATTGTCCTCATGGCCGCGGGTCGTGAGCAGGCCGGTCTTGGCGCCCGCGTGGGCCAAAAGCGCGTTCAGCCCGACGGTGGAACCGATGCCCAGCGCCACAGTCGAGCCGAGCAGCTCGGAACGCGAGAGGCCGAGGCGCGCCGTCGTGTTTTCAATCGCCGCGAGAATTCCCTGGGCGTGGTCCTGGGGCGTCGTGTGGGCTTTGTCCCAGACGATGGAGCCGTCCTCGCCGATGGCCACGCAATCGGTAAAGGTCCCTCCGGTATCGACGCCAAGAACGAATTTCATGGTTCCTGTAATGCCACTTCGGTTTCAATCAGACGGCGGCAGGCCGGACAATAATACTCCCGCAGGAAAAAGCGCTTTGCGCCGATGCCATAGGGATTTACTTTCGGACCGGCCTTCGATAGGTCTGCGCGTTTTACGGCCAGGAGACTCTTGGGGTCCTGGTCGCCCGGCCCCAAAACGGCGCCGCACCGGCAATGGACCATCTCCCTGCCGCTCACGAGATCGAGGTAGAGATTCGAGGACAGCCGTTTCATTTGAGCGCGGGGATGATCTCCTTCGAGATGATTTCCAGCGCCTCGGGAACGTTCGGCCCCAGCGGCACGCCGACTACGAGTTGATCGACGCCGTAGTCGCGCACCAGGGGCAAGATCGCCTCGCACTTGGCCAGGACCTCTTTCGGCGTGCCGGCGACGATGAAGCCCGCGTCTTCGAGTAGTTCATCCGATACCCGCCGCGCCGCCTCCTCGACGCCCAGCCCTTTGACGTAGGCGTCGCGCACGGTCTCTACGTCGGCGAGATTCACGCCGGTCGCCTGGAGCACATCGGGATAACGCGCCCTGCTGCCCGCCAGTCCGTAGGAAGTGTTGCGCTTGGCCCACTGCCTGGCCTTGTCCCCGTCCTTGGAAACGGAGATGTGGAGGTTGTAGATTTTTTTGAACCCTCCGTTGCCGCCGGCCGCTTTGCGCCCGTTTTCAACCATCTGCACCGCCTGCTGGAACATGCCGCGGCGGATGCCGGAGAGCGATGTCCAGGGATTCAGTTGAGTCAGGATCACGCCATCGCCCAACCTTCCGGCCATCTCGAACATCTTCGGCCCGCCGGCGGCAAGATAGACCGGAACTTTAGGTTTCGGCGGGAAATAGAGTTTTGCCTTGGTTCGCTGATTATAGCGAAAGCGCGCGGAGAGCTTGGGATAGTTACTCAGCTCGACGCTCTCGCCGGCAAATAGCGATTTTAGAAAGCGCGTGGTCTCCTCCATCACCGCCATCGGCGCGGTCTTCTCGCTCACCACCTGCTCCTGGACCGCGCCGCCGGCGCCGATGCCGGCTGAAACTTCCCGCCCCTCGTGGATCAGGCCCGCGACGCTGGAGAAGCGCTGGGCCAGCTCCATGGGATTGCGATGAGGAAAAGTCACCATCGTGCCGACCGAGACGTTGAGGCGCATCGCCATCGCCGCCAGCACGGTCATGGAGTCTTCGTATTGAAACTCGTCGCACATCCAGATCTGGTCGAACGGATAGGACTCCACCGCCCGCTCCGCGTAGGCGAGCAGCTGCTTCACCGAGTACCAGGGCCACAGCTGGATGCCGATTTCCCAATGCTGCATCGAAAACTCCTCCCCTCCCACCCATATTTCCACGCCGCGTTTCTGTCAAGCGAAAACAACCATCACCGCCCGCCGCCGTTTAGTTGACATGTAATCTTCTCGTCCGATATTCTTTCCGATCGAGCGGTTTGCCTTAACCATTTTGAACTATGCATCCCCTTTTCCATTTCCGCGCCGCAGCACTCAGCCTAGCCTTGTGGGCTCTATACAATCTGGGGACTACAACGCCGCCCGCGGCCCCCGCTCAATCCGTAGCGGCCTCCAAACCGAGCATCGTTCGCGATATCCCCTACACCAAGACAACAGCGAAAACCGTCGACCGTCGCCAGACCTTGGATTTATATTTGCCGCCGAAATCCGCGGTGAAACCGCCGCTGGTTGTTTTTGTCCACGGCGGATTCTGGCTGCTTTCCGACGATAACTATCGGATCGGCCCGGATGTAACCGACGCGCTCGTGCCTAGCGGCGTCGCCGTCGCTCTGGTTCGCTATCGTCTCGCGCCGACCCACCGCCATCCCACCCAGGCCCAAGACGTAGCCGCCGCCGTCGCCCATCTCGCGCGCGAGGCTAACAAGTATGGATACGACGGCCGACGGATCGTCCTTGCCGGTCATTCGGCAGGAGCACATCTCGCCGCGCTGGTGGCGCTGGACCCTGCGTATCTGGGCGCTCACCGCCTGAGTTCCCAATCGCTGGCGGGCGTCATCGCCCTCAGCGGGATTTACAATCTCCATCCAACAGCGGCAAGCTCGGACCAGCAGAGAGCGGCCGTTCAGCAGACCTTCGGCGAGAATCCGGACATCCTCAAGGCCGCCTCCCCGACGACCCACATCCGCGCCGCCGCTCCGCCGTTTCTCATCCTCGCGGCTGAGAGCGACTTTCCCGGCTTCCCCCTGGAAGCGAGAAAATTCGCCAACGCGCTCCGCGCCGCGGGTCATTCAAGGGTCGAGCAGTACCTTATCCCCGACCGAAACCATTTTTCTCTTACGCAACTGGCGGGCGTGGATAACCCGGTGCGCGAGCTGATTCTCGAATTTCTCAAAGTAGCGCCCCTGCCGGAGCCGAGGGCGTGGTTCTTCGGGACAAAACGCAGCTGGCCCAATCTGCCGTTCTCGACCCTGCCTTTCTGGCGCGACGAAAAACTGCTTCGCTCCTTTCCCGTCGACCAGCGATTGGTGGCCAAGCTGCTGCCGGTCTACACCACGATGAGATACGAGCTGCTGGATCTGCCGCTCGAATCCTATGCGGCCATCGATCTTCTCTCCTACCTGGATTCCGTGCCGCAGGAAAAAATCGGCGGCGGAAACTACCTCACCATCACCAACCTGCGCAACGAAAAAATATTCTGGGACCGGCGGCGGATCGAGCCCTACAAGCCGGTCATCGTCATCGGCATCGACGACGAGCGGAATCTATTTCGATTGGGCGTTTTCTATCGGGGGCTGCGCGAATATTCGTGGAAGGAGAGCCCGCCGCCTCCGATGATGGCGCGGCCGCTCGGCGCGTTCATTCATTTTCTGGAGCCGGCGCCCCCGGAGTTCGGACCCCAGGCGTCACACTACGCCCTGACCGAGAACAGCTTTCAGCTGACGGAGAAAGATCCGCTCGAGCCGCTCCGCCATCTTCCCAAAGAACTCTACGAGGCCCTGACCTTCCGCAACGGCTGCGTGTACTGTCACACCCTAGGCGGCGTCGGATCGCAAAGCCATCACGTCACCATCCCCCACGGCTCCCCCCACGGCGGTCTTGCCCTGCCCCTGGAATCCTATCCCCCCGAGGTTTGGAAGGCCTTCATTTTCAGCCAGGACGAGGTCGCCGCCAACCTAGGCGCCTCCCCCAACATCGTCGATGAAGAGGCGCGGCAGGGGCTCTACGATCTGGTCGTGGAGTCGCGCGAGCGGATGCAGGCGCCTGCCAGATAGGCCCGACGCGGATTTTCAAAACGCGCGGTTTTCGTATAGACTTGGGTTACTTTCATGCGGCAAGTTTGGACCTTCCTACTCGCCCTTGCCTGGCCTTGCTGGGCGTCTTCCCTCGCCGCCGAGGAAATCGCCCCGCGCGAGCTATTTTCCACGGCCTATGCGCTGTTCTCGCAAAATAAAGGAGCGGAGGCCGAAGCCCTTTTTCTCAAGACTCTCGACCGCGGCTACCCGCTGGAAGATTACAGCCTGTACTATCTCGCGCAGCTCGCCCTCGCCCGGCAAGACCGCGACAGCGCGAAACGGCACATCGCCAGGCTTCAGCAAAACTTTCCTCAGAGCATCTGGCGCCCGCAGGCGACCCTCGATCTCGCGAAGCTCTCTTTAGCGGAGACAAACTATGCGCAAGCGATAGAACAGCTGCGCGCGCTCCGCGCCCTGCAGGCTAAAGGGGAGATTTTGGACGAGGCGTCCTATCTTCTCGGCCAGGCCTATAGTATCACGGGCGAGTTCAAACAAAGCTATTCCACCTACCAGGAGCTGCGGGGATCGTCGCCCCTCTCCCGCTGGGGCGCGGCGGTAAGAAAAGAGGTCGCCGCCCTGCGGGAGAAGTATCCCGACCTCTTCGGCCTGGCGACGCCGGAAGCGCAGTTGAGCGAAGCGGAGACGTTGACCCGGGAGCAGGCCTACCCTGAAGCTGAAAAGCTCTATCGCGCCCTGCTGGCGCAAACGCCCCGGAGCGACCTTCGGCCGCGGCTGCTGACGAGCCTGGCGAGCGTTTATCGCGCGCAGCGCAGGCGAGACGAAGCCGTGCCGCTGCTGACGGAAATCGTCCAGCAATTCCCGGACAGCCCGGAGGCGCCCACGGCGCTGCACCACCTCGCGATGATCTACTGGAACCGCGACGAGAATCTCAAGGCCCTGGAGCACTTCGGGCGGCTGCGCGAGCGCTACCCGTCGAGCGCGCACGTCGATCACGCCCAGTTCGCTTCCGCGCGCATCTACGAATTCCTGGGCAACATCGACCAGGCCCTGGCGCAATATCAGGCTCTCTCCGAGCGATCGCGGGACCGCGAGCTGCGCGAAGAGGCGGGCTGGAGGCCCGCGTGGCTCTACTATCTGCGCGGCGACGACAACGCCGCCTACGCGGCATTTAAGCGGCTCGCGGCTCGGCGGGACAACACGAGGTACGGCGCGGCGGCGCTCTACTGGCAGGCCCGCATGGCCTATCGAACGGAACGCCAGGAAGAGGCGAAGCAGATTTTTCTCGGTATCCTGCGGGACCCTGACGAGAGCTACTATAAGGGCGCGGCCGCGGGATGGCTCGAGCGGATGGGAGTGGCGGTCGAAGAAAAGAGAGCCGCCGAATCGAATCCGGCGAGCGCGCCGGAGCCGCAGTTGAATGCGACGCAGGCGTTTCGCCTCGCGCGGGCGCGCGAGCTGGCGGAGCTGGCGCTCAACCAGTTGGCCACCGCCGAGCTGGACGAGATGAGAAACCGCGGCGTCGAGCCGCTGCCGCTCCGCCTGCTCCTCGTCCGAGAGTATGAGCGCAACCTGGCGTTCAACCGCAGCGTCGTGCTGGCGGGACAGCTCGCCGGCGGCTCCGACGACCTGTTTCGTTACCGCTACCCGTTGGCCTACTGGGAGACCGTCAAAAAGCTGGCGCAGGAGAAGGGCCTCGATCCATACCTCGTCGTGGGACTGATCCGTCAGGAAAGCTTGTTCGACCCTAATGCGATCTCCCGCGCGTCGGCCCTCGGCTTAATGCAGCTGCTCCAACCGACGGCCGCCCGCGTCGCCCGACAGCTTCGCCTTCAGTCACCCGACCGCGAGCGGCTCTTCGAGCCCGTGCTCAACCTCACGCTCGGCACGCAATATCTCAAAGATCTCTTGCGACGCTATTCTAACAACCTCGCTAAGGCGATCGCCGCCTACAACGCCGGCGAGAACGCCGTGGCGCGCTGGGAAAGACAGATCGGCCCCGTCGAAGAGGACGAGTTCATCGAGCGAATCTCTTACAGCGAGACCCGGCTCTACGTGAAGCTCGTGCTGCGCAATTTGAGAATCTACCGCAAGCTCTACGGAGGAGAGAAATGACCGGGCGCTCCCGCAGGCAGCCGCTCATCGGAATTACGCCCGATGTCGCCACTGCCCCGACGTCGAAGCCCGACGGAAAAGGCGAGCCGTTGATCGTCCTCCAGGCGCGCTACGCGCGGGCGATCGAACAAGCGGGCGCCGTCCCTATGGTGCTGCTGATCACCGGCTCTCGCGCGACGATGCGGACCAACCTGGACCGGCTGGACGGCCTCGTCGTGAGCGGCGGAAATTTCGACATCCATCCTGAATTCTACGGCGAAAAGCCGATCGACGGCCTGCGCCACATCCGCAAGGAGCGGACGGAATTCGAGTTGGGGCTGATCTCACTCGCGCTCAAGCGCGACCTGCCGCTCCTAGGCATCTGCGGCGGCGCGCAGGCGATCAACGTCGCCGTCGGGGGCACGCTCTATCAGGACATCGGGACGCAGATCGCCGGCGCCGGAAAACACGAGCAAGGCGCGTTGAAGGATCGCGGCGGACATGAAGTCCGGATTCACGAGGGCACGAAGCTGAGAGCCATCGTGGGCCGCGCCTCGTTGGAGGTCAACACCACGCACCACCAGGCGGTGAAGGAACTGGGTAAAGGATTGCTCGTTAACGCCACCGCCGGCGACTCCGTGATCGAAGGGATCGAGAGTAAAGACCATTCGTTCGTCCTCGGCGTCCAGTGGCATCCGGAATTCCTTACGCATAGAGACCGTTGGCAGAAAAAAATCTTCAGCGCCTTCGTGACGTCGTGCCCCCAAAAGAGACTTAAACCGCGTACAGTGAGGCGATGAACCCTTCTTGTTCCAGCTCGCGGATCAAACGATCGTCGACGAAGCGGCGAGGGTCGGCGGTCGCAGCGGGCCGCAAGTCTCTGGACATAACTTTAAGCGCTTTGGCAAGGGCCTCAGGCACAGGGTAAGGTACTTTCGGCATTCCAGGCTGGGTGAGATCGTAAGTCTCTTCGGCGATCGAGCGGTCGGCGATGCCGCTGTACTCCTGCTGCACCTGAATGGTGAAATCTCGGTCCGTCCGGTAGCGGTGCATCCCCTCCACGTAGGCTCGAACGAATCTCTTTGTGACGTCCGGCTCGCGTTCGACTGTTCTTTGCCGCGTCGCGATGCCGCCCAAAGCGTAGTTTAAGCCGAACTCGGCAAAATCCACGAGAAACGAGCAACCTTGCCGCCTCGCTTCGATAGCTTCAGGCGGCGTCATCACGAGAGCGTCGCACTGCCCTTGAAGAAGCAGCGCCATGCCTTCTCTCCCGCCGCTTGGGATCGGCGCAAGGCGAAGACCGCTAACACCTTCTTTCTCCAGTTGCTCCATCACGAAGTGGACCAGCACGTCGTTCAGTCCGGGGTCGCCGACCAGGCCGATCCTTGCGCCGTCTAACTCCTTGCGATCTCTGATGCCCGGCCGGGCCGCTAAAAACTGCTGGTTGATGCCGCCGGTGAGAAATACAAGATCCGCGCTTTGCGTTAGGACCGCCTTCAGAAGAGCCGGCGCCGCCAGATTGCCGAACAGGATCTCTCCGCTGATGAGGCCTCTGACAACGCCCGTCGCGCCGCCCATCAGCCGAGTCTCGACCTCAAGCCCGTGCTTTGCGAACAGGCCCGCCTTCTCAGTCACGATCATCGGACCCGCGCCCTGCCCGATCGTCGCGTAACCGGCAACCAGTTTAATCGTAGCCATTCCTAACCTGAACGTGGGAACTGGTGACACGCCTTAAGCTTCTATTCTTTCACAATTCTCTTCAAGGCCGATCAAAAAGGTCCCAGATACAAGGCGTGCAAAGGTCCGCGAGCGCAGGCGTCCTCTCCAGTACGTCGAGCGAAACGAGCCGAGCACAACGCCGTAGATGGTCCTTTTTCATCGGCCCTTGAGGAGGTTTTGCGCCAGACGCCAGCGCAGAACTTCCGTCGCCCCTTCCGTGATGCGGATGCTCCGCACCTGGCGATACCACCATTCGAGCGGCAAATCCTTGGTCAGACCTATGCCGCCGTGGACCTTGATCGCGCGATCCACCACCCGGCTCGCCATCTCGGTGGAAGTGATCTTTACCATGTAGGAGAGATTCCGCACGTCTTCCCCCCCGTCGTGACGCCACGCGCACTCGTGAACCAGAAGACGAGCCGCTCGAAGCTCCGTCGCCGAGTCGGCGATCATGAACTGCACCGCCTGGCGCTCCGCGAGCGGCCGGCCGAAGGTCACGCGGTGACGCGAATAGTCCATCATCATCTCCAGCGCCCGCTGCGCGATGCCGACGGGACGCGCGCCGTGACCTTTGATGCGCCCGTCTTGAATCCACTGCTGGGCCAGCGAGAATCCCTCGCCGATCTTGCCGATCACATTCGCGGCGGGCACGCGCGCGCCGTCAAACACAATCTGCCACGGCGCGTCGCCCATCATCGTCGGCCACTGGCGGTCGAGGATGACGCCGGGGCTTTTCATATCGACCATGAAGCAGGTGATGCCGCCGCGCGCTCGCTTCTCCGGGTCGGTGACCGCCATCACCTGGGCGTAGTCCGCCCGGCCCGCGCCGCTGATGAAGCGCTTGGTGCCGTTTAAAACGAAGTGCTCGCCGTCGCGCACCGCGCGCGTCTGTATGCTGGCGGGATCGCTGCCCGCGTCCGGCTCGGTCTGGGCGAAACAGACGCGCATCTCGCCCTGAAGAACGGGTTTGAGAAAACGTTCCTTTTGTTCTGCGTTGCAGTGGAACAGCACCGGCCGCACGTCGTGGCCAAACAGCTCACTGCCGCGAAACGGCAGGACCACGGTGCGGGAGACTTCTTCTTGGATGACGCAGCGCGCGAGCAGGCCGAGCCCGGCCCCGCCGTACTCCTGCGGGACGTCGAGCATCCACAGCCCCATCGCCTTCACTTTTTCTTGCAGCGGCTTGAGCAAGCGCTCCGGCATCTCCTCGCCCTCCGGGCGAAACTCCCGCTCCAGCGGAATCAGCTCCTTGTCGACAAACCGCCGCAATGTCTCTTTCAGCAACTGAAGCTCTTCAGGCAGATTGAAATCCATCTTCCCCTACGCCCCCAGGAACCCCACCCATTTTCGATTTTAGATTTTGGATTTTTCCGCCTGAGGCGGATCAGCCTTTGGCTGAAGATTCACCAATCGAAAATCGGCAATCGAAAATCTAAAATACCCGTAGCCCTTAACTCTTCTTGCGCTGGTAAGCGCCCAGCCCCGGCCGAAAGCTCTTCTCGTCGAGGAACTGTTTTGTCCCCTCTTCGCGCCCCTTCTCCGGGTCCGTCGCGCGGAGCGCGATCCCTTTCGCCGACATGTAGTCCTCGGCCTGCGCGTAGTCCATCGTGCGGCAGAATTTGTAAACCTCCTTCGCCGCGCGCAGCGTCTGAGGATTTTTCTCCATGAGTTTCTTCGCCAGCTTGACCGTCTCATCTTTCAACTTCGCTTTTGGGACGGCGAAGTTTACGAGCTTCAGCTCCGCCGCCTTCTTCCCGTCGAACGGATCGCCGGTCATGATGTAGTACAGCGCGTCGCGATAGCTCAACGCATCCGCCAACACCCGGCTGACCAATCCACCCGGGAAGATGCCCCAGTTGATCTCGCTCAGGCCGAAGATCGCGTCTTCTGCGGCGATGGCGAAATCGCAGGCGATCAACGGCGTGAAGGCCCCGCCGAAGCAGTAACCGTTGACCATCGCAATAGTTGGCTTGGGAAAGGTAAACAGCCGCCGCCAGCGCCACTCCTGCGACGCCCAGCTCGCGCGCCGCCGCTCCACCGGGTTGTTGTCCGTCGCGCGGAAATATTCCCGCAAATCCTGTCCCGCGCACCACGCCTCCCCCGCCCCGGTCAACACCACCACCTGCGTTTCCTTGTCCGTCTCCAGCTCCGTCAGCGCGTCGAGCATGTCGTAGTGAAGCTGCGGATTCATAGCGTTGCGTTTCTCCGGCCGGTTGAGCGTCACCCACGTAATCCCGTTATCCTTCTCAACCTTCACGGTCTGATAATTCTTCGTCCCCATCGTTTTGTTCCTCCTTAACGAACTTTGACCGCGAGCATAGTTGACCGTCGAATCGGGTGTCAAGCGGGACGAACGAAGCGTTTGACAGGGTTTTCAGCAGCCTTGACGGAAATGGAACTCAAAGGCCGAATATCTTTCTGAACTCCTCGGCGTACTGATCGATGTTGACAGAAACCTCTCCGGGGACGAGCTTGAGGCGCAGTTTGGACTGGTCCATCTTCGGCGCCAGCGGCTTCACGTCGCTCCGAGCGGGGATGCGCCGCATGTCTCGAATCATCTCCTGAGCCTTCTTTGAAAGAATGAAGTCGATGAAGAGCCGGCTCGTGTTCGGGTTGCTCGCCTTCACGCTCAGGCCGATCCCGTTGATCGTCGTCACGATCGGATTGAAGCTCTCCACCCAGTCGATCGGCGCGCCCTCTTTCTTCATCCTCTCGACGCGAAAGCTGTAGGCCCAACCCAGAGGAGCTTCCCCCGCGCCTACAAGCTGCGCCAACAGGCCATGCCCCCTGCGCCAAGCGGGATTCTGCTGGGCCAGGCGTTCCAGATACCGCCTGGCTGTTTCCTTGCCCCAGAAGCTCGCCAGCGTCCCGTACCAATCATAGTCGGTCGAGTCCATGAGGATCTTGCCCTTCCACTTCGCGTCCAAAAGGTCGCCGTAGTCTCTGGGTGCTTCTTTTGCCGACACCATCTTAGTGTTGTAGGTCAGGATGAGGTTGTTGTTGTAGATCGCCGTCCATCGGTTTTTGGAATCTTTTAGCTCATCGCTGTAGGCGCGGGTCTCCACGGACGCATACGGAGACAGAAAGTTTCTCAGCGCCAGCACCTGTACGGCGCTCGTCGAGACCACATCGAACAGCCATCTCCCCGCCCGGGTCTCGGTCATGATGCGGCTTAAGAGCTGCTCTTCCCCTGCGCGAACGAGATCGGCTTTGACGAAGGGATATTCTTTCAGGAACTCATCCAGAATCGGCTTCGAGGTGTCGATCGCCATCGAGGTGTACCAGACGAGCTTGCCTTCCTTTTTTGCGCCCTCGACGAGCTTTGACGCGTGTTCCGTCTGGCCCCAGCCTATATCGCCACCAAAACCAGAGAAAACAAGAATCAGGGAAAGCAACAATGACGCAATCCTTCCTCCGCCGCGTGGAAAAGAAGTCAAAGATCCCATTTTTTTCTCGCCTCCGTTTAATGCGCCGCCCCAGCGACGAAGATCTCACGGAACTCCGTGGCATAGCGGGCGTAGTTTTTTTGCACTTTCTCCCAATCCATCTCCATGAGCTTGACCTTCGTCACCCGCGCGATCGACTGCTCGACATCGACCCGCGAGCTGTTGCGGCCCATTTGCCGGAGGACCTCCTGTCCATCGCGGGAAAGAATATAGTCGATAAACACCTTGGCGGCGTTGGGCCGGGGCGCGCTTTTCGGCAACATGACGCAAACCGGCGGGTTCGGCGCCAGCGGCTCGATGGCGTGCCAGTCGACGGGGGCGCCTCTCCGCCGCAGAGCTTCCGCTTCATGGACGCGCAACGTCGGCGCGAGGGCGAATTCTCCCGCAGCCATGAGCTGGCCGAGCAATGTGTGGCCGCGGCGGATCTGCGGGCGCTGTTGGGCGATCCGGCGCATCAGCTCTTTCCCCTTCTCCTCCCCCATAAGCTGCAAGATGGAGGCGTACCACTGGACATCCTCCTCCTCTAAGCCGACCTGGCCCTTCCACCGGGGGCTTGCCAGATCCTCCCACCGCTTCGGCACTTCATGAGCCGGCACGAGTTTTGTTTGGTAGCCCAGCACCTCCAGGTTCCAGTAGATTCCGCTCCAGTAGCCCTCGCGGTCTTTCAGCGCGGAGTTCACCCGGTCGCGTTCGGGCGAACGGTACGGCGCAATATACCCGGCGTCTTTCAGCAGCCAGGCCTGGAGACCGCTGATGATGTAGACATCCGCCAGATGGCGGCCGGCCTTGATCTCGGTGGTGATGCGTTGAATCAGCTTTTCTCCCGTCGCGCGAAACGGCTCGACGGCCAGATACGGCGCGCGCTGGCGGAACCCATCGAGAATCTTCTGTGTGTCGGGAACATTGGTGGTGTGATAAAGGACGAGCGATTTCTCCTCACGCGCTTTTACCGTCCAGTCCTGCGCGAACACGGCGCTGGTCGCCATGACGACTACGCCTGCCAACAGCGCTCGCGCTCCTCTACACAGCGGCAAGTACCTCATGCGTCCCCTCCGTTTCTTCGTTTCTCCGTTTCTCCCCCTACTTCTCCCACTTATACGCCCCCAACCCCGGCTGATATCTCTTCTCCTTGAACTGTTGAATGCCCGGGCGTCCGCCGTGCTGCTGCGTTACGCGCTGAGAGATAAGCCCGGAGATTTCATACGCCACATCGGGCGGACTATAGAACGTGTAGTACCACGCCTCTTTCACGGCCTTCAACGCAACGGGGTCCTTCTCACGCAGATTTTCAGCGATGGCCATCGTTTCCTTCTCAAGATCGGCGCGCGGCACCGCTTTGGTGATAAGCCCGATGCGCTCCGCCTCTTTTGCCGTGAAGGTCTTGCCCGTGAGCGCGTAGAAAAGTCCGTGCTTGGGCTGGAGATGCTCGGTGAGCACGATAGTGACTTCTCCGCCGGGGAAGTGGCCGAAGTTCACCTCGGACAAACCGAATACGGCGTCCTCGGCGGCGATCGCGATGTCCGCGGCGGTGACGACTGTGAAACCGCCGCCGAAGCACCAGCCGTTGATCATGGCGATCACCGGCTGCGGCATCGTGCGCAGCAGCTCGTTGCGCCAGCGCCGCGACAAGTCGCGAACCTCATCGCGAACGCTCTGCGGCTGCGAGTCCATCTCGAGGAAATACTGCTTTAAATCCTGTCCGGCGCAAAAGCTCGGGCCCGCGCCGGTCAAAATAATCACCCTGGTCTCTTTGTCGTACCGCAGTTCGGTCAGCGCAGCGTGCATGTCGCGGTGAAGCTGCGGGCTCATCGCGTTGCGCTGCTCCGGCCGGTTGAATGTGACCGTCGTGATGCCGCTTTTCTTCTCTACCAGGATCGTCTTGTATTCAGCCATAAACACTCCTGTGTTTTTAGCATCTTAGAGCAATAATTTGAAAGTTTCCCTTAAGCTATCCTTAGCCACTTTCCCCAACTCAGTATGCGGCAGCGAGTCAACGATCTCCACCGATTTCGGAACTTTGTAAGAAGCCAGACGCTCCTTGCAAAATTGAATCAGCTCGTCGCCGCGAAGCGCGGCCCCCTTGCGCGGAACGACCACCGCCGTCACGACTTCTCCCCACTTCGGATCGGGCAGGCCGAACACCGCCGCTTCCAGCACGTCGGGGTGATGATACAGCACCGTCTCTATCTCCAGTGGATAGATACTGATCCCGCCGCTTTTCACCATATCCTTCTTTCTCCCCACGACATAGAGATAGCCGTCCTCGTCGAAATAGCCCAGGTCGCCGGTGTGAAACCAGCCGTCGCGAAACGATGCGGCGGTCGCCTCCGGATTTTTGTAATAACCCTGGGTGGCGAGCGGACTCTTGCAGACGATCTCCCCCACTTCGTTGACGGGCACGGCGTTGCGCGCGTCGTCGACGACGCGCAGCTCGACGCACCAGACGGGACGGCCCGCCGAGAGGGGCTTCGCCTCCATATCTCCAGGCTTGGCAATGGCCATCTGGCCGGAGTCTGTAGAGGCGTAGGTCCGATAGATATTCGGCGTGATATATTTTCTGAGCCCTTCCAACACCGGGCCGTGGACTTTTCCACCCGTGATGGCGAGGCAGCGAAGCGAGCTGGTATCGAACTTCTCCACGTCAGGGACCTGCAGCAGCCGCTCGCACATGGTCGGAACGGCCCCGAGATAAGTCACCTTTTCTCTCTCGATCGTCGTTAAAACTTCGACCGGATCGAACCGCTCGTGCAAAATCATCGTGCCGCCGAAGTACAAGATCCCCAGCGTAAACGATCTTCCGGCGCTGAAGTAGATCGGCGAGGCGAGCAGCCCCGTGTCATGCACCCCAAGTCCTTTCTCGATGGCGTTGTTGATGCAGTGAAGAACATAGGCCCGGTGAGTCGTCAGACAGCCCTTGGGAAGGCCTGTGGTCCCCGAAGTGATCAGCACGGCGACGGGATCGTCTTCCCCGACCTCTACCGCCGGCTCTTCGGCCTCCCCTTCATCCACCAAACGTCCGTAGGCTGCCTGCGAGAGCTCTATCGTTTTAAGCGACGCGAGATGGTTTGCCGCCTTTGCCTTCGCGAACTCATCCGCGCACGCGGTCTCAAGAAACAGCGCGGCGGGCGTGAGCGAGGATAGAACGGCGCCCATCTCCAGCGCGCGCCACTTCACATCGAGCGGAACCGACAAAGCTCCGATCTTCGCCAGCGCGAAGAAAATCTCCAGATGCTCGATCCGGTTGCCGACCAGGAGCGCCACGGGATCGCCTTTCCCGATGCCCATCCCCAGGAGAGCGCGGGCCAGCCGGTTGACCCTGGCGTTAAGCTCCCGATAAGTGACCTGCCGCCTGGCGTCTTTGACGGCGAGTTTAACCGGATACTTCCAGGCGTTCCGCCTAAGCGCGTCGGCTATGAGTAACGGAGTCGTCATTCGCGCTTCATTCCTTACTCTCTCAACTTGGTCTGCCTGGGGCGCGTCGAAGGACTGATGCACCGGACGAGGAGACACAAGCGTACCCCAAAGATCCCATCACCACTCTTGTCGAGCGGACGACGCCCGTATTGCATCAGGCCGGAGAGGCGCATCAGGCAGACTCTTACTTCCCTTTCCAAACCGGCGCCCGCTTCTCCGTAAAGGCGCGCGGCCCCTCCTTGCTGTCCTCGGTCGTGCCGATCAGCGCCGAGAGGTCCGCCTCCAGGCGCAACCCTTCCTCCAGCGGAAGGTCAAAGCCCTTGCGGATTGCTTCCTTTATATAGCGGAGCGAAAACGGCGCGCCCTTGAGCAGCGTCTGCGCCATGCGCTCCGCGGCCGCGATCAGCTCTTCGCGCGCCACGGCTTGATTCACCAGGCCGATGCGGAACGCCTCCTTGCCGTCGATCAGTTGACCCAGGAGACAGATCTCCAATGCTTTGGCGATCCCCACAGCGCGCGCCAGCCGCTGGGTCCCGCCCGCCCCGGGCAAAATCCCATGCCGAACCTCGGTGAGACCGAGCTTGGAGTCCTCCGTGGCAATTCTGAGATCGCACGCGAGCGCCAATTCCAAGCCGCCGCCGACGGCGTAGCCGTTGATCGCGGCGATCGTCGGCTTGGCGATAGTGGCCACCGCCTTGGTCGGAGTGTTGGCCTCCGACGCCGTCTTCACCTGCCTTCTCTCGATGACCGAGACCGGCGCGCCCTGCGCCCTTTCTTTTAAATCCATGCCGCTGGAGAACGCCTTTTCGCCCGCGCCTTTGAAGATAACGATGCGGACAGTCTCGTCTTCCTCCGCTTGACGACACGCGCTCACAATCTCGCCGCTCATTTCCTGATTGATCGCGTTCATCACGTCGGGCCGGTTGAGCGTGATCCAGCCGATCTGGTTTGTGACTTCGTAGATGACAGTAGTGTTTTGCATCATTCGCCTTTCTAGCGCCCTCTGGCTTTTCGTTCTTCCTCGAGTTTCTCCAGGAACGACAGGTCGAGAATATCCGCCGCCTTGAGGTTCATGGTCGAGAGGACCCGGTCGTTGGCGATAAAATTTTCGATCGACTTGACCGCGATGACCGGCAGTCCCGGAGTCAGCTGGCTGTAGGCTCGGCGCGTCTCGTCCAACTCCTCGACGGCATTGGATCGATAGTAGTCGCCAACAAACTTGATGACCTGGTCTTTGTTTTTCTCGTCGCGATAAAAATCCATGCCATCGGCGAGGCCGCGCATGAAATTCATGACGGTTTCTCTGTCCGAACGAATGAAAGATCGCGTGGTGAGCGGCCCGGAGATGATGTAGTCGAACTCCTCCTTCGAGAGGTCGACCAGTATCGGGAAACCGGCTTTGCGGGCAAGCAGCGTAAAAGGCGGCTGGACAACCGTTGCCTGAAGGTGCCCGCCGCTTACGGCCGCGAACCGCTCTCCCGCCCCGCCGGCCCCAACGATCGTTACGTCTTTCTCCGGGTTCAACCCCAACTTCTTTAACGCATAG
>MGSS01000157.1 GCA_001798595.1 Deltaproteobacteria bacterium RIFCSPLOWO2_12_FULL_60_19 | reverse complement strand
TCCATGCTGTAGAGATAGATCAGCCCGACGTAGCGATTCCCCGCCGCCGCCGGCATGAGCTTGCGCCGCTTGACGCCTCCGGGCAGCATCGCGAAACCCGCCATGTCCGAGGTGATTCTCAACGCCCACACGCCATACTTCTCGATCCCGCCCTCCTGGGACTTGAAGCGATAATTGAATCCCGGCCACCTCTTCGATGGCGCCGGGAAATAGGTGTGCGAGCGTGGGCGATTGATCGCCCGATTCGAACCTAAGTCGCGATAGGCGTCCTCCATCGCATCGAGGCAGGCGCGCATATCGAGGAGGCTTTCCACTTCGGCATTATTGAGAACCGTCACCATTACTTGTTCCCCATCTCGCGCAGGTAGCGCACGCCGGTTTGATAATCCTCGAACAGTTTTTTGAGCCCGTCTTTGACCACCCGATCCCCCGGCTCGCCGATCAAGGGATCCGGCGGCTCCCCCAGACCCTTTTCGAAATCTTCACGGAAGGCCTGGTCCCGCGTCATCTTGCCCAGCGCGTCGCTCAGGATCGCGATCCGGTCGGCGGGCGCGCCGGGAGTGACACCGATGGCGTACTGAAAAGCCTGCGGTATCACCGCGGCTTTCCAGGCCTCCCATCGAGGCCCGGTTTTTTTCTCCTTCGGCAGGATATCGGCCAGCGTCGGAACCTGCGGAAGAAGCGGCGACCGTTTGAAAGTCTCATCCGGCGCCATGATGCCGGTTTGCCAGAGGACGAGAGCGCTGCCGTCTTTCTCTTTCGGCTGAATCGTGTTCTTGTAGCCGTCCTGCGGCTCTTCGAACAGGTGGACTTCGCCCTTTTCAAGCGCCAGCAATAAATCCGACGAGCCGGTGTAGCCCGTGACCCAGGTGTGATCCACGCCGTACAATTCCAAGGCCAGCTTGGGTCTGAGGCTCCTCAGGCTCGATGAGCCGGAGCCCCCGACCCGCAACTGGCCTGAAAAGCGCAACAGGTCTTCGGCCTTTTTTATCGGGGACGCCTTCGGATTGACGACGGTGAGCCAGCTGTCGGAGCCGACCCAGATGATCGGCACTTGACGGATGTCGTACTGGATGTTCGCGGTCGTCAGAAACGTGTTCATCACCGTGCTGGAGGGAAAGTGAAGCAGCGTCAGCCCGTCGGGCTTGGCGACGCTGAAGACGTAGTTGGCCCCGACGAGGCCGCCGGCGCCGGTCATATTCTGGACGATGATCGAAGGGTTGCCGGGAATAAATTTGGCCAGGTGACGCGCGAAGATCCGGGCCCTCAGATCGACCGTCCCGCCGGGCGCGAAACCGGCGATGATGCGGATCGTCTTGCCGGCGTAGAACGGCTGCTCGGCGGCGAACAGACCTTGCGCCGGGAAAGTCACGGCCAGCAACCCAAGGAGCGGAACGATCCCTGCGAGCCCGAGAGATTTTCTCATAGTCGAATCCTTTCGCTTGTCGTCTCGTTTTCCTTAGTAGAAACGGACATTTCACCACGAAGGTCACGAAGAGCACGAAGTTTCAAAGTTATTAAATTTACGAATCCTTCGTGGCCTTCGTGTGCTTCGTGGTGAGATCGCATTTTCTCGTCGGTTCCGCAACGCTAGGATCGGCCGCAAGAAAATTGCGCGAGCCTACGAAATCCTGTCCAGGCCGTATTCCTTCCAGCGTCTTTCAACTTCGAGGACATGTTCTCTCGGCGGAAAGGCGATCGGCGGAAACTCATGCTTCTTCGTGGCGTCGATGCCGATCTTGGAACCCAGCGCGCGGCTGTCGTCGGACACCGGGCCTTCTATCGGAACCGACGGGTCGAGCGGCACGCTCAGCGTATTGGGCTCGATGAACACATCCCGCGCCGGCTGGACGCGAAAGCTCATCGCCCAATCGACCGCGAAGGAGTCCCGCACGTCGATATCGTCGTCCACCACGACGGTGAATTTCGCAAACCGCGGCAGCACGGCCCAGGCGCCCCAGATCGCCTGCTTGGCCTGGCCTTCGTTTTCCTTTTTCATCGAGATCACGAGATAAGCCGTGCTCCCTCCCGCGGTCTTAAAGTGCAGGTCGGTGATCGGGAGTCCAAGGTCGTACTTGAGCTTTTTGTAAATGGGAACGCCGAAGCCGAAGCCGCGGATGCAACTGCTCTCGCTCGGCGGCATCTGGCTCACGAACGCCTGGAAGATGGGATCACGCCGCGTGGTCACGCATTTCACGTCGATGACGAACGACGGGCCGCCCCGGCTCATGTAGCCCGCGTACTCCCCGAACGGCCCTTCTTCTTCCCGGACCCCTGCCGGAACCTCCCCTTCGAGGACGATCTCCGCAGTCGCCGGCACTTCGAGATCCGAGGTCTTGCATTTTACAACCTCCACGGCTTTTCCCCGCAGCCCTCCCGCGACCGCCAGCTCATCCATGCCGAACGGAACTTTGGAAACCGAGACGAGGCCGATCACCGGGTCCGTTCCGAGAACGACCGCCACCGGAGTCGGCCGGTTGTGTCTCTCGTTCTTCTCTATGATGCGCCTGAGGTCTTGCAGGTTGTTGCCGAAGTAGATGCCGGTCTTGCGCTTCCCCTTGAGCTGCATCCGGTAGGTGCCGACGTTTCTGACGCCGGTCTCGGGGTCCCGGCCGATGACGTAGGGAGACGTGAAGTAGGGCGCGGGGTCGTGCGGAACGGTCCAGATAGGAACGGGGAGCTGCATGAGATCCACTTCATCGCCGCGCAAAACAACTTCCTGACAGGGGCCGTTGTTCACAAGAGCCGGTGGAACGGGGTTCGCCTGCGCTTTGCTCCAGCGCCGGTAAATCTCCTCGAAGTTCAGCTCGGTCTCCAGGGCGAGCGCGTAAACCTCGCGCGAAGCGCCCAGAACTCCCGTTACGACGGGAACCGAAAATCCCTTCACCCTCTCGAACATGAGCGCCGGCCTCCGCTCGTCGGGAATTTTGCGGAAGACGAGCTTGGCGACGGTGGCAAGCTCCCAGTCCTTGTCCACCTCTTTGGCGATGCGGAAGAGTTTTCCCTTCTCCTCCAGCGTTCGCAAATACTGACGTAGATCATGATACGGCATTTGGGTAACTCCTGGGTTTCAGGCGCCTCTGCCAGAGGGGGACAGGCAGCTTTTTAGATTCTGCTTAAAAACCCTACGAATGCTTCGACTAGGCTCAGCATGAACGGAAAATCTCCAATGATCTCAACCGCTCCACCGTTCGTCCTGAGCTTTGTCGAAGGAAGGCTCTCGAAGGATGAACGGAGGGTTTTTCAGCAGAATCTTTTTACAATACAAAAAAGCAGCCAGTCCCCAAAGTTGCCTGTCCCCGTTCGTGTCCCCGAAAGCGGTTTTATTTTCGCTCCATGAACTCGCGCGGGTCGGTGATAACGCCCCGGATCGCGGTCGCCGCCGCGACGGCCGGGCTACCCAGGTAGATCTCGGCTTGGTAACTCCCCATGCGCCCCTGGAAGTTGCGGTTCGCGGTCGAGAGCGTGACCTCGCCGTCGGCCATCACGCCGCCGTCCCCGGCGCACGCGCTGCAGCCCGGATTGGTGATGAGCGCGCCGGCTTCGAGAAAAATCGAGTAGGTCCCATCCCTGACGGTTCGCTCGACTATTTCTTTGGAAGCCGGGCTAACCAGCAGCCTCACGCCGCTCGCGATCTTGTGGCCTTTAAGAATCGCCGCCGCTTCCACCAGGTCTTCCCACTTTGCGTTGGCGCAGGAGCCGATGAAGACCTGATTCACCTTGGTGCCCGCGACCTGCTCGATCGGCTTCACGTTGTCGACCGCGTGCGGGCAGGCGATCTGCGGCGTCAGCCTGCGCCCGTCGATCGTCACGGTCTTGGCGTAGGCCGCGTCGGCGTCCGGGTGAATCTCGCTGTAATCGCCCGGTTTCACGCCGCGCCCGGTGAGATAGCTTCGCGTGACTTCGTCCGGCCGGACAAAGCCGTTCTTCGCGCCAAGCTCCATGGCGAGATTGCAGAGCGTCATGCGGTCGGAAATCGAGAGCCCTTCGGTGTAGCTCCCGTGAAACTCGACGGAACAGTAAGTCGCGCCGTCCGCGGTGAGATCGCCGATCAGCTTGAGCATGACGTCTTTCGAACTGACGCCGCGCGCCAGTGGACCCTCGATGACGACCTTCACGGAGAGCGGCACCTTCATCCAGAGTTTTCCTGTGGCCCAGGCGGCTGTCAGCTCGCTGAAACCGACGCCGGTGCCTAGCGCGCCAAGCGAGCCGTAGATCGTCGTGTGCGAGTCGGTGCCGATAATCACCATGCCGGGGCGGATGTGTCCAGCCTCGCTCAGCACGATGTGCGCGATCCCCGCGTTGACGTCGTAAAACTTCTTGATGCCTTTCTTTTGCGCGAATTCCCGGCACATCCGCTGGTCGTCCGCGGTCTTGGCGGTCTGCGCCGGCGAGATGTGGTCCATCACCATGGCGATGCGGTCCACATCGTAGAGCTTATCGGTACCGAGCTTTTCCATCGTGCGGATGCAGCGCCAGCTCGCCATGTGGCTCATGTAGAGATCGGGATAGGCATCCACGATCTCGCCCGGCGAGACCTCCGAAAGCCCCGCGGCTCTTGCGAGCGCCTTTTCAGCGAAGGTTTTTCCCATGGCGCTTTACCTCTTCGAAGCTTCCTGCTGAGGCAGGACATACTTGGCCAGGTAGGGGATCAGGCCTCCGGCGTCGAGAATCTGCTTCAGGCTTTCCGGATAGGAAGCGAAGCTGAATTTTTTTCCCTGCACGTCGACCCGCCCCTGCGCCAGGTCGATCCGGATCTCCCCGCCGTCCGCCGCAACCTCCGCCGCTTCGGGGCACTCGACCGCCGGCAGGCCGGTGTTGATGCAGTTCCGAAAGAAAACTCTGGAGAAAGATTTCGCCAGCACCGCCTTGATCCCGGCGCCGATGAGACAGCTTGCCGCCTGCTCGCGCGCGCTGCCGCAGCCGAAGTTTTTGCCGCCCACGACGACTTGCGAGACCCACAGACGCTTTTGCACTTCAGGTCCCAGAGGCTCGAAGGCATGCTTGGCCAACTCCTGAGGGTCGATGCTGACCAGGTAGCGGCCGGGGATGATAACGTCGGTGTTGACGTTGTCCCCGAACTTGATGAGCTTCCCGCCGATCTTTTCAGTCATGGCGATGTCTCCTCCAAAAACCATTCGGTCGGCACTTCCCGTCCCAGCCTCTTTGCGTCGGCCAGCGCGAGGACGCGCGCGCCCACCGCGGCGAATTGGATGCCCATCCCCGTGTTGTTGGCGAAGACGGTGATCTGCTCTCTCCGCTTTCTTCCGGGGAAGCGGCCGATCAACAGATCGCCCAGCTCGCCGATCTCCTCCCACCGTTTCACCCCGCGCTTGACCGGACCCATGATATCGAACTGGTTGTCGTACTCGACCTGCTCTTTCGAGAGCGCGACCAACACGTCGGCGCGGTCGAAGGTCGCGTCGTCCAGTTCGCGCCGCGGCGAGGTGCGGTCGGGAGAGGTGATTCCGGTGACGTGCGTGCCGGGCTCCAGCCAATTGCCGTCGAAGCAGGGCTCCATCGCCGCCGTGGCGCAGGTGACGATCCGGCAGCCCTTTACCGCGTCTCTCGGATGCTCCACGGCCACGATCCGCTTGCCGCGCTTGCCGAGCTTGTCGCTCCACTCTTTCGCAAATGTCTTGCGGTGCGCCGGCGTCGGACTATAGACGCGCACCTCCTCGATTTGCGGACGCACCATCAACAGATATTGGAGGTGCGCCTCGGCCTGCCAGCCGGAGCCGAACAGGCCCGCGACTTTTGCCTCGGAGTTGGACAGCTCGCGGATCGCCATCGCCGAAGTGGCGCCGACCCGGAGCTTCTGGATGTAGCTATCGTGCATCACCGCGAGCGGCTCCAGGGTTTCGAGACTGTAGAGCGTAATCAGGCCGACGAATCTGTTTCCCGGCGCCGCGGGGATCAGCCGGCGCCGCTTGACGCCGTTGGCGAGCGTCTCGACGCCGGCCATGTCCGAGGTGATGCGCAAGGCCCAAACCCCGGAAGAGAGGTTCCCGCCCTCCTGGGACTTGAACCTGAAGTGAAAACCGGGATGGTGCGCATCCTCGATCGGAAACATAGTGTGGTTGCGCGGACGGTTTGCGGCCTTCCCCAGCGCGGCCTCTCTATAAGCGATCTCGAGCGCCTGCATGCAGTCCTCAAGCGTGAGGATTTGTTCGATGTCGCTGTTGGAGAGGATTCGCATGATCGTCACCCGGCGCTACGACCTTTCCCCCGCCAGCCGCTCCGCCATCGGAATGAGCCCGCCTGCCTTCAACATGTCGAGGAGGAACGGCGGCGTCGGCTTGGCCTGCAGCTCGTAGCCTGTCGTCTCGTTGACGATCTTGCCGCTTTCGACATCGACGCTTAAGACATCGCCGTCGCTCACATGCTCCGTGATGCCGGGGCACTCCAGTATCGGCAAGCCGATCTCGAAGCCGTTGCGATAAAAGGTGCGGGCGAATCCCTCGGCGACGATGCAACCGATCTTTGTCTGCTTCATCGCCTTGGCGGCGATCGCGCGGCCGGAGGACTGGCCGAAGTGCTTTCCCGTGACAACGATGTCACCCGGCTTCACGTTGGCCGGGAACTCAGGGTTGCAGGTTTCCAGCACGTGCTTCAGGATCTCCGGCCACGGCTTAAAAATCATATCCGTCCGGACGATCATGTCCGTTGGGATATTGTCGCCGAATTTCCAGCACCGTCCTCGCGCCTGCATACCTTGCCTCCTTGCTTCTCCGCTCTCTGCGCTCTGCCCTTTGCGCATTGCTATCTTATCACCTTGTCCGCCCGGTACAGCACCGACTGCGGAATCGTGAGGCCGATCTGCTTCGCCGCTTTCAGATTGATCACAAACTCGAACTTCGTCGGCTGCTCGACGGGCACAGACTGCGACAATCTACTTGACCGCAGCGCGAAGGCACCGCTATAATACCGACTATGGCAGAGTCCAGGGGACCTCATCCGGCGGAAGAAACGTTTAGAGCCGTGTACGAACATGGAGTGCTGAGACCTCTGGAACCGCTCCGATTGAAGGAGCAGTCCCGAGTCCTGGTGACTCTCTGCCGAGAGCCAAAGTGGCGCAAGGACTTCGAACGCTTGCTTCGCAGGATGAGAAGCCGCACCAAAGCGATTCCACAAGAGGTCATCGAGGCGGAAGTGAGTCAAGCAAGGGCCGAGGTGAAGGCGCAGCACCGTGCCGCTCGTCGCCCTGCTTGACACCAACGTCTGGGTCTCCGCCTTCCTTAAGCCCGGCGGCCCTCCCGGGCGAGTCGTTGGCGCCTGGCGGCGCGACGACTTCAGCGTCGTCACGTCTCTCTCACAACTCGCTGAAATCACAGAAGTGCTTAGCCGGCCACGATTGATTCGACGGTTTGAGTACTCTGCCGGAGAGATAGAGCTATTTGTTCGGCTGATCGCGGCACGCGCCGATGTAGTGCAGACTTTCGGTGAGCTGAGGATATGCCGCGACCCCGATGATGACGAGATCTTGGAGGCGGCCATCCGTGGAAAATCGCAATACCTGGTCACTAGAGACGATGATCTCAAACGGGATCTGGATTTGATCAAAGCTTTGCGCCGGCGCCGAGTCCGAGTCGTCTCCGTCAGGCAATTTCTTCGCCGTCTGTCGCGCCGCAAAAAGGCGTGAGGATTCTCTCTGAGATTTCCGATTTCGGATCGTCTTTTGCACATGGCAGCGTCTGCTTAGAACTCTTTCAGAAACTGCCTTGGGTCGGCGATCTTGCCCGCGACCGCCGAGGCGGCGACGGTGAGCGCCGAGGCGAGGTACATCTTCGCGTTGGGGTTTCCGTTGCGGCCCGGAAAATTCCGCGCGTGCGTCGAGATCATCGCCTCGTTGGCCGTCATCGCCCCCATGTTGTAGGCCTGGTTCGATCCCGTGCTCGGCGGGAACCACGTTGCGCCGGCCTCGTGCAAAAGCTCAACCAATCCCTCGCGCACCGCTTGCGTGAAGACGGCTCGGCTGGATGGGACGAGGTTGAATCTCGCGTCGCGGTGCACGCGGCGGCCTTTGAGAATCCGCGCCGCCAGACGGAAATCTTCGATGCGTCCGCCGCCGTGGCCGCCCAGCTCGGCCCACTGGATCGGCGCGCCTATGACTTCATCGACCTGTTTAACGTTTCCTACCGTCGGCGGGCAGGTCACCTGAGGCTCCAGCGCGCTGAAGTCCCATTCCCAGGTCGCTTCGAATTTGCGATCCGCGTCGCCCCGCACGGCGTCGAAGGGTTTGTCCGTGACGGTGCGCACGAAAGCGAGGGTTTTTTCGTCCGGTTCGATGTAGCCGCACTTGGCCCCCAGGTCGACGACGATATGGGGGAAGAGCCAGCGGTCCCAGAAATCAAGCTGCTCGATATACGGCCCGGAAAATTCCAGAGATTTATAGATCGCGCCGCCTTCGCCGATCTGGCCGGTGAGCCAGAGCGCCGCGTCGCGCGGTGTAACTCCGGGCCGGTGGGTTCCGGTGAGTCTCACCTGGATCGTCTCCGGCACTTTGAACCAGGCCTTGCCGAACGGCATGACGGTCCCCGCGTGGGAATCGTTGCCGAGGCCGGTGGCGAAACAGCCCACCGTCCCGTGGATGGGCGTGTGGCTGTCCGAGCCGACGACCACCGTGCCGGGCCGGATGAAGCCGTTTCGCACCGCTACATGGTGCGTGTTGCCGTTGCCGCAGTCGAACAGATTAATGCCGTGGCGGCGCGCGAAGGCCCGGTTCTCCTGCAGCACCAGCGCCCCCTCTTCGCTCGGCGGACAAAAATGGTGGTCGAAGATCATCACGACGCGCTCGGGGTAGCGCATCGGCCGGCGCACCTCTTTCTCGAAGACACGGCCGGTGAGATAGCCACTCAGGTCGTGGAGCAGCAGGCAATCGACGTTGGCAACCACCACGTCGTCCGGCGCGACCGCCTTGCGGCCGCTCGCCCGTGCCAGAATCTTTTCGATCATGTTCATGGGACTAATTCTTATCTCATGAGGGGACGCTATTGCTAGCGCAGAGCTTCACTGATCTTCACGCCGGTTTTTCTTCGCCCTCGATCGGCCAGAAACGCGGGAGCGCGGCCAGCCCCTTTTTAAGATATTCTTCCTCGACCACGACCGAGCGGGGAATCTCCTTTCGCGCCAGCTCCGGCAGGCCGTATTTATCCCAGGACTCCAGCGCCCTGGCGAGATATTTAGCAGGCGGCAGCGCGACGACCGGATACGGCGCGTACGGCCGGGTCGCGTCGATCAGCACTCCGTCGGAGGGCCAGTCCCACCGGCTCTTCAAATCCTCGATGGCGTTGGCCGCCGAGTAGTCGAGGATCTGCGCGACCAGGCCCTCGAGGAAGCGGACGTTGCGCCGCCCCGGCGCCAGGCTGGTGCGAAACGTCATCGCCCAGAAGACGTTGTCGAGATCGTAGATGTCCACGTCGTCGTCCGTCACGATGACGAATTTTCCCCAGCGCGGCTGGAGCAGTGAGAAGATCGCCTGCGCGATGCGCGCGGGCTGGCCGTCGTCCTGCTTGCGGATCGACACGATCACCACGCCCACCTGCGCGCTCTCCGGGACGTTGAGATCGACGATCCCTTCGTAACCGAGATCCTGCAGGTGCTTGAGAATCAGCGACTCAAAGCCGATGTGGCGCACCTTGCTCGATTCGCTCGGCGGCATCTGGCTGATAAACGCCTGGTAGATGGAATCTTTGCGATAGCTGATGCAACTGATCTCGTTGATCGGCGAGAGCTTCGCCGAGCCTTGATAGCCGGTGTATTCGCCGAACGGCGCCTCCGCTTCATAGGGTCGCTCGCTCGCGGGCGGCAGCCTGCCCTCGATGACCATCTCGGCGTCGGCCGGCACCTCGATGTCGACGCTTTCGCAGCGGACTACTTCGATAGGCGAGCCGCGCAGCCCTCCGGCCACCGCCAGCTCGTCGACCCCGTAGGGGATCTGCGTGGTCGACACCATGCCGATCGCCGGATCGCCGCCGATGACGGTGGCGATCTCCGTCGCCTTGCCCCGCGCTTCGTTCTTGCAGATGTGGCTCCAGATGTGCGCGCCGAAAGTGGCGGCGATGCCGGTGATGTTGGGCTCGGGCCGGATCATCATTCGATAGGTCCCGACGTTGCGAATCCCGGTCTCCGGATCTTTGGTCATGCAGTAGGCGGAAGTGATGAAGCCGTGCCCCTTGTCCCACCCGCGGTCTTTCTCCGGCGTCCAGACCGGAATGGGAAATTTATGGATGTCGAGGGCGGGGCCTCGATCGATTCGCTCCTTGCAGGGGCCGCCGCTCACTTTGACCGGAGGAATGGGATTTTTTAGCGCATGAATGAATCTGCGGCGCACCTCGGCCATGACCTTCGCCCTGGGTCCGGTGGGATCGATGCCAAGCGCCACGGCATAGGTTTTATAGGAAGCCCCGGTGGCTCCGACTACGACGGGGAACGCGTAGCCCTTGACCCGCTCGAACAGCACCGCGTAGCGCTTCGCCTCCTCGTTGCCGATATAGACCCAGCGCATGATCGCGCTCAGCTCCCAGTCCTTGTCGACCTCGTGGCGCACGCGCTGGAGCAGGCCGTATCGTTCGAGCGCTTGAAGGTGAGTCCGCAAGTCGTAAGCCATTTTTTATCCCTCCAAATATCGCTGCCAGTTGTCCTCGACCTTTTTCATGACCTCTTTGGAGACATCGCAAACTTGCGGATAAGCGACGTCGAGCGGCAGCGTCGCATCCATCCCCAGCTTCGAGGTGAGAAGACCCGTCTTTCTTTTAAAGGCCGAAGAAGGGTCGAGATGAATCGGAGTGTCGTTGAGAAAGAACGAATCCCGGTCGAACTGGAAGCGGGTGGCCATCGCCCATTCCACCTCGTGGGGATCGTAGATGTCAATATCTTCGTCGACGACGATGGCGTGCTTGACGCCGATGCGATGGGCGAGCACGACGCTCAGCACGAGCTTAGGCTCGCCTTCGAACATTTTCTTCATCGAGATGACCGCGTGATACCGCCCGCAGCCGCCCGGCGTGAGATAGACGTCCTTCACCTCCGGGGCGACTTCCTTCGCCGCGCGGTAGAGATCCGCGGCTTTTGGCAGGCTGGTTAAAAAAACATTGTCGCGCTGGCGGCGGCCTAGATAAATGGTTTGATAGAGGGGCCGGTCTCGGTGGCAGAGCGCGGTAAACTCGACCACGGGGCGGTTGCCTTGCGGGCCGTAATATTTCGAAAACTCCCCGAACGGCCCTTCCGGCTCCCGCTTATGCGGCAGGATTTTCCCTTCGAGAACGATCTCTGCGTGAGCCGGCGCCATCAAATCGACCGTCTTGCACTTCACCGTTTCAACCGGCGCTCCGCGCAGGGCGCCGGCCACGGCATATTCATCCAAATCCGGCGGGCCGGTCACGACCGAAGCGAGATAGAGCGACGGGTCGCAGCCGATGACGACGGCGATCTCCAGCGGCTCGTTCCGCTCCTCGGCCCTCTTGTAGTAGAGGTGGAGATGCTGCAGCTCGCTCATGTAGATGCCGGCGCGGTTTTTCCCTTTGATCTGGAGGCGATGAAGCGCGAGGTTGTAGCCGTACTCCGGGTCTTTCGCCACGATGATGCCGGAAGAGATGTATCTTCCCCCGTCTTTCTCGTTCACCACGGGTATCGGCAGCGCGGCGGGAATATCCAGCTTGTTGCCCGTGACGATGTTTTCCTTGACCGGGCCGTCGCGGACGAGTCTCGGCGGCTTGAGTTTCTCCAGCCGCTTTAAATATTCTTCGATCGGATTCTTCGTCTGCAGGGCGAGCGCCAACTCGATCTTCCGCCGATCCGCGAAGAGATTGGCAACGACGGGGATATCGTAGCCCTTGACCTTCTCGCAGAAGAGCGCCGCCGCTCCCGCCTTGATAATCGCCGCGGAGATTTCCTGATCGAAATCGACTTCCTTCTTTACCCGCACGAGTGTGTCGGCAGCTTCGATCTTCTTGAGAAACGCTCTTAAATCTTTAAAGGCCACGGGCGCTCTCTCCCACCTGCGGTTCGTTCGAGCCATCGGTTGGCGTGCCAACCATTTTAGAGCTGAGGGATAGACCCTGTCGGCCAAGCGGCATCGCAATTCCGCGACTCCCGCACTTGCAAGATAGCTGAGGACGGGCTAACTTTATCTTTATAACCGCCTCTGCGAAAGGCGGGAGGTTTTCTCTATGAAAGAACTCAAAATACGTGTGCCGGATACTCTGCTGCGCCGGCTTCCTAAGAAGCAAGAGGAGATGAAAGAAGTTGTAAGATTGGGGCTCCAACGTTTTGCCGCGCGTCGCCGCAAGAAAGCCCGCAGTGTTGTAGATGACACGTTCGCCGCGCTCGCCATCAGAAATCATACCCGGATTGAGCAGCTCATCGAGCAGACGAAATATGGCGAGTAGGCCGCTACGAGAGGTCTCTGACGGCTTACGCATTTTCGTTGACACCAACATTCTCGTCTACCACCTGTTTGAGGACGAGCTTTACGGGAGTTCCTGCCGCGACTTTCTCAAGCGAGTCGAAGCCCGCTCCGTGGCCGCTTTTACTTCGCCGATCGTTGCTTCGGAAACTTTGTTCATTTATCTTCGTAGTTGGATCATGAAAAACAAAAAGATCGCTCCTAAGCGGGTGCTGCGCTACCTCAAGCGTCACCGTTCGGTGCTGGAGGAAGTGGACTTTCATAAGCCCCTTGCCCTGCTCGCTCTCTTGCGAGTGCTTCCCCTTGACAACGCCGTCCTTGAGACCGCCTATGACTTGATGACCCGCTACCGATTGCTTCCTGCCGACGCTATAGACGCCGCTCTCATCGCGCGCCACAATCTGCCTGCTCTCGCCAGCCGGGATGATGACTTCGATAGTATCGAGAGTCTTACCGTGTACAAACCTTAGGTCGGGTTTTATCTTCATGCCTTTTTCCAAAGCTGCCCACTCCTCACGCCTTACTGCTATTTGATCACCCTATCCGCCCGCGCCAGCACGTTCGGCGGAATCGTCACGCCGATCTTCTTGGCAGCCTGTAGATTGATGATCAACTCGAACTTCATGGGCTGCTCTACGGGGAGGTCGGCCGGTTTTGCCCCTTTTAGAATCTTGTCCACGTAGGCGGCGGCGCGCCGGTGCATGTCCGCGTAGCTCGGCCCGTAGGACATCAAGCCGCCCGCTTCTACCAACTCTTGGTAGGCATGCACCCCTGGCAGACGGTTTTGGGCGGCGAAGTCCATGATGCGCGCGCGGTTGTGCAGGAAGAGACGATCCGCCAGTACGAGGAGCGCGCCCGGCCGTTCCTTGCGAATCGTCGCAAAGGCATTGTCGAACTGCTCCTCGGCTCGCACTCCCAGGGACAGTACTTTTATTCGCATCAGCTGAGCCGCGGCCTGCACCTCCTTCTCGGAGACTACCTGGAACGGGCTGGCAGGGTTCCAGAAGACGGCCACGTGGGAGAGCCTGGGAACAACCTCCCGCAGCAGCTCAAGCCGCTTTCCTTCTAAATCTGCCGCAATCGAAGTCAACCCGGTGATGCTTCCACCAGGCCGCGCGAGGCTCGCGATGAGACCCGTGCCGATGGGATCACCGACGGCTATCATAACGAGGGGAATCGTCGTTGTCGCCTTCTGGACGGCGAGAGAGGCTGGCGTGCCGGCGGTAACGATCACATCGACCTTCAGGGCGATCAGCTCGGCGATGAGCGTGGGAAAGCGGTCGTACTTTCCTTCGGCCCATCGATACTCGATCAAGATGTTTTTCCCCTCGACGTAGCCGAGATCCCGCAACCCTTTGCGAAAAGGCCCGACGAGATTTGCCTCAAGGGCGGCGGTAGAATTCCCCAGGAAACCGATCCGCGGGACCTTCCCCGCCTGCTGTGCCTCAGCGGGAACGCAAAGCGCAAAGAGCATGGCGCTTAGAGCCAAGCCGGTGAACTTTCCCTTCATATTTTTCTCTGCTCTCTCCACTCGTCACTCGACACTTGACACTCGTCTCTTCACTTGATCACCTTATCCGCTCGTTGCGGGACCGTTACCGCATATTTCCCGTGTGGCCGAGAGAATAGCGGCCGGGCTGGGGCCAGACGCAGAGGCCGTGAGGCTCCTTTTTCACAGAGATGGTTCTCACCTCGCCCGTGGCGGTGTCGATGGCGTACACGGCGTCGTCAAAACGGCTCGACAACCACAATGTCTTTCCATCGACGCTGACGTTCCCCATATCGGGGCTGCCGCCGCTCGGGATCGGCCACGTGGTGACGAGCTTGCGCGCGGCGAAGTCGACCACCGACACGCTGCCTTTGCCTTTGTGCGGCCCGAACACGTGGTGGGAGCCGCGGTTGGCCACGAACAGCTTCGCGCCGTCGCGGCTTACGCTCAGACCGTGCGCGCCCACGCTGGTCTCGATGAAGCCGACCTCGGCGAATTTGTCGCCGTCGACCAGGAACAAACCGTCCGCTCTCATGTCGGCGACGTAGAAAAGCGCCCCGTCAGGAGAGATCCGAACGTCCTGGGGCATGCCCCCCTTGGAAAGTTTCAGATAGCCCGCCACCTTGCGCCCTACCAGATCGATTTTTGCGAGCGTCCCGCCGAATTCACAGGTGAAGATCGCGTAACGGCCGTCGATGGAAAAGTCCGTGTGGTTGATGCCGGCGCACCCGGGCGTAGGAATACTGTACTTGAGCGCCATGGTGAGCGGGTCGCGGAAATCGAGTCTTTTGAACGCTTCCGCCACGACGATCGCGGCGCTGCCGTCCGGAGTGAAATACATGTTGTACGGATCGTCCACCGGGATCGACTTTCCCGGCTTACCCGTTTTCGGATCGATGGGAGTCACGCTGCCGTCCTTGCGCCCTTCCGCGTTGTTGTTGACCCAGAGAGTCTTGAGATCCCACGACGGAATCACATGCTGCGGGTGAATTCCCACGGGGAAGCGGTCCACTACCTTGAACGTGGCCGGGTCGATCACCGCCACGTCATTGGACTGCCGGTTAGGCACATAGACGCGCGACAACGCGCCGGCGGCCGCCGGACTCAAGTTGTCCGCCCGAATCTGGCTGTAAATGTTGCGCGGATCGACCACCGGCGGCATCCCCGGTACGGTTTGGATGGAACCGGGCGAACCGCCGGTTCGATTTTGCGCTTGTGACGCGATTGACTCCAAAGCGACCACAAGCAATGCCGCTGCCAACGTATAACTCACAAGACGACAAGCTGCGTAAACCCGGTGCATGGTTGCCTCCCTTGACGGTATAAAATTTTTGACGCTGCCCGCTCAAAAACGTTAAAGCCCCAGCTCCTTCCGCGCTTCCCGCACTATCCGGAAATCGACCACCTGCTCCAGCGGAATCTCTTTTTCGACTTTCCCGCTCTTTCTCCTCGCCTCGATGACCGCCTTGAGCGTAATTTCATCAGCCTCTCCGTTGCGACTGAATGACGAGACGATCAAATCATAGGAATCCGCCGCGATCTGGGGCGACTGATTCAACCACTTGGCCATAATCCTCTTGGTCGCTTCACCGTTATCCTGGATCAACCGCAGCGCCCGGAGAAACGCGCGGCTCAGCTTGCGGACCATGTCGGGCCGCTCTTTGAGAGTTTTCTCGGTAACAGTCAGCCCCGCCGACGGCGAGCCGATCTTCACATCCTTTGGCCCGCCGAGAATACGGAATCCCTCACGCGCAAGCGCGACAGGACCCGGGGGAGAGATAGCCGACGCCTCGACTACCCCTTTTCTCAGCGCCTCCCGGCGGATCGCTTCGTCCCCCAGGGCTATGGCCTTA
>MGSS01000156.1 GCA_001798595.1 Deltaproteobacteria bacterium RIFCSPLOWO2_12_FULL_60_19 | reverse complement strand
GGCGCGCATCCCGGCGGTGTCGTACTCCTGCGCCGCGATCAGTTGCCGCTCGTAAAGAATTTTAGCGCGCTTGAGCGCCGACTCGGCGTCGTCCTGCTCAGCCTTCGCCCTGAGCGCGAGGGACGTGCGCGTTACGTCGAAGTCGGGCGGCGGCGTTTGCTCGACCCCCAGCTTGGCCAGAATCTCGCCCAGGCTCCCCTGGGTTTGCTGGATGGCCAGGCGAAACTCCGCGTCCTGAATCTTGGCCAGGGTCTGTTCTTCAACAACCCGGTCCCCCAGGTCGGCGGCCAGAGCGGCGATCCTGCCGTCCACCTCGCTCGAAACGGTGACCTCCTCGTTGGCGTGAAGCGTGCCGACGAATTCCACCGCGCGGGCCACGCTCTGGACGCGCGCGGGCGTCACGGCGACCGGCAGGAGCGCCTGCTGCGCCCGCTTCGGCTCCGCCTTGCCGGCCGGAGCGCCGCGCTCGCAGCCGAAGAAAAGCGTTGCGGCGGCGAAAGCCCAGAGAAGACGGGTTGCCGGCGCTCGGTAAAGCTCTTTCATCGGCCCGCCTTCCACCGCGCGGAACGAAGCCCGTTCTTGCGCAGGAGCAGGGCGACGAAACGCGTCAGCCCCTCGGCGTCTCTCGCAAGGGAGTCGGAGCTTAAGCCGATCAGCCGCCGCTGCGCGGTGCTGATCGTCAGCTCGTTGATGTAAAATGCCGCTTTGGTCGTATCCATCGCCGGAAAAGATCCGCGCTTCATCCCGTCGTCCAGAATATGCTTGAGCCTTGCCTCGTGGATGGCGCGGTACTTTAGCAGCCGCCGCGCCTGCCGCCCTTTCGGGCTGTCGCGTAGCAGCCGGCGGTCGAGCAGCAGGACGCGCAGCAGCTCTTTCTGCTCCTCCATGATCTCCAGCTGCGCCCGCATCGCGCCGCAGAGCCTCTCCCACGGCGGGGCGCTCGGCTCCACGCGAGCTTCGATCCGCCGGACTATCTCGGAGGCGATCTCTTCGATCGCGGCGAGGATCAACCGGTCCTTGTTGCGGAAGTAAAGATAGATCCCGCCCTTGGCCATGCCGGCCTCGCCGGCCACGCGCTCCATCGTTACGGCGTCGAAGCCCTCGGCGGCGATGACTTTCCGCGTCGCCTCGAGCAGCGAGCGGGTGCGGAAATTCAGCAGGATCGTTTTGCGGCTCGGATGGGCCATTTTTGACCGGAGGTTCAGTAAAATGAACGCCGGTTCATTCATCCCACGGTCGCCTGGCCATGTCAACCCGTTTTTGTTTTGCTTTGCGCGTCGAAAAGCCATATATATGGCATCGATTCAATGTAAACCCCGCCTCTTGAGGCGGGCACAAAACCGATGTGGTTTCCAAAGGGGAGAAGCGGCAGCTCTCCCCTTTGGTCGAACACGGGGATTCAAACCCCGTGTTCGATATAAATTGATCCGCGATTTCAATTGGGGAGGAATTTATGTCTTTAAGCAAGATCGTTCTTTCTCTCATGACGATGGTCTTCGTGAACGCGGCTGCGGCGAGTCGGGCCGCCGAATCGCCCTACTCAATGGAGCAGGGCGGCAAGACCACGTTGACGCTCGAAGAAAAGGGCAAGGTGCTGACGTTGGAAGACACCGTGCGCAACGCGCTGGAGAATCATCCGAGCATCAAGTCTGCGGCGGAGAGGGTCGGAGCGCAGCAAGCCGTCCTGCGACAGCAGTTCGCCGCCTATTACCCGACCCTTAGCCTCTCAAACTCCTACCGCACCGCCAAGAGCAATAGCGATCCAAGCGCCTCCGACGCCTATGCGAGCCAGGCCAACTTTAATCTGACGCTCTATAATTTCGGCAAGCGGGAAGGGGCGGTCCAGTCGGCGCGCGAGACGCTCGACGCCACGCGCTACAACTTAAAGACGTCCGCGGACGCCGTGGTTTTGAGCGTGAAACAGGCCTACTATCTCTATCTTCAGGCGATCGCGCTGGTGAGAGTTGCGGAAGAGACCGTCAGAGACCGGGAGCTGATCGTCCGCCAGGCGCGGGCCTTCTACGAGGTCGGCACTCGGCCGAAAATCGACGTCGTGAGAGCCGAAGCCAACCTCTACACCGCCCAATCCGGGCTCATCACGGCGCAGAACAACGTCAAGGTTGCCTGGGTGACGCTCAAGAACGCGATGGGACTGCCGGACCTGCCGGAGCAGGCCGTGCCTGCTATGACGGGCGCCGTGGTCGAGAGCCTGGCCGAGAGTTTTTCCGCGGCCCGCTTTCCATTGTCGCTGGAGCAGTCCAGGACGCAGGGCTTTGCCGCGCGTCCCGAGCTGCTGAGCTTCGAGGCGCAAAGAAGGGCCCAGGATCAGACGATCGCGACCAACCGGCGGAGCCATCTGCCGGATATTCTGGTCGAAGGATTTTATGGGCGAAAAAACGTGAGCAACCTCCATGGTAAAGAAAAGGTGGGCGCTGACACCGTGACCACTGCCCAGACCACCTTTCCTTTAAAGCAAGAATGGCAGGTGCAACTGAGCCTCAACATCCCCATCTTCGACGGCTTCAGGACGACGTACAAGACGGAGGAGTCGGTGCGGACCTACTACTCGATCAAATTCCAGGAAGAGCAGCAGAGGCAGCAGGTCGCCCTGGAAGTCGAGCAGGGCTACGCAAACCTGGTCAGCTCGCAGGAACGGATCAAAGCGAGCAAGGCCGCGGAGGGGGCGGCGAAAGAAAATCTGGAGCTGGCTAATGGGCGGTATCAGGTCGGCGTCGGCTCGATTATCGAAGTGACCGACGCGCAGGAGACCTACGTCAGGGCCGAGGTTGACTATATCAACTCACTATACAATTATAAGATTGAAGAAGCGAAGTTGCTCAAGGCGGTCGGAACGCCGTAGTTGGAGAGCGGGGGTGCAGGGGAGCAAGGTGCAATCCGTGACGGAGCGAAGCAGATACTAATGACGCGATACATTCTACTGGTCGGACTTATCGCCCTGGCCGGGGCGATCGTCGGCTACCGCGAGCTCTCTCAGGGGCTGGGAAAGAAGACTGAGAGCAGGTCTCAAGTCGGCCGCGAGATACCGGTCAAGCTCGCCACGGTCAAGAAGGGCCCGATTTCGTACGTTCTCAACACCAGCGGCGATGTCGCGCCGCTGATGCAGGTCGAGGTGGTCTCGCGGATCGCCGGCTACGTGGAGCGCATCCACTTCGAGATCGGCGACAAGGTGGCCGTCGGCCAGGTGGTGGCGACCGTCGATCAGCGCGAGCAACGCCATCGCGTGGAAGAGGATGAGGCGGCGGTGAAGGTCGCCGAAGCCACCGTGCGGGAGAAGGAGAGCCAGCTTGCCGACGCCGAAAAGCAGTTGGAGCGAGCGAAGGTTCTCAGGCAAAAGGATTTCATCTCCACTCAGGAGCTGGACACCACCGAAACACGGGTGCATACGGCCAAGGCGCAGCGAGACCTGGCCCAGGCCCAACTGGCGCAGCGCCAGGCGACGCTCGCCCAGTCGCGTTATCTGTTGAGTCTCACCGGCATCGTCGCGCCGTTTAGCGGCGTGGTCACCCGCCGCCTGATCGACCCCGGCGCCTATGTCACGAGCACGTCGTCGATCTTGACGCTCGCGATTCCGGACCCGCTCAAGGTCAACGTCATGATTTCCGAGAAGGACGTGAGCCTGGCGCGCGTCGGAATGAAAGCAAAGCTTGAGCTCGACGCCTTTCCGGGGCGGGCCTTCGAAGGCACGATCGCCCGGCTCAACTCGGCGCTCGACGTCGCCAGCCGGACGCTGATGGCCGAGGTCCACGTTCCCAATCCGCAGCAGGTTCTGAAACCCGGCATGTTCGCCCGCGTCACTCTGGTGCTCGCCGAGCACAAAGACGCCGTGCTGGTTCCGACCGAAGCGGTGGTCGAGGAAGAGGGGGAGGGGCAAAAAGCGGTTTATACGGTCGCGGAAGGCAAAGCGCAGAAAGTCGCGGTGACGACGGGGTGGACGCAGAACGGCCTTTCCGAAGTCACCCAGGGATTGAAGGGCGGAGAGAACATCGTCGTATCGGGCCAGCAGCGATTGCGCCATCAGGCGAAGGTGAGCGTGGTGGAAGAAGCGGGGAAACAATCCACCGTGAGCAGTCAGCCGGTAGAAAAGAAATCCCGCGAAGGCAGGAAGCGCAAAGCCGAAGGCTGATCTCTGAAAGCGGAATATGGATCTCATCAAAGGATCGCTGGATAATCCGGTCGCGCGCTTCATGATAACGATCGGGATCATGCTCCTGGGCGTGATCTCCTTCACCAATCTCGCCATCGACCTTTTCCCCGAAATCACCTACCCGGTCGCCGGCGTCACCACCGACTACCGAGGCGCCACGCCTGAAGATATCGAAACCGCCATCACCCGCCCGGTCGAAAAGGCCGTGAGCCGCATCCAGGGGGTGCGCTACGTCGCTTCGTATTCGCGCGACGGGATCTCGCTCGTCTCGATTCAATTCAACTGGGGGACCAATCTCGATACCGCTTCCAACGACATCCAGCAGAATCTCAACACGATCGTCAACGACCTGCCCGAAGACTCCGACCGGCCGATCATCGTCAAGTTCGACCCCTCTTCCATCCCGGTCGTCACGTTCGGACTGCAAGGGAACCTGGACGAGCGCAAATTGCGCGAGCTGGCCGAGGACTACATCGCGCCGCGCCTGGAGACTCTGCCCGGAGTCGCCTCCGTCGAGGTCTCCGGCGGCCGGGTGCGGGAGATCCAGGTGGATGTCGATCGCGCGAAACTGGAGGGCGCGGGCCTGGCTCTCGCCGACGTCGTCGAGGCCGTCAGGCGCGGCAACGTGGACGTGCCGGCCGGCAGCATCAAGACCGGCACGCGCGATATCAACATCCGCAGCCTGGGCCGCTCGCACACGGTGGAGCCGTTGGGCGACCTCGTGATCCGCCACCAGAAGGGGACGGCGATCCGCATCCGCGACGTGGCCCAGGTGAGGGACGGCTTCGAAGATTCCCGGTCGATCGCGCTGGTCAACGGCGGCCGCGGCCTCTTCCTGCCGGTCAGGAAAGCGCCGGGGACCAACACGGTGAAGGTCGCCGACGCGGCGTTCGCCGAGCTGGAGCGGCTGCAGAAAGATCTTCCGCCCGACGTCCAGCTCTTCATCGTGAGCGACCAGTCCACCTATATCCGCCGCTCGATCGAGAACCTCAAGCACGAGGCCTATATCGGCGCGGTGCTCGCGGCGCTGGTGGTCTTTCTCTTTCTCGGCAACCTGCGCACCACCTTCATCATCTCCCTCTCGATCCCGATTTCCATCGTCACGACCTTCGTGCTGCTCTACTTCGGCGGCATGACGCTCAACATCATGACCCTCGGAGGGCTGGCGTTGGGCGTGGGGCGGCTGGTGGACGATTCGATCGTCGTCCTGGAGAACATCTACCGCCATTTGCAGAACGGCGAGGAGCCTTACGACGCGGCCTATAAAGGGGCCAAGGAGGTGAGCCGCCCGATCATCGCCGCCACCGTGACCAGCGTGATCGTCTTTTTGCCCATCGCGTTCGTCCACGGCGTGGCTTCGATCCTGTTCAGCCAGATGGCGTTTACGGTCGCCTTCTCGCTCATGGCCTCGCTGTTCGAGTCGCTGACCCTGACGCCGATTCTCTGCAAATGGTTCATGCGCCCGCGCGAGGCGCCGTATAAGCTCGTATTGCTCCGGGCCCCGCTCGCCCTTTTCGGGCGCTTCTTCTCGCGCATGGAGCAGAGCTACAGCGGGCTGTTGACCTGGGCGCTCGCGCACAAGACGCGGGTCATCGTCGGGACGCTGGCCGTTTTCGTCGCGACCTATCCGATCTACAAATACCGCATCGACTCGGAGCTCTTTCCGCCCTCGGACGAAGGCGAGTTCGGCGTCAGCGTCCGGCTGCCGATCGGCACGCGCGTCGAGGAGACGCGCCGGGTGGTCAACGAGATTCAGGACATCGTGATCCGGGAAGTGCCGGAGCTGCTCTCGGTGTTCGGCCGCGCCGGCTCCAGCCGGGGACGAAGCGCGATCTTCGGCGGCCGCTTCTCCGGCCCGCACACCGGCAACCTGCGGGTGCGCCTGCTCCCTCATAAGGACCGGACGCGCAGCTCCTTCGAGATCATGGACGACCTCCGGCCCAAGCTCGCCAACTTCCCCGGCGCCCGCGTGACGATGAACCCCGGAGGCCTCGTCAGCCGCGTCATCAGCTTCGGCGCCGAAGAGCCGATCGATATCGAGATCCAGGGTTACGATCTGAAGACCGGCAGCGAGAAGGCGGCGGAGATCGCCGCGGCGCTGCGCGACGTGCAGGGCGTCACCGATATTCAAGTCAGCCGGGAGGAGGGATTGCCGCAGTTCAAGATCGAGATGGACCACCAGCGGATCGCCGCGCTCGGCCTCACCGCCTCGGCGGTGGCGGATACGATCAGGACCGCGGTCGACGGAACGGAGGCGTCGGTGTTTATCGATCCCGACACCGGCAAGGAGCATAAGATCCGGGTCCGCTTCGGCGAGCAGGACCGCCGGGAGATCGAGCAGCTGAATCGCATCTTCATCAAATCCGACGGCCGGGCCGTGCCGCTGAGCAATCTGGCGCGATTGGTTCCGACCACCTCGCCGACGCAGGTCGAGCGCAAATACCAGCAGCGGATCATTCACGTCACGGCCAACGTCACCGGCCGGCCGCTGGGGAGCGCGGCGCTGGAGATCGAGGACGTTCTGAGCCGCGTCGAAACGCCGAAAGATTTTCGGATCAGCTTAAAAGGCGCGCGTGAAGAGCAGGGACAGGCGTTCAGCAATCTGACCCTCGCGCTCGTCCTGGCCATCGCCCTGATCTACATGGTGCTGGCCTCGCAGTACGGCTCGCTGCTCCACCCCTTTGTCATCATGTTTTCCGTCCCGCTGGGCTTCATCGGCGTCGTCTGGATCCTCTACGCCACCGGCACCACGCTCAGCATCATCTCCTTCATCGGCATCATCATGATGGTCGGCGTCGTCGTGAGCAACGCGATTCTGCTCGTCGAGTACACCAACCAGTTGCGCGAGCGGGGCATGGAGCTGCACGAGGCCGTGGCGCTGGCCGGCAAGACCAGGCTACGCCCGATCATGATGACGAGTTTCGCGACGGTTCTCGGCCTGCTGCCGCTGGCGCTGGGCATCGGCGAGGGCGCCGAGGCCAACGCGCCGCTGGCGATCACGGTGATCGGCGGATTGACCGTCTCGACGTTTATGACGCTGATATTTATCCCGACGCTTTACACGACGATGGAGAGACTGCGGGAGAAGATAGCGAACCGAAAGGCCGGTCGCGTGGCGGTGAGAGCGGAGGGGTTGGGGGGAGGGAGTTCTTTGGGTTAATTGGGTTAGTTGGGTTCATTGAGTTCTTTGGGTTAGTTGGGTTCATTGGGTTCGTTGCGTTAGTTGGGTTGGTTGGGTTCGTTGGGTTTCTTGCGTTAGTTGGGTTTTTTGGGTTCATTGAGTTGGAAACTCAACAAACTCAATAACTCAACAAACCCAATCAACTTCTTACCATTTGAACGGATTCAAGATATCGCCGATCCTGCCGGCATCTTCCTTAAGCTGATCCAACACGCCCTTTTCTTCCAGCTCCTCGCCGTCCTTCGGCTTGGCCGCGGTGTTCGGATCGGTCGCCGGTTTTTCCTTCGGCGGCTGCGGCGGGCCTTTCACCACGGCCTGCGGCAGCGATCGAGGCTGCTCAGGCTCAGCGGGCGGCGCAGGCGGCGCGGCTTCGGCGCCTGCCTGAGCGGGGACGCCCGCAGGCAGGCCGGGCGCGAGGTCGGCCTCTTTGAGCGGCGCGGGCTTTTCCTGCGGCTGAAACTCTTGCGCGCCGAGCAGCGGTCCCTTCCGCTCCGTCCCGAGCCTCGGCTCAAGCTGGATCTGCGGCTCAGGTTTCGGACGCGCCACCAGCGGACGCGCGCCGGTCGGCGGCGGCTTCTGGGCGCCCGCGGCTTCGATTTTCGACGGATCGATCCCTCGCTGCTTCAGCGCCTCGTCCAACTTGGAGACAAATCCGCTGTCCGGCGCCGGCGTGGAGGCGGGGCGGGAGCGCGCCGCAGCCCGCTCGGCCTCGGTTGTCTTGAGCGCCGAGGAGGTTTCGGGCGGTGGCGGCAAATTGGCCGTGCTCACGCCCTTTTTTCCCAGCGTGGCGTCGACGCTCCCCAGCACCGCTTGAGTGTCCGGCGGCGGCGCCGGCTCGGGGACCGCGGGCAGCTCGGTTTTCGGCGCGCTCGGCCTGGCGCCTTGCGCCGCGCCGCGGGCCTTCAAAGACTGATCGATGTCGCCGACGATCTGCGGATTCGCCGTCGTTGCGCCCGGCTTGGCCTCGGCTTTCGACGAGAATGGATTGATGCCTCTCCATAGGGAAGCAAAGAATCCCTCGGACTGTTCCGCGTCGGCTTTTTTCACCGCAGGCTGAGGCTTGGCCTCATCCTTCTTCTTGGCCTCGGCCTTCTCGGGTGGAGGAGGCGAGGACGAGAACGGATTTAACCGGCTGAAAAAGCTTTGCTGGCTGGCGGGATCTTCGTTGACAACTTCCGTTTTGGCGACGAGATTTAAGTCTTTCGGTTTCTTCGCCTCGGCCGCGGGTGCGGCGCCTGCCTGAGCGGGTGCGCTAGCAGTCAGGCCGGGCGCGGCCGGCAGAGGCCTGCGCTCGCGCTTGAGCAGCGCCGCCAGCGGGTCCTGTTTTTCCTTGGCGAGCTGGCTCAGCTGGGACTGCGCGGTTTTCGCCAGCGGGTCGCTCGGATAGTAATGGAGCAGAGCCTCGTAGGCCAGGCCGGCCTTGACGTTGTTTTTCTCCAGCCGGTAGCTCTCGGCCAGCTGATAGAGCGCCTTCGGCGCGACCGAAGTCTCTTTATATTTGCGCAGAATATCTTCGAGCCGGTCCTGCGCCGCGGGATATTTTTTCTCGTTTATATAAAAGGAGGCGACGATGAATTCGTGCTCGGCCAGGTATTCGAGGCATTTGGCGAGCTTCTCGCGGGCCTGGGGCGCGTAGGGCGATTTGGGAAAGTCTTTCGCGACTCTCTCGAAATAGGCCCTGGCGACCTCGGTCAGCTTCTGCTCCCGGTCGCTGCCGGTGTACTGATCGAAATGCGCCATGCCGACGGTATACAGCGCATACGGGACATGCTCGCTGCTTGCGTGCACGGCGACAAATTCCTTAAGCGCCTCGATCGCCTCGGGGTATTGCTCGTTCAAGTAGTAAGCCTCGCCCAGCTTGAGCTCGGCCATGAGGACTTCCTGGGCGAACGGATAGTCGGCCTTGACCCGTTGGAAGCGGTCGATGGCGTTGACGTATTTTTTCCTCGCGAAGTAGTCGAGCCCCTCCTTATAGAGCATCTCGGCGTTGGCGTTGGGCGGCGGCTCGGAGGGGCCGAAGAAGGAGGGCAAGGAGAAAGAGGAACAGCCGGAGACGAGCAGCAGCACGATTGCGGCGAATATCCAATTGCTGCGCAAGAGCGCTCCCGTCGCTGGATTATGAATGTCGCTGTTTCGCATGCTCGCGTTCAGTCCCAAGTTTCGGCGCAATCATATCCGGCAAAAATGGGTTGGTCAAGACGCGATGGGGCGGCGGATAAGTGAAAAATGAAAAATGAAAAGTGAAAAATGAAAAATGAAGAACGGAAATGATGGATCATGCCGTTACCTCGCGGTCCTTAGGAATCGGTCAAACTGAAAAATGCAAAATGAAAAGTGCAAAGTGCAAAATGAAGACTGAAGATACTGACACTACCTCGGCGTCCTTGCGGTTATGATCGACTTGGCGACGATATTGGCCAGCTCAGTTGCTTCTTGCAAAAGGGCAGACAGATTTTGATCGGCAGGGTGGATGAGGGACGCTTTTTGGATCAAACGCAACCAATAAAGGGGCTCTTTTACCTCTTTTAGCACGATCTGCAGCTTGTGGATGAAATCGGGCCGGCTCTCAGCGCCACACGCCTCTTCATAGTTGGCCCCCGATGACGTCCCCGACCGCATTAACTGCCCGGCCACGTGGCGACCCGCAGCGGTTCTACCCAGTCGAGCCCCTAACTTGATGGTATTCGCCGCGAATTCCAATAGCCGCTCCGACAGGTCGTTTCTTAGATTTTGCATTTTTCACTTTGCATTTTACAACCTGGATTTATTCGGCAGCCTACCTTACACCAGACCAGGGGCCCGTCGCCAATGCGCTGGCCGCTCCGAGCGGTCCTCTCTGCGATTTTTCACTTTACAATTTGCATTTTGCACTTAATCTTAGGAAGCCCCCACCCTACACCACCCCCGTTCCCCCGGCCAACACCCCCCCGACCCCCCCCCCTAAAAAAAGTTGTATTTTTCGCTTGACAAGGGGCTTTAAGATCGGGTAAAAGACGTAAGACTTTAGGTTTAGTAGATTTGCTGGAAGCGGGCAGAGAGGGTGCGCGATACGACTTTAGCTTGACAAGATACCTACTTTTAGTGTAGCTTCAGCGACGGCCAATGAAGATCACCGAACCAAAGGAGGCGAAGATGAAGAACAGATTACTCAGCTTCACAGCGCTGGGGTTCTTGCTCGCGGCGTTGTTCGTCACCGCGCTGCCGGCCCGGGGCGCGGATGTGGATACGAGGATCCAGGCCCTGGAGGATGAGCTGATCCGGCTCAAATCCGAACAGGCGCAGGTAAAGACGGAACAGATCGAGATGAGGAAAGAGGCGAGCGCCGCTGCGGCGGCTTTGCCGACTTTCAGCTACCGTCCGGGCGGCGGCATGACGATTCAGGCCGCGGACAAGGCGTGGTCGGTAAACCTTGCTCACGAGCTCCATTTCGTTATGCCCTTCCCATCCGGCAGGGACCATGCGGGGAGAACCAGCGGCGAGGTGGTGGGACGGCGGTTCCGCCAATTCTGGACCCTGTGCGTGAACAACTGCTTCTGGGAGATCGAGTCCCGGTTGGACCTCGACGGCTTTGGGACCAACAGCGACTTGCAGCGCGGCGTCGGCTGGATGCATCTGGAGCAGATCAGCCCCTGGCTGCCGACTTTCTATCTCGGCATGGACGGGCCTTCGAGCATAAGTTCATATCGCCGGGGCTCGAGCTCAACCGGCGCGCAGGCGGAGTACGATCTTTTGAGCCGCAACGGCGGCTTTAACACGGGCCGGTTCGGCACCGGTGTCGGCGTTAACTGGGACAATAAGGATTTGAGCGCCATCGGCATTCCCGGCAGGCTCGTACGCTTCAACACGGTCATGGCCAGCATCGGCGAAGCCGACGACGGCAACAGCGTCCGCTCGGACCGTAAAGACTACAATGCGTACATCAACATCGAGCCATTCTCCAAGCTCAACAACATGTGGCTTAAAGGCCTGGGCCTGGAGTTCGGCGCCTGGTTTTGCAACAACGATCCTCATGCGTCCGCGAACGCCTGCGGCAGGTTGCGGATACGGGATCATGGTCCCGCCGGCCGGACGACTCTATTCGATACACGGCTGAGGATCAGGGAAAGGCACCGCCTAAGGTTCG
>MGSS01000155.1 GCA_001798595.1 Deltaproteobacteria bacterium RIFCSPLOWO2_12_FULL_60_19 | reverse complement strand
CCCATGCCGATCAGGTTGCTGCGGTGAATCCGCTCGTAGCTCTCGGCGATGGCCGCTTTGATGCCGAGCAGCCTTGGCCCTTTGGCCGCCCAATCGCAAGACGATCCTGGGTATTATCCCGGTCAACGGTCTCCCGGCTCTCGGTTGGGGTCTCGGTCAGGAAGGTCGCTCACAAAATCAGTTTACCGTTTTTACCAAGGGCAGATCATCGTTTCACTAGCTGCGCGAAAGGATTGACCACTGTAAGGCCGGGGATTTTCTTAAAATCACGCTCATTTTCCGTAACGATCGTATGTATTCCATTCTCCAGCAT
Source organism: Deltaproteobacteria bacterium RIFCSPLOWO2_12_FULL_60_19 (assembly GCA_001798595.1). Classification (GTDB taxonomy): domain Bacteria; phylum Desulfobacterota; class Binatia; order UBA9968; family UBA9968; genus 2-12-FULL-60-19. The sequence goes on along the minus strand of MGSS01000155.1, from coordinate 12,103 downwards.
GCAAGCTGCAATGAGCGCATCCCAAAACGGTACGTGGTGCTGTTTGACCAATTCCACTGCTCGGGCGATTGTCTCTTCGTCTCGGTCTAGCACCCGCCAGCTCGGTGACCTGAAGAACTGTCTTACGATGCCCCCGGCCAAATCGGGTCGCATCGGTTGTTTGACCTTTCTGGTGACGACAAAAAAGAATTCACAGAGATTCTGAACGGTGGTCAGGCCGCCTCCTCGTTGCCATATAGGCATAACGATGTCCCGCGCCGACGGCTGCTTTTTGGGATCCAGGAGAACATAGGCATGGACGAGAACATTTGTATCGATGAGGCGTTCACCATCGGTCATAAAGCTCCTCTCGGCGCCGGTATAAAAGCTTTCCGCCTTTGTGCGGGTTCTTGAGAAGCTCGATCTGCTGCCGGGCGATCTCCTCGTCTCGCGTTCGATCCACAGGCTTGATCTCTACGAGCGCCTGACACTCGTCCGGTAAATCCGGCTTCTCTTCCAGAATTACGGTATTGCCTTTCACGACCCCTCGATAAGTCTTCATTTGAGTACTCCTCCTAGTCCTCGTCTAGCAAACCTTGCACCCCTAATATACCGCGCAGCATGCTCATTGGAAACATCGCAGTTAATATGATCGTGAACGCGGCGGAAAGTTTCTTTGTCATTCCCGTCTCCAGTCTCAAATGCCTGCTGATTTTTTTATGAGGTCTCCCAGAACTGAGGTTCCTATCGAACGGACCCATTCGTTTTGAGCCATAAATTTTATGCGATTAATAGGGCTTCTGGCAAGGACTTTTTCGGGGACTTTTTCGGGGAGCCAATGGGCGCGATTGGATTGCCTCGGAAAGGCTCAGAAACCGGCTTTATCAGTGGCGGCCTTCGGCGATGGCGCGAGCGCCTCTTTCAGGGCGTTCACCAGTGCAGCGGAGGGGTTCGTTATCCGTCCCTCCCGGTCCACACAGAACAAGGCAGCATCGCCAAAGGCTGGGAGGCCGGGCCAAGGATGCGACTAAGGGCAAATTGTCGTTTCGCTGGCTCCGTGCCAGGTTATACTCGATTTAGTTCAATAGCTGCCTCAGCACGTATTCCAAAATGCCGCCGTGGCGGTAGTAGTCGAGCTCGGCGGGGGCGTCGATGCGGCAGAGGACCTTGAACTCTGTGACCTTGCCCTCGTCGCTCTTCGCCTTAACCGTCAGTTCCTGTTTTAGCTTGAGTCCGGCGGCGATACCCACGACGTCGTAGCTCTCGAATCCGGTCAGACCGAGCGACTTGACATTCTCTCCCGGCTTGAACTGGAGCGGGACGATTCCCATGCCGATCAGGTTGCTGCGGTGAATCCGCTCGTAGCTCTCGGCGATGGCCGCTTTGATGCCGAGCAGCCTTGGCCCTTTAGCCGCCCAGTCGCGCGACGAACCGGTGCCGTATTCCTTGCCGGCGATGACGATCAACGGGACTCCCTCTTTTTGATACTGCATCGCCGCGTCGTAGATCGACATCTGCTTCTTGTCCGGCAGGTGGACGGTCACGCCGCCTTCCGTGCCGGGCGCAAGGAAGTTTTTGAGCCGCACGTTGGCAAACGTGCCGCGCACCATGACTTCGTGGTTTCCGCGCCGGGCGCCGTACTGGTTGAAATCTTTAGGCTCGACGCCGTGCTCCGTGAGATAGCGAGCCGCCGGGCCGTTCCTCTCGACCGCTCCGACGGGAGAGATATGGTCGGTTGTGATCGAGTCGCCGAGCAGCGCCAGGACCCGGGCGCCGGTGATGTCTTTCGGCGCCGACGGCGCTTTGGTCATGCCGTCGAAGTAAGGCGCCTCGCGCACATAGGTCGAGTCGGCGTCCCAAGCGAACAGCTCCCCTTCCGGAGTCGGCATCTTTTTCCAGCGCTCATCGCCGTTGAAGACGTCGCCGTATTCTTTCTTGAACATCTCGGACTTGACCGACTTGCGGATCTCCTCGCGGATCTCCTCCGGCGTCGGCCAGATGTCTTTCAGGTAGACGGGATTCCCTCTTTGGTCGTTGCCCAGCGGCTCGTTGTAAAGATCTATATCCATCCGGCCGGCCAGCGCATAGGCGACGACGAGCGGCGGAGAGGCGAGATAGTTGGCCCTTATCTGCGGATGGACCCGTCCCTCGAAATTCCGGTTGCCTGACAGGACTGCCACCGCAACCAGATTCCCTTCTTGGATCGCGGCGGAGATCGGTTCGGGGAGGGGGCCGCTGTTGCCGAGGCAGGTGGTGCAGCCGTAGCCGACGAGATAGAAGCCGAGCTTTTCCAGGTGCGGCAGGAGGCCGCTCTCTTTTAGGTAGTCCGTGACGACCTTCGAGCCCGGCGCGAGACTCGTCTTGACCCACGGTTTGGATTTGAGTCCCTTTTCGGCGGCTTTTTTCGCCAGCAGGCCCGCGGCCATCATGACCGAAGGATTGGAGGTATTGGTGCAGCTCGTGATCGCGGAGATTACCACCGTGCCGTGTCCGAGCGTGGCGCTGTCGCCGTTCAATTTCACCGAAACGGTTTTGTCCGCCGCTCCGCTCTTTATCAGGCCCGGCAGCGCCGCTTGAAAATCGCCTTTTGCCTTCGCGAGCGGCACTCGATCCTGCGGCCGCCTCGGTCCCGCCAGGCTCGGCTCCACGGTCGCGAGGTCGAGCTCCAGCGTGTCGGTGAAGACGGGATCGGGGGATGCGTCGGTGCGGAAGAGGCCCTGCTCTTTGCAGTAGGCTTCGACCAGCGCGATCAACTCCGGATCGCGGCCCGTCAATTGCAAATATTTCAGCGTCTCGGCGTCGGGGGGAAAGAAGCCGATGGTCGCGCCGTACTCGGGCGACATGTTGCCGATGGTCGCGCGGTCCGCGGTGCTCAAGCTGGACAACCCGGCGCCGTAAAACTCGACGAACTTTTCCACCACGCCTCTTTTGCGCAGCATCTGCGTGACGGTGAGAACGAGGTCCGTGGAAGTGGCGCCCTCGGGCAGCCTGCCGTGGAGCTTAAAGCCGATGACATCGGGGATCAGCATGACGATCGGCTGGCCGAGCATGGCGGCCTCGGCCTCGATGCCGCCCACGCCCCAGCCGACCACTCCGAGGCCGTTGATCATCGGTGTGTGCGAGTCCATGCCGACGACCGTGTCGGGATAGGCCAGCGTCGCTCCGTTCTGCTTGGCGCGAAAGACCACCTGGCCCAGGTATTCCAGATTCACCTGGTGGCAGATGCCGGTATCCGGTGGAACGACTTTGAAATTGCGGAACGCCTTCTGCCCCCAGCGTAAAAAGGCATAGCGCTCGACGTTGCGCTCATACTCGATCTCAGAGTTCTGGTGAAAGGCCTCCGGCGTGCCGAAGCGATCCACCTGAACGGAATGGTCGATGACCAGTTCCACCGGCTGCAGCGGGTTGATCTTCTTCGGGTCGCCGCCCAGCCGCTTCATCGCCTCGCGCATCACTGCGAGGTCCACGATCGCCGGCACGCCGGTCAAGTCCTGCGTCAGCACCCGCGCGGGCATGAAGGCGATCTCCTGGTCCGGCCTCGCCTTCGGATTCCAATTCGCCAGCGCCTCGATGTCGCTCTTGTTGACCAGCCGCCCATCCTCGCAGCGGAGCAAATTCTCCAGGAGGACTTTCAGCGAAACCGGCAGGCGAGAAACGTTCTTGAAACCGGCCTTCTCAAGATTCGCCAGCCGGTAGATGTTGTACGATTGCCCGCCGACTTTCAGCGTCGCCGCCGCGCCAAAACTATTCGGGTGGTTCTGTGCCATCGAACTCTCCTTCATTCTGTATGGGACACTCTATTTTCTAGCGAGGCCACGGGCATAAAGCAACAGGGAAGGGCTTGTATGAAAAACCTTGACAAAGACTTTGCGTGGCACGACAATCATGAGAGCCTTGAGCGAGAGCCATGAAAACAACCAGACACTCAGCGGCCCGTTTTGCGATTTGCGTGGACAACTCGGAATATCCGGTCTCATTGGAGTTGCATAAGCTCTATCGTGTGATCCCCGATGACGACGCTAAGAAGGACGGAGATTTGCGTATCGTCGATGAGAGTGGCGAAGACTATCTCTACCCGGCGGATTACTTCCTGTTGGTCGATATGCCACGCGGAATAGCGCGGGCGCTGAAAGAGTCCTTTGCCCGCAGCTCCCCACAGGCCGGCTAACACGAGCGCTTCGCGCCAGACTATCCTCGTGCCTATTGCCTAACGGCCCTTGCCTATTTTCCAGCGTCATCGCCGCTTTTTCCATGAAACTGCGTCCACCAGACCTCGAAAAAATCTCCAACGTCACGCTCGAACATTACAACCAACATGCCGAAGAGTTCTGGGAAGGGACGCGGGATCACGATGTCAGCCAGAACGTTGAGGCGCTGCTTAAACACATCGAGGGGGAGCCGCCGTTTGCGATACTTGATTTCGGCTGCGGCCCGGGGCGGGATCTGAAAACGTTTTCGGAACTTGGGCACGTTGCCGTCGGTTTGGAAGGCTCTACGCGCCTGGCGGCGATGGCGCGGGCGTATTCTCGCTGCGAAGTCTGGGAGCAGGATTTTCTCAAGCTCGATCTACCGGCCGGCTGTTTCGACGGCATCTTCGCGAACGCTGCGCTGTTCCACGTGCCGGCTCAGGAATTGTCGCGCGTGTTGCGGGAGCTGCGCGCGACCTTGAAGGCGCGCGGCGTGCTGTTCAGCTCCAATCCGCACGGCCACAACGAGGAAGGGTGGCAGCACGGCAGATATTGCGCATTCTACGATCTTGAAACCTGGCGTCGCCATATGTCGGGCGCGGGGTTCGTCGAGCTGACTTACTATTACCGTCCGACAGGCCTGCCGCGCGAGCAGCAGCCTTGGCTCGCCGGCGTCTGGCGCCGGGTGAGTCCGTGAGATAGAGCGTCTTTCCGTTGGGACAACTCCTCCTTGCTCGGCGGCGAAAGGACAGCCGCTCTTTTCTCGGCCTCATTTTTTTCTAAACGGGCCATCGGGTGCTGGATTATCGAAGCGACATCCAGTATAGGTAGGCGGCCATGCGAACCACCCGTCGTGTAATTCTTTCAAGCATGCTTGTCGGTGCTCTCCTCCTGTCTTCGAGCGGGTGCAGCCTTCAGCGGCAGTTCCGGGAGCATAGAGTCGGCGACATAGGCCGTTTCGAGTTTCGAGAATCCGATCCCGGAATGGAGGGCGTGATCGTCGGGACGCCGCGCGGAGGCAGCGAGCCGGTCTCCGTAGAGTACGCAAAATGGATAAGCAGCCGAACGGGCGCGGGCCTGGTGATCGCTTATGGATTTGCGGCGCGGCGCTTGACCGTGACTCAACCGATCGTCAGATTCGACTTGACGCCTGTGGTTTCGGACGATCCGGTGCGGAGAGGAAGCGTTTATCCGGAGTTTAAAAAATTGCTTCGCCAAACCGCAAAGACGGACATCGAGTTCTATGTCGGTGTGCGCCTGCCGGCTGAAGAAAATGCCGTGGAGCGGATCGAAGTGGCCGCAAGCGGGTTTACATTCGAAGAACTGAAGATCCTCAAGCAAGCTTTTCTGCGAATTAGAGATCAAGCCGTTGAGGGCCAAACGACGCCTAAGGTCGGCATTGCCATGGAACCGCTGGACAAGATTTCTTGGAACGTTTCGGGAGTTAAGCATCATGGAGTATTAATGATGGCGGAAAAGGGTCTGAACCTTCGGCTTCCAAAAGCTTTGTCGATCCCAGCCGTGAAAACGGTCTATACGAACATACTCGGCTTGTGGATCGCCGAAGCCATCGCCATGGCGCGCGAGAATCCGCTGCGCCTGCCTCAAATCGAAGTGAAGCTGATGGACAACGGCAGGATCGGAAGCATCCCGGGACGGAAAAGCCCGAAAGGGGTCGTTATCGCCGCGCCTCACGGAAGCGCCGACGAATACACGGCGGAGCTGGTTAAAGAGTTGAGTTATCGAACGGGATTGCCGGCAGTCATCGCCAAGGGATTCACTCCCACGGAAGCGGGCGGGTGGCGGATCAACGTCAATCGGCCGACGGAAAGGAGCTTCCCCGGGTATTTTGAAGGCTTCGAAGTCGATTCGGAGCGGGCGATGGAGGTTTACCGGACTTTCAAAGAGGTCGTACTTCAAACCTCCGAAGGACGGTTGGACCTCTACATCGACATTCATCAAAACGGCCAGCAGAACGACATCGAGGTGGCGACGGTCGGCCTGACCAGAGAGCAGGCGCAGATTATCAAAAACGCCTACGTGGAAATACGCGGCCAAGTTCTCCGGAATCCCGCCGGCATAGCGGTTGTAGACCTGGTCATCGAGCCGCTCGATGTCGTGCAGATCGGGGCGTGGGCCGCAAAAAATAAGGGCATTCTCGGCGTGGCAAAAAAAAGCTTGCACTTCGAACTGCCCGTCAATCGGGCGCTGATAAATTCCCGCGCGCGCGAAACCTACGCAGCCATCCTCGCGCGTCTGCTCAACCGGACCGTCCCCCTCCTCCTTAACGAGCAATAGCTGAGCAAAGGCTCCGTGTCGGGGAGGGGTTGGCGATCGCCGATCTCTTAGAAAAGGTAAGATACCGATGGCGTACCTTAATCCGAGCGACGTAGTGATACTTGTTTTCCTGGGTCTGGGCTTGATTAGCCTCTACTGGGGATATAGAGCGCGCAATTCTTCATCTATGTCGCCTGAAAAAAAGGCGAAGGTATTTAAGTCCGGTTGTCTTGCGGGGTTGGTCCTGATCGGACTTGGGATATTTACCTACATTCGCGAAGCCATGAGCCCTCTCACTCCCGAAAAGATCGTGCAGATCGAACGCGGCAAAGTCACATTACCGATGGACATCGACGCGTTCACGCGGTGGGACGCGGTTGAAGCGAGCGAACGTGGTGTCAGGTACATCTATACGGTTCGCAAAACTCCGAAGGACAGAGACGCCCTGGCGAATGCCTTGCGCCGGCAGCTCACGGAGTCCGTGTGCGAGCAAGAACTTTACCAGGCTGCGGCCAAGCAACATATCGAGTTCGAATTCGTGTATAAGTTCGCGGACGAGACCTATCCGGCTATCACTTTGTCTCCGACAGAGTGCGGTAACAGCTGAAGCCGGACAAAAAAGAACACGGCGCGGTTCAGGAGGATCCGATCATGAACATCAAGACCGTTGCGTTGCTCCATCCGGGCAATATGGGCGTCACCATCGGCGCGGCGGCCGCGACGGGCGGCGCGCGGGTGGTCTGGGCCTCACGTGGCCGGAGCAAGGCTACGCAAGATCGGGCCAGGCAGGCGGGTTTGGTTGACGTTGGCGCTTTAGACAATGCGGTTCGGCAGAGCAACGTCATTCTCTCAGTCTGCCCGCCGCATGCGGCGCTGGATCTCGCCCGGAGCGTGGCGGAGCAGAAGTTCCGTGGAATTTATGTTGACGCCAATGCCGTCTCACGAGCCACGGCCGAGCGGATCGGCGAGATAGTTACCCAAGCCGGGGCCAGCTTTGTCGATGGCGGAATCATCGGCTCGCCGGTCAAGCGAGCCGGAACGACCCGTCTTTATCTCTCGGGGGCCCGCGCCCGGGAAGTGACGGAGCTGTTCTCCGCCGGCATGCTCGATGCCAGGGCTATTGGCGAAACGCCGGGCGCCGCTTCCGCCCTCAAAATCGCCTACGCCGCCTGGACCAAATGCACGGATGCCTTAGTGCTGGCGATCCTCGCGTTGGCGGCGATGGAAAGGGTTGACAAGGCCCTGGTTGAAGAATGGAACCTCTCCCAACCCGACCTTGAGCGCCGGAGCGTTCGGGCCGCCGCGGTCGCGGTCCCCAAGGCGTGGCGCTATGTGGGCGAGATGAGGGAGATCGCCGCGACCTTCGAGGCCGCCGGACTGCCGGCGGGCTTTCACGATGCCGCCGCGGATATCTGCGAGCGGCTCACAGCCTTCAAAGATCGCACGGTGCCGCCTCCGACGGTCGCTGCCGTTGTCGACGCGCTCCGCGCGTCGTGCCAGAGACACCGCTGAGGCTCGATCGTCAGATTACTTTTTCGCGGCGGAGTTTCTGAATCGCTTCTTCGCTGTAGCCGGCTTCGCGTAGGATGGCTTCGGTGTCCTCGCCGAGGTCGGGGATGCGGTCGTAGCGGGCGGGACTGTCGGAGAGACGAAGCGGGTTGCCGACCACCGGGACGCGGCCGACCGGCGATTCGACCTCCCGGATCAGCCGGCGGGCGACAGCCTGTGGATGGGCCAAAACTTCGGCAATGCCTCTCACCTCTCCGTAGGGAAGGTTAGCCTTCTTCAGGCGCTCCAGCCACTCGGTGTGGTCCCGCTCCAGAAAGATTTTCTCGATTGTCTCATCGAGCGCAGCTCGGTTTTCCCTTCTTGCTTCCACCGTGGCGAAGCGCGCGTCCGCCAGCAGGTCGGGCCGCTGAATGACTTCGCGGCAGAAAGCCTCCCAGTCCTTGGCCGTGGCGACGGCGAGATTGGCGTACTTGCCGTTGCGCGCCAGGTACGGCCCGTAGGGCGTCACGTAGGTATGCCGCATGCCCGTGCGTCCGGGCTCCTCGCCCTGATGCCAGTAATGGTGGGGATAGTAGCCGAGCCACGAGGCGATCGATTCGAACATCGAGATGTCGATGAACTGCCCCTGGCCGCTCTTCTCTCTCTGGTAAAGGGCCAAGAGGATCCCTATGACCGCGTACATGCCGGCGGCGATATCTGCGATGGCGATGCCCGCTCTCGCCGGTTTGTCCGGGTAGCCGGTGGTGGCGATGATGCCGCCTTCCCCCTGAATCAGCAGGTCGTAGGCCTTGACGTCGCGATACGGCCCGTCCTGGCCATAACCGGAGAGCGAGCAGTAAATCAGGCGGGGGTTCAGCGCCTTCAGATCCTCGTAACCCAAACCCGCCCTCTCCGCCGCGCCCGGCGCGTTGTTCTCGAAGAAGATATCCGCCCGTTGCGCGAGCCGGCGCAAAATCTCCCGGCCCTGGTCATGCTTCACGTCGACCGTGAGGCTGCGTTTGTTGCGGTTAAGCCAGACGTAACCGGAGGATAGTCCCCGCACCGCTTTATCCCAGTGGCGAATGAGGTCGCCGCTTCCCGGCCGCTCGACTTTGATGACCTCGGCGCCCATGTCGCCCAGGATCGAGGTGCAGAAGGGGCCGGAGAGCACCTGCTCGAAGGCGATCACGCGGATGCCGTCGAGGGCGCGTCTGCTTGAAGAATTCCCGTCGTTTGCCATGTCAGTCTCGCGTCCTTAGCTCGAAAGGTTCAATTGCTTAAAGAGTTCAAGTTGTTCAATATGGTTCAAAATGGTTCAAATGGTTCAAGACGTTCAAACATGTTTAAAATGGTTCAAGAGGTTCAAAAGGTTCAAACGGCGGCTACTTGGAATCGCGCTTGATCTCCGGGAAAAGCGCGCGGGCGGGCGCGTGGGCGCGCTTCCACACCATGACGCTGCGGGTGTATTCGATCACGATCTTGCCGTCCTGATTGACGCCGCGCGTGCGCACCTTGACGATGCCCGACTGCGGCTTCGATTTCGACTCGCGCTTTTCCAGCACTTCGGACTCCGAGTAGAGGGTGTCGCCGACGAAAAGCGGATTGGGGAGCTTGATCTCGTCCCATCCCAGGGCGAAGCCGTTCTCGCTCACGTCGGCCACGCCCATGCCGGCGACGATCGCCAACGTCAGCGCGCTGTTGACCAGGCATCTGCCGAACTCCGTTCGTTTGGCATACTCGTTGTTGAAATGGATTTGGTTGGTGTTGTTGGTGAGCAGCGTGAACCAGACGTTGTCCGCTTCCGTGATCGTGCGCCCGAGGCGGCAGCGGTAGATATCGCCGACCTCGAAGTCTTCGAAATAGCGGCCTTCCCAGCCGGGCTTTACAGCCATAGGCGTTTCCCCCGATTTTGCATTTCGTACTCGCCACTATATACTACGCCGTAAATATAGGAGGCGAGAATGGATTTCAACCTGACTCAGGAGCAGCGGCACATCCGCGAAGAGATCCGCCGGGCCTGCCGCGAATTTCCCGACGCCTACTGGAGAGAGGTGGACGGAAAGGGCGAATACCCGGACGCGTTTGTCCGCAAGCTCACCGAGCTCGGCTGGCTCGCCGCGCCGATCCCGGAGGAGTACGGCGGCGCCGGCCTGGGCATCACCGAGTCGAGCATCATTCTCGAAGAAATCAACCGCTCAGGCGGCAACGCGACCGCCTGCCACGCGCAGATGTACACGATGGGGACGCTGCTCAGGCACGGCAGCGCGGAGCAAAAAAAGCGCTATTTGCCACAGATCGCCGCCGGCGAACTGCGCCTGCAAGCCTTTGCCGTGACGGAGCCGAACGCCGGCTCGGAGACGACGCGCATTCAAACCACCGCCGCGCGCCGCGGTGACAAATATGTCGTTCACGGCCAGAAAATTTTCATCTCCCGCGTGCTCCAGTCCGACCTCATGTTGCTCCTGGCGCGCACGACGCCCTACGACCAACTGGAGGACAAGACGCGGGGGCTATCGGTTTTTCTCGTCGATCTGCGCGAGGCCAAGGGCAAGATGGAAGTGAAGCCACTCGATCTCATGATCAACCACCACACCAACTCGGTCTTCTTCGACGGCCTGGAAGTCCCGGGCGAAAATCTGATCGGCGAAGAGGGGATGGGCTTCCGCTACATCATCGACGGATGGAACGCGGAGCGCATCCTGGTCGCGGCGGAGGCGATCGGCGACGGGCGCTGGTTTATCGAGCGCGCGGCGAGGTACGCCAACGAGCGCGTCGTGTTCGGCCGGCCGATCGGCGCAAACCAGGGCATCCAATTTCCCATCGCCCAGGCGCACGCTCGCGTCGAGGCCGCCGATCTTGTCCGTTTCCAAGCGGCGACTAAATTCGACCGCACCGAGCGCTGCGGCGCCGAGGCGAACATGGCGAAGTTCCTCGCCTCGGAAGCCGCCTGGGAGGCGGCCAACGCCTGCCTCACGACGCACGGCGGCTACGGTTTTGCCTCCGAGTACGACGTCGAGCGCAAGTTCCGGGAGACGCGGCTGCTTACCATCGCGCCGGTGAGCAACAATCTGGTGCTCGCCTATCTCGCGCAGCACGTGCTCGGAATGCCGAAATCGTACTGACGTCCCTCCGGGAATCTCAAATTGCAAATCTCAAATCTCATATTTGATTTGAAATGTGAGATCTGAGATTTCGAGCGAAGCGAGAACATGAACATCAAGCTCACAATCGAATACGACGGGACCGACTACTGCGGCTGGCAGGCGCAGCCGAACGGCAGGGCGCTTCAAGATGTCCTGGAGCAGGCGATTGAGAAGATTCTTGGCGTTAAGACTCGGCTGACCGCTTCCGGGCGCACCGACGCCGGAGTTCACGCGTTGGGGCAGGTAGCCAATTTCCTCTATGACGGGCAGGTCGATCTCTGGCGGCTGCAACGGGGGCTTAATGCCGTGACGCCGGACGACATTGCGATCCGGCGCGTGGAAGTTGTGGGGGATAGTTTCGACGCCCGCCGGGACGGATGCGCGCGGGTTTATCAATATCGGATCTGGAACGACCCGTGGCCGTCCGCCGTTCATCGCCGCTACGCCTGGCATTTTCACGAGGCGTTGGATCTCTCCGCGATGCAGGAAGCGATTCGTTGTCTCGAAGGCGAGCACGACTTCGCCTCGTTTCAGGCGGCCGGCTGCGATGCGGCGCATTCGGTTAGAAACATTTTTCGCAACTCGCTCAGCCGGGACGGAGGATTCGTAATCTACGATGTCGAGGCGACGGCCTTCTTAAGGCACATGGTGCGAAACATCGTCGGGACGCTGGTCCAGGTGGGGCGCGGCGAGCGCGCGTCCGCGTCGTTCCGCGAGCTGCTCGAAGCGAAAGACCGGACCCTGGCCGGCCCGACCGCGCCGCCGCACGGGCTGTTTCTGGTGGAAGTGAAGTATTGAAAAGCTAAGCGCTTAGAGCTGAGAGTCAAGAGCTGAGAATCTCTTAGCTCTAAGCTCTAGCAGGGTGCTGAAAAACTCCGTTCATCCTTCGACGAAGCTCAGGACGAACGGAGGATGGATTGAAATCATTGGAGAATTTCCGTTCGTGCTGAGACTTGTATGATGGATGTCGGGGCTCACACCGAGTGCTCTGGTACAATGGTTTCAACGAAAACCATTGAACAAAGGAGG
>MGSS01000154.1:23168-68287 GCA_001798595.1 Deltaproteobacteria bacterium RIFCSPLOWO2_12_FULL_60_19 | reverse complement strand
CAAAAGCAGAGCAGTAAGTCCCGGGCGCCGCCGGCGGACCTGCCGAAGCTTCTATATTTATTCTCGATCTTTGTTTCGACGGGCGCATTGATATAAGTCAAGGCCCCATCACCATTGCTGAGGTATGAAAGATTATGGTCGAATCCTGTCTACTGTGTCCGCATCGCGGCTCCTGTATCCTTGGAGGACAGAGTCGAAAAGTCGTTCGGGACTTTTCGGCGTCACTGAAGCGCCGTTCGATTCACGGGAAAGGAAGGGCCGTTTTTCACCAGGGAGATTTGTTTCGCGACTACCAACTGCTCTGTGAGGGGTCCGTAAAGCTTGTGAAAGTACTGAGAGGCGGAGAGCAGGCTATCATCGATGTCTTAGAGCCTTTCTCCTTTCTATCCTTGATTCCGGAACAGAAACAGTCAAGGCATAGATGCACGGCAGTGGCGCTTACGGAAACCTCAGAGATCGCCAGCATCGGCGAAGCGCGGCTGAATTCACTCTTGAGGCTGCATCCGGAACTTGGATTTGCCATGGCTCGCTATTTCTCGGAGAGGCTAAGCGCTGCCGGCAGGCTTCTCGTCTCCATGAGACTTCCCGTCTGGGATAAACTTCTCTCCTACCTGGCGGGCAGAATTTCCTTGGGAAAGGCGAGAGGCGCGAGGCATATCATCGATCTCCATCTCTCGCATAGAGATCTTGCTGAACTTATTCAGACGACGCCCGAAAGCCTGTCGAGGGCGTTTCGGCGGCTTCAAGATGAGGGTATCTTGAGGGTGCGTAAAGGAGTTATCGAAATCATCCAGGTGGAGCTGGTAAGCGGCTATCTGGAAGATAATGCGGATCGAGACCGCGGCGACAACTGAGCTTCGCGTTTAACTAAATCCCCCGGCGTAGAGACAAATAGGCTCGACCGGCTAAATTTTTATTTTGCCGGCCGATCCCTGGAGCCGGTGCGCTTCCCGTCAGGAAATCACAGCCTGCCCCAACCTTTGCCATAGCTCTCGATGGCTTGTTTCACGTCTCTAAGCCTGGCTCGATCGTAGCGATCGAAATGCATCGCGTCCTCGACCGCTCTTCGCGGCTTCGGCGCGGGAACTTCCTGAGGATAACCGGCGCGCACCAGCGCGACGATCTCCACCGCGTCGGGAATATCTAAAAGTTTCCGCAGCGGTTCCATCCCAGCTTCCCGAATCGTTCCCCAGCCGGTGGCCAAGCCGAGAGCCGTCGCGGCGAGGTGCATGTTCTGGATCGCCGCCGCCAAACTGGAGTAGAAAACCTCCTGGCGGTTCACGCTTTCGGGATAGGTCTCCTTGAACCGCGTGTCCCCGCAGACCACGATAATCGCCGGCGGGTCGACCGCAGGCACGTGAGAAGCGCCGGGCCGCGCGGGCCCTTCCAGGATCTCGCGGAGCTTGGTCTTTGTCTCCGCGCTCTTGACCACGATGAACTCCCACGGCTGCGCGTTGTTTCCCGACGGCGCCCACGAGGCAGCCTCTACCATCTTCCTTATATGGGCGTCTGGAATCGGGTCTGCCTTGACTCGTCCGTTATGCCTCCGGCTTTTCATCACCTGAAGCAAAGCCTCAATGTCCATACGTTGCCTCCTGTTTCATCCTTACCTCCACTGCATGAGGTCCATCGCAAATCCCGTCCCCGCCAGCGTGCGATAACAGGACACGTAATCCAGCACCTCGGGGCGAAGGAGACTCGCCGCACGGCGTCCCGGGACCGGTCCGCGTCAGGCGATTGTTTTTTTGTTGCGTGAGCATGGACCTCGCCTGTTTTAGAAAAGATCCTTACGCAGCCGTCATGGCCCTCAAATCCCTCCGATACTCCGGCCCATTGAGCGACTCGCTGAGTTTCGTATCGATCATCGGATGATCCGGATTGCGGACGACGCCGAGAGGGTCCAGCCCCTTCTGGACTTTCTCGATTTCCCTTTTCATCATCTCCCTCAGCATGACGATGCCGCGGTCGGCCGTGGCGAGACGTTCGCAAGTGCGATCCGATATCGGCCCCTGGGTCTCCCAGGCCATGTGGTCCTGCGCCTGTACCTCATCCATCCGGAAGCGCGCGAAGGGATAGAGGCCGTCGGACGGAGTCTTGTACGATCTGGTGTATTCCACCGGGAGGTCGTCCTTTTGCTCGACCGGCTTGCCGTCTTCGGCGGGATCGAAGCGGATAAAAAAGATCCGGGTGTGGGTATTGTCCATCGGCACTCTGATCTGCGTTGCGTTGGCCTGTCTCAAAATATTCGGAAAGATCAACGGGTGCTCGTCGACCGCGCCGCTTTTGTAGGTCCGCTTTTTCATGATGCCGCTGTGAAACTCGTAGAACTCGAATTTTCCCACGTCGTCGGTCAGCCCGCGCGTGGTATTGGCGATCGTCCGGCCGCGAGCGATCAACGTCTGGTGCAGGATCTGGAGGTGGGAAGGGTCCACGGAGTTCTCCATCGCCTGAAACCAGTTGCAGTCGAGCTGGGGCTGAACGACGATCCGCCGCCTGCCGTCTTTACGCACCCAGAGATCGTATTTGGGGGTGACCGGGAGCGGCTTCGGCCCCATGTAGGCCCAGTAAAGGCCGAGGAACTTTTGCAGCGGGTAAGCTTTGTGCTTCACCGTGAGGCAGAACTTGCTCTCCTGAGGCTCGGCGGGAGTTTCCAGGCAGTCGCCCTCGGTGTCGAACAGCCAGCCGTGATAGGCGCAGGCGATGCCCCGCTCCTCGGCCCTGCCGTAGAGCAACGAAGCTCCGCGGTGCGGGCAGCGGTCTCCCATCAACCCCACTCGGCCCTTTTTGTCGCGGAACAGGACGAGATCTTCGCCGAGGATGCGCACGAACTGCGTCGGGTTTTCATCGGTCAGATCCTTCGCCACGGCGACCGGATGCCAATACCGCCGGAGCAGCTCGCCGGCCGGCTTTCCCGGCCCGACGCGGGTGAGCAAATCGTTTTCCTCTTGGGTCAACATAGCGCCTCCTCTCCTGCTAATTTCTACTCTCTAATTTCTAACTTCCATTCCCGTTGTGGCCGTGGAAGACGAAGTCCGGAAATAAGGCGAACATGAGGACCATAACGATGACCAGAGGGATAAGCACGAGGGCATAAATCAGCGTCTTCTCATATTTGAGGTGCATGTAGTTCAGGATGACCAGCGCCGCCTTGACCGTCGCCACGGAAAAGATGAGGATCAGCGCGGCGGTTTTCGACAAAACCGTCCCGGCGGCGACCGAGACCATCACCAGGCCGACCAGCATCAGCCAAACGAGAAAATAATTAGGGTGTCGCGCGCGCGCGGTCATTTCAAGTCCTTAAGTTAGATAGAGCAGCGGAAAGAGAAAGATCCATACGACATCGACAAAATGCCAGTAGAGACCGGCCAGCTCCACGCGATGGCCGTGACGCTGGAGCGCGCCGCTCAGCGCCTGCAGGTAGAGAATCAGATTCACGACGATGCCTGCGAGCACGTGCAGGGCGTGGAGGCCGGTCATGCCGTAGTAAAAGGACCAGAAGATGCCGGCCCCCGGCGTGAATCCTTTCCCGATCTCACCGGCATACTCGAAGCCCTTGACGGCCAAAAAGAGAACTCCCAGCAGAATTGTCAGCAGAAGGTAGTTGCCAACTCTCCGCGGCCGTTCCGCCTCCACTTCGGCAAAGGCGAGGACCATAGTGAGACTGCTGGTAAGGAGGACGAAGGTGTTGGCGAGCGCGAAGTTAAAGTTCAAATGGGACGACGCCTCGGACCAGCCGGCGCCGCCCAGGCGAAGGACGATGTAGGAGACGATCAGCCCGCCGAATACGGGAATCTCCGAGGCGAGAAACCACCAGACCCCGATCTTGCCGCTGGGGGTCTGCGACGTAAGAGTCTGCGCTTCCATCGACAAAGAATTCCCTCCCGCTATCTGGTCGCCGCGCCCGTGGTCACGCGGCGGTCTTGCGGCAGCCAGTCAACGGCAGCCTCGGACGAGTTGTACTCGTACGGGCCGTGATAGACGACCGGGATCGCATCAAAGTTCTCATGGGGCGGCGGCGAAGGAACCCTCCATTCGAGCGTGTTGGCCTGCCACGGATTTCTCTCGGCGACTTTGCCGCAAATCAAGCTCCGAAAAAAATTGACGACGAAGACCAACTGCGACAGCAACAGCAGAATCGCCGCCACGGTGATGAATTGGTTGAGCGGCTGAAGCGGCCTAAGAAACTCATATTGGGTCGGGTCGGAGATCCGCCGCATCATCCCCCCGAGGCCGACAACGTGCATCGGAATAAAGACGGCGTTGAAGAAGACAAACGTCAGCCAGAAATGGAGCTTGCCTAATTGCTCGTTCATCATCCGGCCGAACATCTTCGGAAACCAGTAGGTGAGTCCGGCGAATCCCGCGAAGAAAACGGCGCTGAAGAGCGTGTAGTGGAAATGAGCCACGATGAAATAGGTGTCGTGGATGTAGATATCGACGGGGGCCGAACCGTTGAAGATGCCGGTGAGGCCGCCGAAGATAAAAACGGAAAGGGTTCCCATGGCGAAGAGCATCGGCGTGGAAAAGGTGATTGAGCCGCGCCAGAGCGTGGCGATCATGGCAAACACGATGAGCGCGAAGGGAACGGAGATGATGATCGTGGTGATGCTGAAGGGCATGGCGAGCCGCGGATCCATCCCGCTCAGGAACTGATGGTGCGCCCACACGACGAAGCTGAGCGCGCCCGCCACGATCGTCGAGTAGATGATGGGGCGATAGCCGAAGATCGGCTTGCGGCTGAAGACCGGGATGATCTCCAGGATTAAACCAAACCCGGGAAGGAGAATCACGTAAACCTCAGGATGGCCGAAGAACCAAAAGAGATGTTGCCACAGGAGCGGCTCCCCTCCGCCTTCCGGGAGAAAGAAAGTGGTGCCGACGACGCGGTCCATGAGGAGCATCACGGCCCCGGCGATGAGCGGCCCGACGGAGAGCATGAAGATCACCGCCGCCGTGAGCTCCATCCAGACGAGCAGCGGCAGGCGGAAGAAGCTCATGCCCGGCGCCCTCATGTTGATCGCCGTCGTGAGGAAGTTGACCCCGCCCATGAGAAACGAGGCGAATTCGAGCGCCAGGGCCAAGAGCCACAGATTCAAGCCCCAGGTGACGCCCGTGTATTCGGGCTTGGCGGAAAGCGGCGGGTAGCCCGTCCAGCCGGCCGAAGCCGCGCCGCCGGGCACAAAAAGCGAAGTCAGCAAAACGAGCGACGCCAGGGCGAAAACCCAGAACGAAAGCATGTTGAGGCGGGGAAACGCCATGTCTCGCGCGCCGATCATAAGCGGAATGAGAAAGTTGCCGAAGGCCGCCAGGAGAATCGGCATCGCGACGAAGAAGACCATGATCGTGCCGTGCATGGTGACCAGCATGTTGTAGAAATCCGGCGCGATAAATCCCCACCCCGGGACCTCGGTGTCGGGATAGGCGAGCTGCCAGCGCATCAGGTAGGCGGTGAGACCTCCCATCACGGCCCAGAAGAGCGCTACGGAAAGGTACTGCTTGGCGATCCTTTTATGGTCGGTGGAAAAGAGGTAAGCGCGCCAGAAACCGGGTTCCGCGTCATGGGCTACGCTCTCGGCGTTCGGAGAAGTGGAATTCATCGTCGATCCTGCGAAGTTGCTCTATGCGCCGCTTTAAATCACGGCCACTGTTGTTTCGCCCATTTTGCGTAATCCTCCGGGCTGTGCGCGAAAAGCCAGCCGTTCATTCCCGTGTGGCCGAAGCCGCAAAGCTCGGCGCAGGGCAGCGGATATTTTCCCGGCTTGGTCGCCTCGAACCAGGCCGTGATCGCGCGCCCCGGCACTGCGTCCTGCTTGAGGCGCAGGTTGGGCAGGAAAAAACTGTGGATCACATCCTTCGATTTGAGGATCACCCGCACGACCCGGCTCGCGGGCACGTGCAACTCGTTCTCCATTAGAACGTCATCCGCCGTTCCAAACTCTTTATCCGGACCGGGGTAGAGAATCTCCCAGTTGAACTGTTTGCCGGTCACCTGGATGTGGAAGTCGCTGGGAGGAACCTGGCCTTTGATCTTCGCCCACACCTCCGCCCCGCGAAAGTCAAGCCAGAGATCGAGCAACAGAACAATCAGACATGGCACGAGAATCCAGGCGAGTTGCCTGAGATTGTCCCCCGCCACATAGGCCGCGCGACGGCCCTCCCGGCGCCGATAACGCAGGAGGAAAAACAGGATCAGCCCCTCGGTCAGAATGAACCACGCCCCGGTGACATAAAGGATCAGACGAAAGAGGGCATCGATCTCTCCCCCGAACGACGAAACGTTTTCCGGAAACCAACCGGATATTATTTCAGCCATTCGGAGACGTTGCCTTCCATCACGACGGACAGGATCTCTTCGCAGTCCTTCACCGCCTTGTCGGCGATCTCCGCGTCCTTCTTCACGTGCGGGATCGCATACCGCACGGTCCGGTGAAGCGCCTGCACGACTTGCTCCAAGTATTCATCGACTTCTTTGGTATTTACGGTCTGCGCCATTCTATTTCTCCATCAGCAACTAAGGTGTTCTTGCATTTTGCTTACAGGTACTTCCTCCCCTTCAGCGGGTCCGGCACCTTCAGCCCCATCCCTTTGATGAGCGGCTCGACCTCCTTCATGTAAGCGTCTCTCGCCTGGGCGTTGGTGCGCCGTTTGATTCCCCAGTGACAATAGCGCTCGGAGCGCCTGGATTCGGAGCGGCCGAACATGTCGAGGCCTTTGATGTACCAGGTGTCGATCGCCTTCTGGACCTTCTCTCTCGACTCATCCCCCTTGGTCAATAGTTCCGTGGTCTGGGTCGCGCCGTAGTCGATGTGTCCCAGCTCTTCGTTGATGATATCCGGGAGCAGCGGCTCGATCGGCGCGTAGGTGCAGCCGATAAATTCTTCCAGCTGGTAGCGGCCGATCCGGTCGATCAGGAAGCCGAATACCGCGAAGTCCTCCCAGGTCGTGATCGTCCCCCGGAAGGCTTCCACGTAGCGCTTCTGGTTCGGCTGGCTGAGGACAAATGAGACATCCACGCCGATGTCGCCGGCGAGCCGGGCGAACTTCCGGTAGTGATCGACCTCCTCCGCCGCCGTGCGCGCGACCAACAATTGATCGAGCTTGGTCGGCGCGTTGGGCAGCATCTTTTCGACGTAGAGATGCGGTCCGCCGATCTCACAGTCCGATTGAATGGTGATAATCCTGCGCAACAGATCCTGATACTCCGGGTCCATCTTCGCGAAATCTTTCGCCTCGACTTTATCCGTAAACATAAAATCCCTCCCTCACCCTTGCCCTCTCCCAGCGGGAGAGGGTTTCTTGGTTTTATTTCTTGTCTACTGCCTGCTGCCTTCTGGCTCTACTGCGCCACCCAATTACCTTCCTTAAACACGGCCTCAAGCGTCTGGACATCCGCCGCTCCGGGCAGCACGTCGTTGAGATGGAGGAGATAGTCGTCGACGCCGAGCGGCTGGCCCTGCGCGCTGTAGTTCTTGCCGGCGTAGTCGCCGATCTGACGGTTGAACTTGACATCGGGTAGATAGAGCTTGGGCTGCCCTTCGGGAATCATCTGGTTGAGGCCGTTGATAATCTCGCCGGCTTCATTGGCGTAGTGAGTCCGCGCCTCCTCGTTCAGCCGCTCGGGATCCTTCGGCTGGGTGGAAGGATTCTCGTCGAACCTCCCCTTGAATCCCCAGCGGTAGAATCTCAGCGCGGAGCTGGAGTGGTCCTTGCCGAAGAGGTCGTAAGCCGTGGGAATCCATTTATTGAGATATCTCTGGATCGTCGCGGTCGGAACTTTCCCCGCCCTGATGACCCGCTGCAAGCCGCTCTGGCCGGTGAACAGATGAAACGACTCCTCTTTCAGCATCGGCCCCATGCTCGCCGCGAGCGGCTTGAAGCCGGAGTGGTGCAGCATGGTCAGCTGAAACTTGCCGTCGCGGTCGATGAACGCGGTATAGGCGAAGAAGTCGAGCCAGTGATTGACCGGCTGGTTGAAGGCCCCGAGCAGCCGCTGGCCCTTATACGCCCTCCGTTCGAGCAGCTTGGCCGCTTCAAGCTTGCCGGAAGAGCCGAAGTGGTTGACCAGGATGTGGCACATCTGCCAGCCGTGGCGCATCTCCTCGCGCATGACGCGGAGCAGGCACTTGAGATCGTGCGGCGAGGGCGGCGTGTCGATCAGGCGGCGCTGTTGCTCCGAGGAGGCGAACTCCGTGTCGCCCTGATAAACGATCAGGTGCATCAGCGAGTCGCGCATCTCCTGGTTGGGAATCTCCAACAGCGACTCCCATTTTCTCCGCCCCGCGAATTCCCCGAACTCAACTTCCGCCGCCGCAGGCTCGTCGTAGAACGCCTCGAACGGATAGTCCTTGAATAGAGTGGTGTCGACGCCGATATCCTGCTGCCATTTCTTAAAAAGATCGGTCCAGTCGTCGAACGTAGAAATCTTCGCCATCAAAAGCTCCTTCCAGTGAATTTACTCTCTCGTAACGAATAACGAACTCACGTGCCGGTAAAGTTCGGCTTGCGCTTTTCCAAAAAGGCGAGCGTCCCTTCGTGCAAGTCGTGCGTGCCGGCCAGAGTTCCAAGGCCGCACGCCTCAAGCTCCAGCGCCGCGCCGATATCCATCTCCGGCCCGCGGTTGATGAGCTTCTTCGCCGTTTCCAGCGCAAGGCGCGGCTGCGCGGCCAGCTTGGTTGCAAAGGCCTTGGCCTCCGCCAGCAATTTTTCTTTCGCCACCACTTTGCTCACCAAGCCGCAAGCCAGCGCTTCGTTCGCGCCGATCGGATCGCCGAAAAAGATCATCTCTTTGGCCCGCGCCGCGCCGATGAGTCGCGGCAGCCGCTGCGTTCCGCCGCCGGCCGGAAACGCGCCGATCTTGATCTCCGGCAGGCCGAACTTCGCCGTCTCCGAGGCGATGCGAAAATCGCACGCCAGCGCCAGCTCGCAACCGCCGCCCAGCGCATAGCCGGAAACCGCGCCGACCACCGGCTGCGGCAGCGCCTCCACCTGGTCGAAGAGGGTCTGAAATTCCCGCGCGTGCTGGTACGAGGCTTTCGCCGACTTGGCCTCCTGGATCTCGCCGATGTCGGCGCCGGCGCAAAATATCTCGTCGCCGCCCGTGACGATCACGGCCCTGACGCCGCTGTCTTCGCCGATCTCGCGGAACGCCGCTTCCAGCTCCCGACGCACCTCGGTATTCAGCGAGTTCTTTTTCTGCGGCCGGTTGAGCTGAACCGTCGCAATGCCGCCCTCTTTGCTCACAATCAGATTCTTAAACATGTGACCCTCCTCACCTCAGTCGTGCATTCGAAGCCCATACGGGCGCGATGAATCGCGCCCCTACTTTTTGCCTTTTGCCTTTTTTCTTTTGCCTTCTCTATTGAAACTGCCCCAGCAGCGCCTCAAATTGCCGCGCGCCATTCTTCTTCGCCGCCTTTTCGACTTCTTGAAGTCTATCCTCCAACGTTGGGCGCTCGACGCGCTGGAAAATCCCATGATAGATCTTCTCCTCATCGGTCGCCAGGCGTAGCGCCTCGACCTTATCCTCCACGTTGTGACTTGCAGGCACCGGCTCCAAACGCTTGATGATGCGCGCGACGTTCATGTCCGTCGTGTTGAACGACGAGCAGCTCGTCAGGATCTCGATGAAAGAGAAGCCGCGATGGTGAATTCCCTGGATGATGAGGTCCTTAAGCTGCTCCTTCTTCACCGAAAAGCCCCGCGCGACGAACGTTGCGCCATAGACGATGGCCAGCGCGGTGGGATGCGTGGGTTCGCCGAACAGCCCGAACGGCGTTGTCTTCGTGATCGATGAAAGCGCGGTGGTCGGCGAGAATTGCCCTTTGGTCATTCCATAGATCGCGTTATTGAACATCAAATAGGTCAGGTCCGTGTTGTTGCGCGCGAGGTGCGGCAGATGGCCGCCGCCGATCGCCAGGCCGTCTCCGTCGCCTGCGACCGCGACCACGGTCAGCTCCGGGTTCGCCACCTTGACGCCCTGCGCGATGGGCAGCGTCCGGCCGTGGATCCCATGAAAGCCGTAGGCCTTGACGAAGTAAGGGAGGCGGCTGGCGCAGCCGATGCCCGAGATGAGCGCGATGTCCTTGGTCGCGAGATCGATCTCTCCCAGGGCTTCGACCAGCGAGGAGAGGATGCCGTAATTGCCGCAGCCGGGGCACCACACCGGGGAGACGCCGCTCAGGTATTCGCAAAATTTATCCTGCTCTTCCATAGCGCTTTTCACTCCTTACGCTTAGACTCTCTTGGGCTTCGATGATCTTGTCGACGATCTCCGACGGCTCCAGCGGAACGCCCTTGATTTTGGTGAGGCTGATCGTCGGAACGCGGTAGGTGGACCGCAACAGCGAAGCGAGCTGGCCCGTGAAATTTAGCTCCGGGACGATGATGTGTTTCACCCGCGCGAAGAAACGTTTCAGCTCCTCGTGCGGCAGCGGATTGAGGATCTTCGGCACGATGGCCTGAACGGCAATGCCCATGCTCGCCGCCAGGCGCACGGCGTCTTCGGCCGGGCCGGCCGTCGAGCCCCAGGTGACGATGCCGATCTCGGCCTTCTCGTCGCCGAAGTGGAGCGAGAGCCCCCGCGTCAACGGATCGTTCCCGATCATCTGGAGCTTGCGGTATCGTTTCACCGTCATCGCCGTATGCGTCTCTTCGTCGCAGGCGAAGTTTCCGAGTTCGTCGTGCTCCATGCCGGTCACCATGTGCTCACCGCCTGCGGTGCCGGGAAGCGCGACCGGAGAGATGCCGGATTCGTTAAGACGGTAACGCACGTAGCCGCCGTCCGCGCCGGGCTGGACGCTCAAGCGAGTGACGGCCGGCGGTTGCTTGACCAGTTCCGGATCGACCGTCTCAAGCCGCGCCGATAGCGCCTGGTCCACGAGCATGATCACCGGCAACTGGTACTTCTCCGCCAGGTCGAAAGCGAGCCCGGTTAGTTGAAAACAATCGCCGACGGAAGTCGGCGCGAGCACGGCGCGCGGGGAGTCGCCGTGAGAACCGTAGAGCGCAAGCAATAGATCCGACTGCTCGGTCTTGGTCGGCATGCCCGTGCTCGGCCCGCCGCGCTGTGAGTCCACGATCACCGCCGGAATCTCCGCCATCGAGAGCAGCCCCAGCGTCTCGGACATGAGCGAGAGGCCCGGCCCGGAAGTCGAAGTCATCGCCTTGGCGCCGGCCCACGAGGCGCCGGCCACCGCGCAGATCGCCGAGATCTCATCTTCGGTTTGCAACACTTTGCCGCCCATTTTGGGCAGATGGACCGCCAGCCATTCCATAATCTCGGAGGCCGGCGTGATCGGATAGCCGAAAAAAGTTTTAAGTCCCGCCCCCGCCGCGCCAAGGGCGATCGCTTCGTTGCCCGTCATGAGCAGCCGGCGATCGCCTTTGCCGCTCGGGTACTTGAAGCCGGACGTTCCGCCGAGCTTCTCCCGCGCGAAGCGGATGCCTCGCTGGAGCGCGTCGATGTTGTGATCGAGAATCGCCTTGCTCTTCTTGGCGAATTTCTCCGCCAGAAAGGCCTCGATGCTCTTCACCGGAATATCCAGGAGCTGGGAGAGCGTCCCGAGGACGACGATGTTCTTGCTGATGCGGCTGCCGATCTCGCGCACGGCGATCCGCTCGAAAGGCACTCGATAGACCGTCCGGGGCGATTTTTCTTCCGGCAGGTCGCACTCCGCCTCGCACAGCAGCGCGCCGAGCTCGTGGAGATCCCCGTAATTTTCATTCAGCGCGTCCTGATTGAGGCAGACCAGGAAATCGATCTTTTCTCCGTGATACGAGATCTTTCCGTCGCTCACGCGGACCTGGATCATGCAGGCCCCGCCTTTGATCTCGGCGGGAAAGGTGCGGAAGGTGACGATGGAGAGACCCTCGCGCGCGGCGATGCGGGCGATGGTCTCGCCGATGGTGATAATTCCTTCGCCCGATTCTCCGGCGACGCGGATGACCAGATCATGCCTCATAGCCCACCTCTTTCCGCTCCAACCCGTTCGCTTCGAGCACCGGCTTCCAGAACGACCAGCGCGCGTCGACCAGCGCCTGAGCATGTTCGACCATGTCGCCCAGCTGCCTCATGCCGGAGAAACGCTCTTGCAGATTGAGGTACTCTAGCGCCGAGACCGGCCGCTTCGGCAGGTAGTTCAAGGTGAAGAGGACGTTGTTGCCCGCGCGGTCGCGCTCGCCCTCGTACAGAACCCAGAAGCGGCTGTCGAGCGCCAACTCGGTGATCTCGTGAAAAACGTCGGTCTCGCTCTTCCAGCCCTCGGGACAGACCGAATAGAGCTCGATCACGCACGGCCCTTCGATCGCCGCCGCCTTTTGCACTTTGATCATCAAGTCGCGGTGATGCAGCGGGCAGGCGGTGGCGACGTAGGAAGCGCCCGCGGCCAGCGCCAGGTCCGGCAGATACTGCGGGCTTCTCTGGTTGCCGTGGACCACCTTGCCGAACGGCGTCGTTGACGTATTCGCTCCGTAGGGCGTCGCGCCGGAGCCCTGAATGCCGGTGTTCATGTAGGCCTGGTTGTTGAGACAGATATAGATGCCGTCTTCGCCGCGAGCGATCCAGGCGAGCAACGCCTGGAGGCCGATGTCGTAGGTCCCGCCGTCGCCTGCGATGCCCAGGTTGACGAAGCGCTCCGGCGAGACCGCGCCGGCGCGGCTCAGCGCTTTAAGCGCCGCAATGTTTCCGCTCAGTGTCGCGCCCGTGTTGGGAAAATTGTTGTGGTCGACGGAAGTTTCGCCCCAGCAGGAGGTATTCTGCGTCGTGATGACCTCGTTGCAGCCCGTTCCGATGCTCGCGACGACGTGCTTTCCCATGAGTTTCAGCGCGCGCAGCGCCTGGTTCGTTCCGGTGACCATGCCGCAGCCCGTGCAGCCCTGGTGGCCGGAAGTGAGGCCGGTCGTCGGGATCGCCCCGTACTCTCCGACGTCTTTGACCGGCTCGGGCAGGAGAAAACTGTGCAGATTGATGCCGATGTCGCGGTTGTAAAGAATGTTAAACATGCAGGCCTCTCATATCTTCAACTCATGCACGCCCTAAATTGCGTCGAACAATTTGAACAACCTTGAACCATTTTGAACCATGTTGAACGGTCTTCATCCGGCTCTAATCTCTTCGATCTCCGACGGCCAGGCGATCTGCGAGTGATCTTCGGGCCGCCAGGCGAGAAATTCTTCCGTCACCGGCAGCCGGACTTCTTTCAAGCGCTTTTTCGCGCCTTGATCCGTGCACTCCGCGTAGCCGAGACGGATCGCCTCCAGGCTCAGATCCCTCGGCTTGGGAACGTGCCTTTCGTAATAGGGCAGCGCCTTTTCCAGCGGGATCTTCTCGTAGACCCGGTGGAGCGCGCCGAGCATCGCCATGTTGATGTGCTTGAGCCCCAGCCGCTCCGCGATCTCCGCCGCCGGGACCGTAAAGACGCGGACGTTCGCTTTGCCCGCGCCTAATTGCTCGCGGAGCTTCTTCACCGTGAGGCGTGAGCTGTTGATCAAAAGCGCCCCGCTCTCCTTGAGCCCGTCGAGCGCCTGATGCTCGGGCGAATAGAGGATCGTGTCGTCGTAGAGAACCATCACGTCCCAGGTCCGGTTGAACGAGCGGATCTTCTGCCCGCCGCCGCCGTGGACCAGCGTGTCGGTCGTGATGATCGCGCCGCGCCTCTCGGAGCCGAACGCCGGCACGGTCAGAAGCTGCCGGCCCGCCAGGATGCCCGCTCCGGTAAACCCGACGGCGGAGGTAATCGCGCCCTGCCCAGCCCGGCTGTAGATGCGGACCTCGTCGGTCTCCTGCGGTAGCGGGGAGAAATATTTTTCCTTGCGCTTTTGCTGCTTCCACACCTCGCCCCATTTTTTCCAGAGCTTCGGATTTACCTGATTCTCGTTCTCCACAAAGATCGGATCCTCGTCGATGTCGAGCCAGTAGGGCTCGGCGCGAGAGGCTTTGCCCTCGGCGATGTTGTCGGCCAGGTTGAACATGAGCTGAAAGTGCTCTTGTCTCACCTCGCTGCCGCCGAGGCCGCCGATGACGCTCGCCACTTTTGGCGCGTGGCTCCCGAGGTGGAGTTGAACGGCGGTTGCGATACGCTGCGCGAGCGGCGGAAAGACGCCGCCGTGATTCAGCCCTTCGTCGAGCACGACCACGGCCTTGGTTCCGGCGGCTGCGAGCGCCCGGCTGATCTCCCTCGCCGGGAAAGGAGAGAAGAGGCGGATCTTTAACAGCGCGACGCCGGGGATGCCCTGTTTCCCCTGGAGATGGCGCACGACGACTTCGCCGGCGCCCGCCGATTCACCCAGCAGAGCGACGACGAGCTTGGCTTTCTGATCGCCGATCCAGTCAAAGAGGCCGTAACTCCTGCCGAAGCGCTCGCCGAATTCCCGCCCAATCTCTTGCGTTATCTCGACCGCGTTCTTCAGCGCGGCCATCTGGTTTCTCTTGTGCCGCCTGTATGGAAGAGCCGAGAGCATCGCCCCATAGGTCACCGGCTTGGCCGGCGCGAAGAGGGGCATGGTGGAAACGTAGCCGGGCAGGAAGCGATCGACCTCCTCCGGCTTGGGGATCTCTACGCCCTCATAGGCGTGCGTCCCGGTGAAGCCTCTGAGATTCACGGCGAACGGGAGTCTTACTCTCAAGTCTTCCGCGATCCGATAACCCTGGATGACGCCGTCCAGCGCCTCCTGGGCGTCCGCGGTAAAAATCTGGATCGCGCCGCTGTCGCGCATCGCGTAGGCGTCGGAGTTGTCGGCCCAGATGTTGATCGGAGCGCCGGTCGCGCGGTTGCCGATGAAAAAGCCGCAGGGGATGCTGCCGCCCGAGGCGTTCTCCATCACCTCGATCATGTAGAGCAGGCCCTTGGAGGACGTGGCCGTGCCGGCGCGCACGCTTTTCCCCGCGGCGATAATCTGGCTCGCGGCGCTGTGCTCCGATTCGGCGTTGATCGTCACCGTCTCCAGCGCGCCGTCGGAAACCCAGCGCGCGATCTGCTCGGAGCAGGCGGTGGACGGCGTGATCGGATAGTAGGGATAACATTGGACGCGAGAAAGCCTGAATCCCCATGCCGCCGCGCTATTGCCGGATAAGACCGTTGCCACGCTTACACCTCCAAGGTCAATGCAAAATGCAAAGTGCAAATTGAAAAATGCAAAGCGGAAGAGAGTCCGGACAATTTTGCAATTTGCATTTTGCAGTTTTCATTTTGCGATGTTATCGTCATTCCCCAAAATGTTTCGCCCGCATCGCCGCGTCGAAAGTCTTGCCGTCCACCAGGATGCAGTCGGCCGCCGTGCGGTAGCACTCCACCCAGCAGATGTAGCAGCCCTTGCAGGCGAGCGGATCGATCTCGTGAAAGCTTCCCTTTCCCTTGCCCATCAGATGAATCGCGTTCTCCGGGCACATCACGGCGCAGCGGCCGCACTCGTCGCCGAGACACCCCTTGGTGTCGATGATAAAATCATGCGTGCGCCAGCCGCTAACGTCTTTCGGCTTTTCTTTCAGATTCTCGATCACCGCGCCGCGGTTGATCTCCGGGCAGATGCGCGGGTCCTCGAAGACCTCCGCGCGGGCCACATTCCCTTGAGGGCGGTATAGAAACAGGCGCGCCTCCGGCCCGATGTCCGCCATGCGGTTGAGGATCGCCTTACTGTCGATCCCGTCGATAACCTGTCCCGCGACCTCCTCGATAGCCAGAATTTCCGGCGCGCATAGCTCCGAGGCGGACGGAGCCACGCGATCTTCTATCCTCGATCCTCTAACTTCGTTTTTGTCCGTCGCTTCCCGCGGGCGCGCCGTCACGAGCCGGCCGGTGACGGTAAATTCCATGTGCCGATTCTTCGAATCTAAGACTCGCTCTTCTGCCGTAGCCACTCGTCCTCCTTCTCCACGCTCCTGCCTTCTGCCTCCCTGGGCGTGATGAATCACGCCCCTACTGCCTTCTGTGCCTACCCCGCCGCCGCCCTCCTCTGACCGTTGCCGGCGTGGACGTTCAACGCCGCGGACGATCTGGCGATAAAGCGCTTGAGCGACTCGTCGCTGGCGAAACTCTTTTGCGCGCGGGCGGTGTTGACCTCGAGCGCGATGATGTTGGGATCATCCGTGCGGGTCTCCCGGAACACGCCGTTCTGGATCATGCGATCGACCGACAGGCGGTTATCGCCGGTCGGAGCCACGTAGTGCACGAGATCGGCCTTATAGCGATGGAGCAGGAAGAAGTGCATGAGCGTCATCAAGCGCCGCGCGCGATACTTCTTGACCGTATTCTGGTCTTTGACGGCGAGAAATTTTCTCCCGGCCCGGTCTCGATCGACCCGGAATGTGATCTCCGCGATCTTGTCGGCCGCTTCGTCGAAGACGTTTAACATCATCTCTTCGGAGCCGGCCCATCGCTCCTTCAGCTCCACGCTCAGCTCGCCCTCATCGTAGAGCCCCTGCTCGCGCCAGTATTGCCCCCACATGCGAAGCCATCGCTCCAGCACGCTCGCCGGCACTTCGGTAGTCTTGCGATGCTGCGCTTCGGTGGACTTGCCGCCCATCGACGAAGTGGTGAGAGACGGGCCGCGAGCCGCCCGGCGAAAACGATCCGCCCAGGGGCCGCCGACGAAGGTCTGGGGATACTGCGCCGGGTCGTTCGCCAGCCGGAGCGACCGTTGAATCAACCTCACGAAGCCGAGCACGCCTTCCTCGCGCAGGGCGCGCGCGAGGCGTCCATTCATCAACGCTTCGCCCTGGTGGCCCGCGTAGGTGATGAAGTTGAACACATAGCCCATCTTTCCCAGCTCGTTGGCGAAGCTGCGGATCTGATCGTCGGTGAAGCCCCAGGCATCCCAGTTCCACGAGGGCGAGAGGTTGTAAGCCAACATCTTGTCCGGAAAGACGGCGTGGATGGCGTCGGCCCATAGCTTGTCGTCGACGAGATCGGGCCGCGCGGTCTCCCGCCAGACCAGATCGGAGAAGGGCGCCACGGCCAAGCCTCGCGCCACCGCCATGTCGCGCCCCCCGGTGATCTGATAAAAACCGTCCGGCGTGCGCGGCGGATCCCAGCTCCAGAAGATATCGATGCCCATCGACGCCGCCCGCTCGCGCGCCTCCTCGTGGGAAACGGTCGCGGCGAATTTTTTCCATTGCTCCACGGAGAGGGGAAACTTTGCGCGCTCCCGAACTCGCGCCCGCATCGCCTCCGCCACCGCCTCGCCATAAGTTTTAAGGCCGGCCTTTTCCGCCCAGACCTGGCGGATGTCGCTCAAAACCTTGTCTAAAGTTTCCTCCGTGATCGTTTTGATCCAGATCTCGCGCGCCGCCAGCTCTTCGCGGGCGGTCTTCGGGCTTTTTCCCTGGCTGCGGGCCTGCCGGCGGGATTTTCTGAGCAGCGCCGTCTCGTTGCGTATCCGCGCGATGCCTTCTTTGATGCGAAGGCCCAGCCGCTCCTGCTTCAGCCAATCTCTGGCTTCCCGGTAAGCCGTCTCCGATATCCGGTGCAGCAGGTGGCCGTTGATCTCCTTGAATCCCTCTTTGTAAAATTTTCTGATCACCGCCAGGTTCACGTTCTTGAACGGGACGATGCGGGGGTTGGTCGCGCCGTAGACAAACGGGTGGTCCCGCTCGTCGTCCATGCTGTCGATGGCGGTGGCGTCGTCGGAATCGGTCCGCGCGACGATGACTCCCGGCACGCCCAGGATATCGTACTGCAACCGCGCCGCGTTGAGCCGCGCGATCATCTCGGTCGTCGAGACCAGCACCTTCTGCCCTTGATGGCCGCAGACCTTGCAGCCGGGCCGTTGATCTTCGATGTGGACCGCGCCGATCTTGCTCTCGACGAATTTCTTCACGAGGTTTCTAATGTGGTGCTCTCCGCCGTGGCCCGTGTCGCCGTCCGGAATGATCAGCGGCGGGGAGAATTCGATCGGCGGCGTTTTTTTCCGCTGCGCCGAGGTCATGCGCATGCGGTTGGAGCGTTGCGCCTCGTCCTGATGGAGCAAGGCGCGCACCCACGACGCGCCCTCCTTGGGCACTCGATCCAGCGCATAGTTGGCGAGATCGGCGCCCGGATCTTCCGAATCGGAGCCTCGCGCCGACGTCGCCCAGCCGCCGAGGTAAAGGACTTTGATTCCTTCCATCACGGCCCGCACCGCCCCGGTCGGCGAGAAGGGACCGTAAGTGGTTTCCTGCTTCTTTTCTCTGAAGAGGCGTTGCAGATAGTCGCACATCTTGACCGCAGCCTGCTTGGCGACGGTGTAATCCTCCCGCCCGTTGCCGCGCAGCGCGACGACTTCATACGGCGTGTGCAGCCGCGTGATCTGGCGAAACCTTGCGCTTTGAAACCACGCTTCGGTTTCACGCAGCTCTTTCGCCCAGCCGATCGCTTCGGTATCCCGCCGCGAGTCAAATCGTAGGACCTTTGTATTCATAGCGCCTGTGAGTTTGTTTCGATGCCTTCCAGCGCGGGACAACTTAGAGATTAAAGAGCCGTGCGGCGTTTTCTCTCAGCACCTTCCGCCTGGGCTCCTCTTTGAGTCCGATCTGATCGAGCTGATCGAGGCTCTCCTTCCACGGCAGCCCGTTGGTGCCCCATACGCAGCGGTCCATCCCCATCCGGCTGTTCATGAAATGAACGACCTCCGGCCCGAGATACTTGGGGAGCCAGCCGTCGATGCCGAAGTAAATATTCTCCCACTTGTAGCAGGCCGACATCAGCTCCTGGACCCACGGCCAGCCGGTGTGCGCGCCGATCATCTTGAGGTCCGGAAAATCGCTCGCGATCTTGTCGAGATAGATCGGCCGGCCGTGCTCGCTCGGCATCGCTTCGAGCACGTGGCCCACCTGCATCGAAACCGGAATGTCAAGCTCGACGCACTTGGCGTAGAGCGGATACATCTTGGCGTCGGAGAGCGGGATGTCGAAGCCGTAGATGTGAACGTAAACGCCTTTGAAGCCGTATTCTTTTACGCCGCGCTCGATCTCCTGGAGCGACTCTTTGACGCGAAAGGGGTTGTAGCCGGCGAGACCGACGAAGCGCTTGGGATAACGCGTCACGTACTGGGCCACCTCCTCGACGGTGGTGTCCATGTACATCCAGTGGTTGCGATACGACCACATCTTGCACTGCGTGATGAAGACCTTGTCGACTCCGGCTTCGTCCATCTTGCCGAGCATCGTCTCCAGGCTCTCGAACTGCGGCAGGCCGCCGATCGCCCGCTCCATGCGGCAGATCAACTCGCCCTTCTTGCCGTCGTTCCACCTGGCGATAAACTCCGGCGTCGCCACGTAGAACATGATGTCGATCGCGTTCCTGTCGTTTCCCATCCTTTCCTCCTCTCCGTTCCCGTGATCGTGTTCGTGCTCGTGACGAACACGCCCCCACGATCACGAACACGGTTTTTACTTTCTACACCATCGTCAGCCCGCCGCTCACGCTCAGCGTCTGGCCGGTGATGAAGTCGGCGCTGGGAGAGGCGAAGAAGAGCACCGCCTCGGCGATCTCCTCCGGCTTGGCCACGCGCCTGAACGGCGTCGCCTTGGTAACCGCGTCGACGATCTTTGCCGTCTGCTCCGATTGGGTGCGGATCGCTTCGAGCAGCGGCGTATCGGTCAGGCCCGGACAGACGACGTTGACGTTGATCTTGTAGCGCGCCACCTCGCGCGCCAGCGTTTTCGAAAACGCGATCACCGCGCCCTTCGCGCCGGAATAGACCGACTCCCAGGAGGAGCCGACGCGTCCGGCGTCGGAGGCGATGCTGACGATCTTTCCCGAGCCGCGCTTGATCATGTGCGGCAGCACGGCCTTGTCGGCGTGGAGCACCGATTTGAAATTGATCGCGATGATCTTGTCCCAGGTCTCTTCGTTGCTTTCGAGAAACGGCTCGAGCCGGTCCCAACCCGCGCAGTTGGCGAGGATGTCGATCTGGCCGAACTGTTTGATCGTCTCCTGCACGGCTCTCTCCACGTCCGCCCCCTTGGTGAGATCGACCTGGCAGCCGATCGCGTCGGGGCCGAGCGCCTTGATCTTTTTGGCGACGCTTTCGGCGTTGTCCTTGAGAATATCCGCCACGGCGACCTGGGCGCCCTCGCGCCCGAGCGCCAGCGCGACGCAGCGTCCGATTCCTCGCCCGCCGCCCGCCACGAATGCCGTCTTTCCATTGAGTTTCCCTTGACTCATCTTCACCTCCCAAACAACTTTGAACTACATTGAACTATATTGAACCCTTCGATCCCCTGTTAACTCGCCGCCGCGCTGAGTTCGCCTGCTTGCGTCGTCCCTGGTCTCTCCAGTCGCACCTTCTCCAACCGCTTTAGCGCCAGCAGCGCCGCCCCCAGCGCGCCGACCATCTCCGGTTGGTCGCTGACGTTCACTTTCTTTTTCAGCGTCTCCTCCAGCGCCTTGACCATTCCTTTCTGATGCGCCACGCCGCCGACGAAGGTCACTTCCTCTTCGAGCCCGGCGCGCTTGAGCAGCGCCAGGGCGCGGGAGGCGAGCGAGATGTGGACGCCGCGCAGAATATTTTCTACGCTTTCCCCGGCGGAAACGTGATTGATGATCTCCGACTCGGCCAAAACCGCGCAGACGCTGCTGATGGTCTGAGGCTTGTCGGCTTGCATCGACAGGTCGCCCACCTGCTCGATCGTAACTTCCAAATATTTGGCGGCCCGCTCGATAAAGCCGCCGGCGCCGGCGGCGCATTTGTCGTTGGTGCGGAACTCCAGCACCTTGCCGGTCTCCGAAATCCTGAGCGCCCGCGTGCTCTGCGCGCCGATATCGAGGACGCAACGGGTCTTGGGAAACAGAAACACCGCTCCCCGCGCGACGCAGGTGATATCGGTGATCTGAATGTCGCGAAACGGGACATTGTAGCGGCCGAAACCCGTCGTGGCAATATAGTTCACATCGGTCTGTTTCAGCCCCGCCTGCTGCAGCGCCAGATCCAAGACCTCCTGGGCGATCGCCGCAAAGTCGGGGCGGGTCCGCACGGAGCTCTTCGCGACAACCCGGCGCTCGCCGTCCAGGATAACGGCCTTGGTCAATTTGGCGCCCATATCGATGCCGGCTGCGAAAATCATGAATCCTCCTTCAAATAGGCAATAGGCAGAAGGCGCTAGGCGTGAGGCCCCGCCTCAACCCCGGCCGTCTTCTCTCTCTCGCCTATCGCCGTGACCGCGCGTTCAAGCGCGAAGATCGCCGCTCCCAGCGCGCCTACATAGTGAGAATCCGGGCTGACATTGACCTTCATTCCAAGCTTTGCCTCCAACGCCTGCACCATGCCGATGTTGCGCGATACGCCGCCGGTGAAAGTCACCTCCGGCTCGATGCCCACCCGCCGCACCAGCGAGATGGTCCGGGCGGCGATGGCGCTATGCACTCCGCCGAGAATGTCCTCGACTTTTTTGTTTTGCGCGAGGTAGGACATGATGTCCGACTCGACGAAGACGGTGCAGACCGTGGTGAGCCGGACCGGATTCTTGGCCTTCAGCGCGAGCGGGCCGAGATCGTCGAGATCGAGCAGGAGCGCCTCGGCGGCGCTGCCCAGGAATCGTCCCGTGCCGGCCGCGCATTTGTCGTTCATGACGAAGTCCTTCACGTCTCCGTCCGCTCCTATGTGGATTCCCTTGGCGTCCTGCCCGCCCATGTCGATGACGGTGCGGGTGTTGGGAAAGAGGAAGCTCGCGCCGCGCGCGTGGCAGCTGATCTCGGTGATCTGCGCGTCACCGAAGGTAACTTTGTAGCGCCCGTAGCCGGTGCCGACGATGTAGGCGACCTGTTCCCGCTCGAGGCCGGCCAGCTTCAACGCCTCGTTGAAGCAGTTCACCCCGGCCCGGGTTACATTGGCGCCGGTCATGATCAGCGCCCGCGCGACGATCTCCCGGTCCTGGTTGAGGATGATGCCTTTGGTCTGGGTGGAGCCGACGTCGATGCCCGCAGCGTAAATCATGCTTTGCCTCCGGCCGCTTTCGTTTGACGAACGAGCTTCTGGTGCTCCAGGGATTCGAAAAACGCGTCGATGCGGTTCTTGAGCTGAGCCTCGGAAAAGTACCGCGGATCTTCAATATCGGACTCGATGAGCAGCGTCGGGACGTTGAGCTCCTTGGTGAAGTATTCCCGCATGTCGCCCTGCCCGGCGGAAAAGAGCCGGCAGCTTTTCACGGAATGGATGACCAGGGCATCGGCGGACCACTCCTCGAGGTAACGGCGAATCTGCTGGTAGCGCTGGAGAAAGTTGCGGTTGGTGACGTTCCACTCCAGCATGTGCTCCGCGATCGATTCCAGCGGCCGGTTGGGATCGTGTTTGAAGCCGAACTCCCACAACCCGCCCACGGTGGAATAGGTCGAAGCGACGGCAACCGCGCCCCATTTTGAGAACAGGTCCCTGAAGGTGCGGAGATAGGGCCACGGCGGCGGCCCTTCGATGACGAAGCGGAATCGCTCTTCGGGAAGCGGGCCGGCGCCCATCTGGACCTTTTCTTCCATCTCTTTAAGCGCCGTCTGGAAGAACTTAAGTCCGTCCTCCGTTCCCCGCAGGCAGTAAAGCGGCGCCATCATGGTGACCGAGTCGAAGTAGGCGTCGTAGGGAGTGGGGACATTCTTCGTCAGGGCCTTGATCTTCGACCACAGCTCGCCGGTCTCGCTGGAAAGCGCGACGATCCTCTTGAGTTTGGCCCAGTCGAGCTTCTTGCCTGAGAGCCGCTCCAAGACTTCGATGACCTCTTCGAGCTGGCGCACGACGTAGTCCACGTCAGCCTTCGTCGGCTTCCCGGAAGGATCGCGCAAAAAAGGAATGTCGAGGTTATAGAGCTCTCCGTCGCAGTATTCGGCCAGGTGCTCGAACCACTGGAGATAGACGTTGCAGCCCACGTAGTTGCAGAGGATCAGCGACGGCAACGGAATCGTCGCGAACGGTGTCTTGCGGTCGCCGAGAAACATACCGACATCCGCTTTCACATAGGCGCAGTTGTCCATCGAGTAACCGATCTCCTCGGCTTTCTGGATGAACGGGAGCGCGGCCTTTTTGACCGCCAGCTGCAAGGCGTCGATCTCCGGATAGACGGGAACCAAGTCGAAGGCCTGCACCAGCTCCACCGGATTGCCGCTGATAAGCATGTAGACCGCTTTGCCTTCGCCCTGTTCTGCGCAGCGCGTGACGCGCTCGAAGTAGCGCCCCATCATGTCCTTCTGGAGCAGATGCATCTGCCCCTGGTAGCTCGTCTTTACCGCTTCGGCCGGCTTTGCCATTTGCTTCCTCTACTTTCCAGTCTTCAACGATCACGGGCCACCATTCGACAAGCTCATGGCCCTGAGCAAGGTCGAAGGGCGAACACGATCACGAACTAGTCGAACAGCATCGACTCCACGAAGGTCTCCACCTCGGTCCTTGCCTTGTCGAAGATCCACATCTTCTCCTCGAATTCGAGGTAAAGATGGGGAATGCCCGCTTTCTCGAGCGCCTGGCGGTACAGCGCGTAATCGAACAACGCCGGCTCGCAGAACTTCGCGGCCAGGATCAGCACGGCCGCCGCTCCGGTCTCCTTCACTTTGTCGATCAGATGCTTCGATTTCCGCTCGCGGGTATCGTGTTTGACGCCGGAGTAAACGCTCTGATGGAGATAACTCTCGGCAAGATTGCGGACCGGATCTCCTTCCGCGGGGACGTCCGCCGGAAACCAGCGCCAGCCCAAGAGGAAGTCGTCGTCCAGGATATAACAGCCGGCGGCCTCCAATCCCTCGATCAACTCCAGCGGCGGCTGCTCGCAGAACGATCCCTCCAGCACGACCTTGATGCGATCCTTCGGCCTTTCGTCTCTTTGCCGGATCCCGGCCAGCGCCTCTTTCAGAATCGCGATATGCTCGTCCGGCGGCATCAGCGTGCCGATGCGGGTCAGGATGTAGCTTTCGAGCGTGGATAGATTTTGCGGTTTCTCCGCGCGAATCGCGTAGAGCTCGCGCAAAAGTTGCCTCTGCTCGTTGTAGATCCGAATGCTTTGGCGCAAAGCATCGTCGGTGATCGGCTTTCCCGCCAACTGCTCATAGCTCGTCATCAGCCTGCGGTATTCGGCAGTCAGGTAGTCTATGGTATGAGGCGAAGTCAGGTTCTGCGCGAAGTGAATGTACTCGACCATGAGGCGGGGGAAATTGCGTTTGTAGACGCTCCCCAGGTTTCTTGCGGGATCGCAGATCGAGTGAAAGACAATGCCGTCCAGGAAAGCGAGCTTGTCGACCATCGCCAGCTCCAGGGTGCTCTTGACGATGGAGCAGACGAAAGACTGGAAGCGGGAATCGGCATGAGCGATTTCAAGCCGGTTGCCGCCGCCGACGATCCCGACGGGCAACATGCCCGCCGCGTGGATCAACTCGACCGGGCTGTAAACCGGATAGCAGCCGACAACCTTGGTGCCCGGATGTTTCGCCTTCCATTCGGCGACTTGATCCAGAGGAGACTCATCCAAAATCTCCCTGTAGCGCGCGATCAAGCTATCGATCCCCATACGTCCATCCTTTATTCAACTGAACGGTCATTCGTTCTAGTGCGGTTGATCAGGGGAGGGAGCAACTTACATGCCAATAGAATGCCAGCTATTGCCCAGGCAAAAGGAGGATTTAATTGCGACGCTCTTCTCAAAACCAGGAAGAACCTCGCTTCGAATTCCCAATTCTCGGATTACCGAGACTCAAACCTGATCCACAGCCCCTATTTCTCAGCCGCTTTCTGGCACATGCCTTGCTCCGCTTTTCTGAGGAAGTCACGACATCTCTCGCGCGACTTGGAAAGAGATTCCGGGAAAGGAGAAACGTTATGGCAGAGGTCCCTGTTGTCGAGTTTTACATGACCCAACCGGAAATGCCGTCGGAGCAAAATCCCCAGGATCTCGCGGAGGTCGAGCGACTCCTCAAGGAGTTTGAAAATCACGAGGCCCAGGAAAGGGAATTCCTGCAACAATACAAGGACATCGCCGACAGGGTGGAGAACCCCCTCATCAGGTTTCTGCTCCAGCTCATCGTCGCCGACGAAGAGAAGCACCACGCGATTACCCATGCGATGGCGGCGACTCTCAAGGGCGATCTGAACTGGACCAAGCCTAAGGACGCGCTGCGCGGCCTCTACGCTCTGGGCGCAGAGAAGGACGCGCTCCTCAAGGTGACCGAGGAGTTCATCGACTCGGAGAAGAAAGGCATTCAAGAATGTAAGAAGCTGACGAAAGAAAGCCGCAACTACTACCGCGGCTTATTCCAGCTGCTGCTCACGTGCGCGGTCGAAGACTCGCAAAAGCACGTGGCGATTTTGGAGTTCTTGCGGAAGAGACTGAAAGAAGCGTAGCAGGCCGTGAAAAATCGGCTTCGTGCTTTGACCCTTTGACGGAGTCTATCCTGAGCGAAGTCGAAGGGCTCAGGACAGGCATGCTCGGCACGAACGAAATATGTTCATCTGTAGTTCCTTCTTCGTTCGCCCTGTTCCGTTCCCAATTATTTGGACTTATCCTCTTTTCTCTCCTGCCCTTTACCCCAGCCCGATGAAATACCCCGCAGCAAGCTGCGGGGAATTATACCCGCAGTGATTAAATTTCAAGGGTGGTAAAAAGAGGAAGATGATTTAATCTGCGGCTTATGAATTGTGTGATTTGTAAGAGCGGCGAGGTGCTCCAAGGCCCTGTCCAAGCCGAGATCAAAGTCGGTAATGACCACGCGAGAACCAGAGAGGGCCATCCTCCAGAAAGCAGAAGAGCAGGGAACAAGCGTCAATAAAGCCGCCATTAAACTTTTGGAGGAGGGGACACGAGTCACCGATAAGAAAAAGAGCAAGAAACGACTTCATGACGGCCTGGATACTTTGGCAGGGTCATGGACAGACGAAGAGGCGACAGAGTTTGACAAAGCCCTAGCCTCACAGCGCACGATTGACCCCAGACCTCTGGAGATGACGCGCCTCGTTCTAGATACTTCCGGATACTCAGCCTTCATGCGAGGCCATCCCGAGGTCGAGGAAAGCGGGGTCTTCTACATCTCGACTGTTTTGTCTCTCTCGTTCGGAACCGCGAAGCCCGGCGGGCGCACGACATTGAGGGCGGTCGAACCCGCGGTCATTTCAAGACAGCCGTCTGGCCGTAACTGGGCACTTCCACGCTCCATCTCAAGGTTTTCCTGATCTCCTCCGCCAGAGCCTGGCTCGCGGGCGGTTCGCCGTGGACGACGAACGTCTTTCGCGGCGGGCGGGTGAAATTTTTGAGCCAGCGGAGGATCTCCTGCCGGTCGGCGTGGGCGGAGAAGCCGTCGATCGTTTTGATCTTGGCGCGCACCGGAACGATCTCGCCCAACATCTTGATCTCTTTTTTGCCGTCCTGCAGCGCCCTGCCCCGCGTCCCCTCCCCTTGAAAGCCGACGAAGAGGACGGTCGTTTTGGGATCGGGCAGCCGCAGCTTCAAATGGTGGAGCACGCGCCCGCCCGTCGCCATGCCGCTCGCCGAGATGATGATTCTCGGGCCGCGCAGCTGGTTGATGGCTTTCGATTCCTCCGCCGTCCGGTGGATATGAAACTGCCGGCAACAGAGCGGGCAGAGCTTGCGATCCATCAACAACTTCATGTCGAGGTCGTGCTCCTCCGGATGGGCGCCGTAGATATCCGTCGCGTCGATCGCCATCGGGCTGTCGACATGCACCGGCAGAGAAGGAATTTTCCCGTCGTCCTCCAGCTTCCGTATCGTGTAAATCAACTCTTGCGTCCGGCCGACGGCAAAGGCGGGCACGACCAAGCAGCCCCGCTCATCCGCCGCTTCGTTGATGACGCGCGCCATCTCTTCCTCAGGCTTTTCCGGGTGCAGACGATCGCCGTAAGTGGACTCGATCAGCAGCCAATCGGCCTCGGCGACAGCCTCGGGATCTTTGAGTATCGGTTTTCCATAGCGCCCCAGGTCGCCCGAATCCACAAGCCGCTTTTGAGTTGCGCCGGTCCCGACCGTGATCCGCGCCGCCGCGGCGCCCAGGATATGCCCCGCGCGAAAAAACCTGAGCGAAAGCTCGCCCGCCAGGCCCAGCTCCCGGCCGAAAGCAACCGGGCGAAGCAGGCGCAGGGCGCGCTCGGCGTCTTCCGCCGTGTAGAGAGGCAGCGCGGGCTTGTGTTTGGAATAGCCGCGGAGGTTGGCGTAGCGGGCTTCCTCCTCCTGCAGGTGGGCGGCGTCGGGGAGCAGCACCCGGAGAAGATCGCAGGTGGGCGGCGTGGCGTAGACCTCGCCGTGGAATCCCTCCCGCACGAGCCGGGGAAGATAACCTGAGTGATCGATATGCGCGTGGGTGAGAACGATCGAGCTTAGATCGCGGATCGGAACCTGAAGCGGCGCCCAGTTGCGAAGGCGGTAGTCCTTCAACCCCTGGAACAGACCGCAGTCGATCAGTATCCGCTCCGACCCGGAAGCGAGGAGAAACTTAGAGCCGGTGACCGTGCCGGCCCCGCCGAGGAATCTGACGGAAAGCTCCGTTGAACGTTGTCCGGCTTGAGACATGTCAGACGGAAAGAATGGTCACTATCTCAGTATCACCTTTGATCACGAAAGCCACCACCCAGTCTCCGATCCCGCGCAATGGGTAGCTGCTTAATCCCACCGCCGGTATCGGATGCGCGGGCTCTCCGACCGGGCGGCGGCTTTCGTTGCGAAACGGAAGGGCGCGTGGGAGAGGGTTGCCGCCTAAAGACTTGCGCCCTGAGGCAACGCTCAGAGGTCACCCTGCAAGTTGCCGCAGCAAGACACCTACCACAAACGCGCAAGCGGCGGCCAGGCCGCCGACTATCAGGATTTCCAATCCGCTGCGCCACCATGGGCGAAGAGTCATAAACGAGCGCGCGGCGCCGACGCCGAAGAGCGCCGCCATCGTGACGCCGAGCGACATGGTGAAGGCGCCGAACGGGAGGGAGATTCCGAAAAAGTTCAGAACATAGAACAAGAGCGGCAGGAAGCCCGCCAGGATAAACGCCACGAACGTGACTGCGCCGCTCGCCAGCGGGGTGATCCGCTCCTCGTGAATTCCCAACTCTTCGCGCATCATCTCCTCCACCCAGCGCTGCTCGTCTTCCGTGATCGTGGCGACAATACGCTCTAAAATCTCGCCGGTGAAGCCCTTGCGCCGATAGATGCGGCGGATCTCTTCCCGCTCCGCCTCCGGCAGATGCTCGACCTCCCAGATCTCGCGCTTGCGCTCCTCGCTCCAGGCGTCTTGTTGCGAGCGAGCGCCCAGATAATTGCTCACCGCCATCGAGAAGCCGTCGGCGACGAGATTCGCAAAGCCCATGATAAGCACGACCCCCGGGGAGAGAGAAGCCCCGGCGGCGCCCGCCACGACGGCGAATGTGGTGACGATGCCGTCCGTGGCGCCGAGCACCGCGTCGGCCAGATGTTGGCCGCGCGAGCCGTGTTCGCGCAGCGAGTGATCGAGGTGCTCGAGCGCGTGAGCCGCCTCCGACATCCCCACGTCGCGCAGGCGATACGCCGCGCGGGCCAGGGAAAACCGATCCGCTCGAACTCCGCCGCTCTGTGGCGGCTCGACTTGAGTTGTGTCCGGCATAGCCATCCGGTCAAATTAAATCAGCAAACGATATGCCACCAGCGTCATTCCCGCCCATTCGACGCGCTCAGGGTGGCGAGCCAGTCGAGCCGCGAACGCGGGAATCCAGTCTTTGCCTCATGGCCCGCTCCGCCACCGCCGTGGATGCCCGCTTCCGCGGGCATGACGAACTTTTGCTTCGCCTGAAGGCGAGGGGTTTTCGCTATCCCCAAGGGGACCCTAAGGCGGAGACAAAGAGGGGGTATGGATTCCGGTTCTCGTCAGCCTCAGGCTGACTCGGTCGGAATGACGATCGGATTTCGATGACGAATTCATGAGACACCACAATAGCTCGCCTCTACGGAATTTCCAAAAACTGGGAAGGAAATTGAGATCAGTCGCAAAGCTGCACCTGCTCGGCGCTCAAACCGGCTCGGCGCAGCGCTTCTGCAATCGCCGCGCTGCCGAGCGCCGTCGCGGAAAGCGGACTGAGAGAGCCATTGAAGCTCCCGATCGGCGTGCGCACGGCGCTTACAATAACGGCATCTTTCATAGCGGCTCCTTGTCTTTCTTTACTACCATTTAGCAAGTTGCGTGCCTAGCGCGAACGTCTTCCATGTGTCACGTTGTGTTACCTTGCCGGAATCCGTTGTGTACCCTCAGCCTTCCCTCTCCCTCGTAAAGAGGCGTGGCCTCCACGAGGCTTTACGCCTCAGGGAGAGGGTTAGGGAGCGGGTGGAGACTTGCAGCTTGGAACCAAGCCTATTAGCCTTAACGCTGTGAACGCGCTCCACGGTCACGGCCTGCCGCCCGCGCGCTGCAGAGAGTTGCAGCGTCTGACCGAGAAGAGTCCCTCGCCCGCCCTCGCCGGCGCGAACCTTCAGCGGCTGATCGAAAGCGGCGGCGCCGGCAACCTCAAGCGATCGCCGCAGGGATTGCTTCCTCCCCTCATCCGGCTGTTGGGCGGCAGCGCCTATCTGAGCGAGATTCTGATCCGGGAAGGCAAGGGCTGGCCCCAACTCCTGCGCGGCGCTATTCATACCACGGCCAAAAGCGTGGCGCAGCACCTGACGGAATTGTCGGCAAAACTCGGCAAGAGCGCCCAGCCCGACGAAGTCTCCCGTACTCTCCGGCGACACAAACAGCGGGAGTACCTCCGTATCGGCCTGAGGGATCTCATCTCCGAACACCCCGTCGATGACACGGTAAAAGAAGTGACGGCCCTCGCGGAGGCATCGCTCGATATCGCCTATCGTTCGGCGCGCGCCGCGGTGGAGCGGGATTTCGGCGCGCTCAACCTGCCGGGCAGGGAGACGCCTAACCGCTTCGTCATTCTCGGCATGGGGAAGCTCGGCGGCGCGGAGCTCAACTTCAGCTCCGACATCGACATCGTCTATCTCTCCGAGGAGGACGACGGGGAAAGCGCGGGCGGCGTCAAAGGGCGGCTGTCGCCGCGCGAATTCTTCGCCGCTCTCGCCGAAAAAATCACCCGCACCATGGGGGAGGTCACCGAGGACGGCTTTGTTTTCAGGACCGATCTTCGCCTGCGCCCGCTCGGCCGCCACGGTCCGATGGTCCAATCGCTCGACTCCGCCCTGCTCTACTACGAGTCGTGGGGCCAGTGCTGGGAAAGATCGGCGCTGATCAAGGCCCGGCCGGTCGCCGGGGACAAGGAATTGGGCGCGTCATTTTTACGCCACGTCGAGCCGTTTATTTACCGCCGCTACCTCGACTTCACGACGGTCGAAGAGTTAAGGGAGATGAAAGCGCGGATCGAGCGCGAGCTGCTCAACCCGTCGAATCAAGCGAGCAACGTAAAACTCGGGCCGGGCGGAATTCGCGAGATAGAGTTTTTCGCTCAGGCGCTCCAGCTCGTGAACGGAGGATACGAGCCGCGTATCCGCGAGCCCAACACGATCAAAGCCCTGGCGCTGCTGGCGAGCCACGACTTTGTTCCGCCTGCCGGAGCAAACATGTTGAGCCGCGCCTATCTGTTTCTCCGCAACGTAGAGCACAAGATTCAGATAGTCCAGGAGGGCCATACCCATTCGATCCCGGAGGGGGAAGATCAGCAGCAAGCTCTGGCCCGCCGCCTGGGTTATGAAAAATCGAAACGAAAGAGCGCAGCGGCGCAGTTCCGGCAAGACTATCGGACGCACACCCGAGCGGTGCGCGCGGCATTCGACCGCCTCTTCTACAGCGCTCAAAAGGAGAACGAGACTCGGACCGATGCCGGCTCGGGCACGGTTTGGCACGACCTGGACGATGAGGAGCTTTTTCTGGACGAGATCCGGCGCCTCGGCTTCACGGAGCCGGAGCAGGCCTATCGTAACCTGCTCGCCGTGCGGGACGGAGAACGCTATTCTCCGCCCAGTCCCCAGCGGCTCAAGGTCATGCGCACTCTCGGCCCCGCGCTGGTGCAAGCAGTCCTCGATTCCTCCGCTCCGGACCGGGCGCTGTTCAATCTGGCGGAGTTCAGCCACCGGATCGGCGCGCGCACGGGATTTCTCTCGCTCCTCTCGGAGAATCCCAAAACCATGCGGCTGTTGGTCAATCTGTTTGCAGGCAGCCAGTTTCTGACCGACTTGTTCCTCCAGCGCC
The DNA here is from genome assembly GCA_001798595.1 of Deltaproteobacteria bacterium RIFCSPLOWO2_12_FULL_60_19. Taxonomy (GTDB): domain Bacteria; phylum Desulfobacterota; class Binatia; order UBA9968; family UBA9968; genus 2-12-FULL-60-19. Next base: position 37,190 of record MGSS01000154.1, on the reverse strand, counting down.
CGGAGTTGCTCGACAGCCTGATCCGCACCGACCTGACGAGATTGAAAAAATCCGGCGCCGAAATGCTGGCCGACCTGACGGGTGCGACCGCGGGGCGAGCGGAAATCGAGGAGAAGCTCAACGCGATGCGGCGCGTGAGGGCCGAAGAGTTTCTGCGCATCGGCCTCGGCGATCTCGGCGGCGGCCTCGACCTGCTCGAGATTTTCGGCCAGCTTACGGACCTGGCCGACGCTTCCGTGAAAGCGGCCCTCGACCTCTCTCTCCGGGAGATAGAAAAAAATTACGGCAGGATCGCCGGCGGGCGCTTCGCCGTGCTCGGCATGGGGAAGCTGGGAGGAAGAGAACTCGACTATAACTCGGACCTTGACCTAATTTTTATATATGACGCCTCCGAGGACAGCCGAAGCGACGGGGGCGCCTCGGGCTCTCTGGACGCGCACGATTATTACGTAAGACTCGGCCAGAAGCTTATAACGTTTCTCTCCGCGTCCATGGTGGAGGGCGTGCTCTATAAAATCGACATGCGGCTGCGCCCGTCGGGCCGGGCCGGCCCCATCGTCACCTCCCTGGCGGCGTTTCGGCACTACCATGAAACCAGCTCGGAACTGTGGGAGAGACAAGCGCTCATCAAGATGCGCGCGGCCGGCGGCGACGCGTCGCTCGGCCGCGATGCCGAAGCCGTGGCGCGCGCCTTTGCCTATGGGAAAGGCTTGACCCAAGCGGGCGTCGCGGAGATCGACCACCTGCGCATGCGGATGGAAAATGAGCTGGCGCAGGAGAGCGACTCGCAGTTTAATTTAAAAAAAGGCATGGGCGGGATGGTGGACGTCGAGTTCCTGGCGCAGATGTTCCAGCTGTCGCACGGGTGGCGGGAGACTGGGCTGCGGCAGCAAGGGACCCTGGCGGCCCTCAAGGCGCTCAGCGACTGCAAGATCATCGGGCGCGAAGAATACCGGCTGCTCTCGGATAGCTACCTCTCCCTCCGCCGTCTCGACCATCGACTACGGCTCGAACGCCAGCAATCGATCGATCTCCTGGAGAGAGACGCCGGGAAGCTCCAGGGGATCGCCCTGGCGCTCGGCTATAAAGACAAAAAGAAAACCAAGGCGGGAAAGTTGCTGCTCCGGGATTACGAGAAGCTGCGTAAGAGTATCCGCGCCTGTTACGAGCGGCGCTTCAAAGCCGCGCGCAAAAACGTTTCGGCTCCGGAGACGACCTCCGCTGGAGGAAGTTCGGTATCGAAAATCAAATAAGATTCCGCCGGGAGATCGGCGATCGGCTCGAAGGATTCCTTTTGCACCGCGTAGATTTCCCACCGCCCATCGGAAATGTTGTTGCCTGCCTCAGAGCGCTTGATCAACCTCTCCTGAACGAGACCCTCCGACAGACGACAACGAATGACGACCAGAGGAACGTGCGTTCTTGCGGCCAAATCCACAATAGCGGCGCGCTGCGCCTGCCGTCGAAATGTCGCATCCAAAATTGCCCCTCGGCCATCAACGATGCAGCGCTCGGCTTGCTCAGTTAATGAGCCGTAAGTGCGCTCGGTCATGGCCGGGTTGTAAATCCCCTCTCCGTAAGACGCGAGCTGCGGCGCGGCCGGCGCCCCGGCCAGCCGCTTACGCGTAACGTCCGAGCCGATGACCGGCAAGCCCAGCCGCCGTCCAAGCGCCCGGGCCAGAGTCGATTTTCCGCTGCCGGTCAGGCCGCAGACGAGAATCAGAAAGGGCTTGAACTCATCCCAGGTGTAGCTATAGGCGAGATCGAAGTAGCGTCCCGCGACATCCGACATTTTGGCCGCCTGGAGCGCATAAACTTTGCCGCGCACCAACGCGCGATAGCATTTGTAAAGGCTTAGCAGCTCCGGCAGCTCGCGATCTCCGGACAGCTCGACGTAGCGGCCCAGGAACGCCCGGCCAAGCTCTCCCGCCCCGCGACATTCCATATCCATCAATAGAAACGCGATCTCCGCGGCGACGTCGAAGCGGCGCAGGTCGGGATTGAATTCCACACAGTCGAAGATTTGAATCCCCTCCGGCGCGAAACAGACGTGCTCGCAGTGCAGATCGCCGTGCAGCTCACGGATGCGCCCCTCGTCCACCCGGCGTTCCATCAAGCCACGGTGGAGGGACAAAGATCGGCTGAAAAAGCTCGCGATCGCCGCATAGGTCTCCTCGCTCAGCAATCGCCCGATGAAGGGCCGGATATCGGAGAGGTTTCGCTCCAAGACCTCTTGGACAACCTCGGGCCGGCCGCGCATGCGGATTTTTTCGCTGGTCCGCGCCTCGGCGTGAAACTGCGCCAGGAGTTCGGCCAGAGATTGCATCATAGGCACGGTCACCTGTCCCTGCTCCAGCAGATAGTCCAGCATTCTTCTCGCCGGCAAACGGCGCATGACGAGGACGTTTTCCGCCGGGTGCGCGTCGCTGCCTAATTGCCACCCATAGTCGTCGTGGGAGATGGGGAGGATGCCGAGATAGACAGACGGCGCGAGCCTTCTGTTCAACAGCAGCTCCTCTTGCAGAAAATACTTCCTCTTTGCCGGCGTGGAATAGTCTACGAATGAATACTGAACCGCCTTTTTTATCTTGTAAACCAGATCGCCGGCGAAAAAGAGATGGGAAATGTGGGTCTCCAGATGAGTGACCCGAGGAGGCCGACGCGGGTAAAAGCAAGGATCGAGCATGGCCTCCAATAGGGACGAATCGTCGGCCTTGGCTAAACTCATCTCCGCGCCCTTCTTTCAGCAAGCATTGTGGCGGTCGTTCCTGTCTGGATAAATCCGAAAGCAATTAGAGTGCCATTGAAACGTCAATCGGACGGCCCCCGATCGGAGCGTGGCGGGTGGAAACCGACCGTTTTTTTCCTGGATTCCGGAAAAAAGCAGCCGCAGCTTCCCAAAGAATAGAGGCTACGAGATACCGAGTTCTTCCAACTTCCGATAGAGCGAAGAGAGACTGATGTCGAGCAGCTTGGCGGCCTCTTTCCTGTCCTGCCCGACCTGATCCAACACCCTCACGATGTGCTGCTTCTCGAACTGCATTACCGCCTCCTTGAGATCGGGCGTAAACGGCGGCACCGTCTCGTCGCTGTTGAGCAACGCGGGCGGCATGTCGTTGAGCGTGATCCATTCGCCGTCCGCCAGGATCATGATGTGTTCGATCACGTTGTCCAGCTCGCGCACGTTGCCCTTCCAGGGTAGCGACATGAGCGCGCGCACCACCGGGGGCTGCGCCCCTTTGAAATTTCTTTTCAGCTCCGGATTGTGCTTCTGAATCAGATACTCGATCAGCATGGGAATGTCTTCCGGCCGCTCCCTCAGGGGCGGGATGTGGATCTCCATGACGTTGAGCCGATAGTAGAGATCGTCGCGAAAGCGGCCGAGCTCGACCTCTTTCTTCAAATCCCGATTGGTCGCCGCGAGCACCCGGACGTCGATCCGCCGCGGCGTCGTGCAGCCGATCGGGAGAATCTCTTTGGCCTCAAGCGCGCGCAGGAGTTTCACCTGCAAGTGCTGCGGAATCTCGCCGATCTCGTCCAGGAAGATCGTCCCGCCGCGCGCTTTCTCAAAGAGCCCTTCCTGATTGGCAAAGGCGCCGGTGAAGGAGCCCTTCATGTGGCCGAACAGGAGGCTCTCCAACAACGTCTCCGGCAGCGCGCCGCAGTTGACCGGCAGGAAGAGCTTGTCGTGCCGGTCGCTGTGGGCGTGGATGCCGTGGGCGATCAGCTCCTTGCCGCTGCCGCTCTCGCCCGTAATCAGAACGGTAGCCTGGGTGGGCGCGACTTTCTTCGCCACCTCCAGCACGTCCCTGAGCGGCTTGCTCTTGCCGATAATTTGTCCGAAGTCGTTTTCCATGAGCGCCCCGAAAGGGCTTAATGCTCTGTTTATAGTCTGTTGCTCGCTGCATTTCAAACCGTTGCTGTAGCGCGATCGCACCGCCCATGTTTTATCTAGTATAAGAAAACGCCGCCGCCATTTTCTCACCGATAAGAATCCCTTCTTCCGCGAATCGAGTTCCGACGCGGCCAGCACAGCAACGTCGAAGCGTGGCATCGTAATTGCGAAGCTTACCACCAAGCTGGTCTTCTTTGCGCTCTTGGCGTCTTGGCGCGATCAAAAACAAGGAGCGGGTAAGAACATTCTCGCGCAAAGACGCAAAGGCCGCCAAGGGTAAAGGCAGCCGAGGCCGACGGTCAGCAATGAATAATCTGGGCTGGCAGGTGTGACGTGAGAAAGACGGAGCTTCTATGCGTGTTTCTCTTCCTTTTCTTTTCCTTACCGGTGTTCGCCCAAGAGAAGCTCGAGCGCGTCACCCTCGCGGTGCCGGTCCATGCCTTAAGTCAGCTCCCTTCTTATGTCGGCGCCCGCTTCGGGCTCTTTCGAGAAGAGCGGCTCGATGTCCAGATCGTGCAGATGCGCACCGCCCTGGTAGGGCCGGCGCTGATCTCGCGCGAGCTGGATTTCGGGACGGCTGCGGATACCATGCTCCGGGCGGCCACAACCGGACTCCCGGTAAAAGTCATAGCCTTCGGCGGCATTCAAGCCGCCCTGTCCTTGAATGTGCGTCCCGAGATAAAGAGCGTGGCGGACCTTAAAGGCAAACTCATCTCGGTCTCCTCCAAGGGCAGCACCACGGACATCGTCGCGCGCGAGATCGTCCGCCATTCCGGGCTGAACCCGGATAAAGACATCATCACGATGCCGCTCGGAACCCAGACCAACCAGCTGGCCGCGCTGCGCGCCAACGCGGTCCAAGCGGCGCTGTTCACTCCGCCCTACGACGCGATCGCCGAGCGAGAGGGATTCAAGGTTATCGCGTGGGCCGCCGACGTCGTGAAAGACCAGCTTCAGGCCGGGCTTGTGACTTCGGACGACAAGATCCGCGCCAATCCGGATCAAGTCAGGCGAATGGTGCGCGGCTTCGTCAAGAGCCTTATCTACCTGCGCAGGGAAAAGGGCAGAGTCGTGAGCTTGATCTCCAAGGAATGGAACATCGAGCCCGACATCGCGGAGCGAAGTTACCAGAGCATGGTAAGGACGTTGAGCCCGAGCGGCTCGGCGACGATGGAAGCCGTTCGCAAGGTCATCGAGCAGACGCTCGCCACGACCAAGCAGCAAAAAGAGGTTCCGCTTTCTCAGGTGGTCCAGCTGACGTTTTTGACCGAGGCCCACAAGGAGCTGGGCATCAAAGAGTGAAGCGATGGCCGCATACAAAGATTTAAGAGGTTATCTCGAAGCGCTGGAAAAAGCGGGCAAGCTCAAACGCATCCGCCGCGCAATCAACAAGGACACGGAGCTGCATCCTCTCGTCCGTTGGCAGTTCCGCGGCCTCGACGAGGGCGAACGTTTCGGCTTTCTCTTCGACCGGCTCGTGGGAACCCACGGCGAGAGTTACAACGGCGCGGTCGCCTCCGCGGTCATCGCGCCGTCTTTAGAAGCCTATGCCATAGCGCTCAACTGCGCCGCGACCCGCCAGGCGATGTACGACAGGTGGGCCGAGGCCTTTCGCCGCCCTCTGCCTCCTAAGCGCGTCCCGAGCGGGCCGGTGAAAGAGGAGATCCACGCCGGCGAAGGATTGCTCGCCCACGGCGGGCTCAAAGAGTTTCCGATACCGGTCACCACCAACGGTTGGGAGGCGCTGCCCCGCTTGAGCGGCCTCTGCTGGGTCAGCAAAGATCCGGAGACGGGAGAGGTCAACGTCGGCACTTACAACGGCGTCTTGCTCGGCCCGTTGGAAAGTTGCGCCCGGGTTTCGCCGCGCGGCCATATGAGAATCCACTGGCAGAAGTGCAAAGGGCGCGGCGTGCCGCTCCAGGTGGCGGCGGTCGTGGGGCCGTCGCCGGCCGTGGTGATGACCAGCATCACGGAGATTCCTTACGGCGTCTCCGAGCTGGATGTCGCCGGCGGCCTGGCGGGCGAGCCGATCGAGGTGGTGCGTTGCGAGACGGTCGATCTGGACGTTCCGGCGACGGCGGAGATCGTCCTGGAAGGAGAAATCCCCACGGACTACGTTCTGCCGGACCCCGCGAGCGGCGAGCACACCGGCTACACTTTTATCGATCGCTCGGCCCTGGCTTTTCACATCCGCTGCATCACGCACCGCAAAAATCCCATCTGGCACGATCTAGTCGACCAATTTCCGCCGAGCGAGTCGAGCGTGATGGGCAACATCAATCGCGAAGCCCACATGATCAACTTTCTCCGCGGCTCCTGCGGCATTCCCCAGGTGAAAGACGTGGCGTTTCACCACTGCGGCGGGTCGCGCCGGCTGACCGTCATCCGGCTGCAAGACCTGGGCGGCACACGGACCTCCAATCGAACCGTCTGGCAGGCGCTCAACGCCTCGCTCGCCGTCTCGACCGAATGGCCCAAGATCGCCATCGCCGTCGACGACGATATCGACCCGTGGGATTTGGATTCCGTCTTCTGGGCGATCTGTTTTCGCTATCAACCCCACCGCGACACTCACATCGTCCAGGGCCGGGGCGCGACGGCGGACCAGTCGGGCGGCCCGCGCACCCTATCGCTCGACGAGCAGGAATATCCGACCAACCGCTCCGGGCTTCAGGGAAATTCTTCGATCTTGATCGACGCGACGCGCAAGTGGCCCTACACGCCGACCTCTTTGCCGACCAAAAAATACATGGAGCGGGCCAGGGAGATCTGGGAAGAGGAGGGGCTTCCGCCGCTTAAGCCGCGCGAGCCGTGGCACGGCGTCTCCTGGGGGGAATGGCCGGAGAGCTATCGCCGCCACGCCGAGATGGGCGACCGCGGCGAGTTCGATAAGATAGCGGAAGAGATCTTGCAGCAGAAAAAGAAGGTATGAAGCCAAGTCGCCTTTGACGATGAAAGCCGCCGCCCTCACCCAAGCCTGCGCAATGGGTCGCTGCTTATTCCCACCGGCAGTATCGGATGCGCAGGCTCCTCGAACGGGCGGTGTCTTTCCCTGCGAGGCCGAGGGGCGCGGGAATGAGCCAAAAGAAGCACTCCGTAAAAGAGCTGGCGCAACTTCGCGGGGAAGAGCGCAAGGAGGCATTGACTCGCGGCGCGATGGAAGAAGGAACGTTGAGCTTCTATACCTCGACGGCGCCTGAGGACATCCAATCGCTGCTCATGGCTTTCGGCATGCGCTACCCGTTCATCCAGCCCGAGATGGTGCGCGACAAAGGAGTCGTCGTCAGGGAACGCATTATTCAAGAGTCCCGCGACGGCGGCTCGGCGGCGGACGTCGTCGAGATCAACGACCTCAATCTCGGGAAGCTCAAGGAGCGCGGGCTGCTCTGCCCCTACTATTCGCCGGAGGCGGAAGTTTATCCGCGCGAGCTGCGCGAGAGCGAAGGGTTCTGGGTCGCCGAGCAGAAAAATTATCTGGTCCTGGCGTGGAACCCACAGCTGATCGACCAAGCCGCCGTCCCGCATAACTATGACGGCCTGCTCGACCCGAGGCTGAAGGGCAAGATTACCGTCGAAGCTCACGATGCGAGTTGGATGGCGGCGCTGATGGGTCACTGGGGCGAGAAAAAGGCGCTGGAGTTTTTCCGCTCCCTGGGGCGGCAGGTCGGCGGCGTGCGCGTCGGACACCAGATCATCGCCGAGCAGATCGCCGCCGGCAGCGTCGCCCTTTCCCCGCATATCCACAGCAACAACTCCGAGTGGCTGAAGCGCCGCAACCTGCCCATCGACTGGCGCCCGTTGGAGCCGGTGGAGGTCGAGTTCGTCGGCGCGGCCTTGCCGGCCGCCGCGCCGCATCCCCACGCTGCGCTTCTGTTGATCGATTACATTCTCTCTCTCGAAGGGCAAAAAATTTATCGCCGCTGGAAGCGCGTTCCCTGCCACCCGGCGGTGGAAGCCGACCCCCCGTATATGAGCAGCGGCTTCGACGCGATCCTGTTCGATGCCAAGAGTTATTTAAAACGGGAGAGCGAGTATGAAAAAATCTGGCGCGAGCTGGTTCTACCGCCGGCGAGTCGCGCGCCGCAAGCGCAATGGGCGGTTGGGGGCGGGAAGTGAGGGGAGGAGAGGCGGTGGCCGCTCGCGCCCATGCCGATGACGACGTCTGGGTTCCCAGCGTCTGCAAGATGTGCGGCAACGGCTGTGGCATTCTCGCTCATCGGGTCAACGGCGTCGTCGTCAAGATCGAAGGCAACCCGGACAACCCGCACAATTTCGGCAAACTCTGCGCCAAAGGCCACGCCGCCGTCATGGCGCTGTACGATCCCGATCGGCTCAGCCGCTGCCTCAAACGAACCAATCCGCGCAAAGGTCCGGGCCAGGATCCGGGCTGGAAGGAAGTCAGTTGGCAGGAAGCGGTGGAAGAGGTCGTATCCCGCATGCGCAAGATCGCCGGGGAGGATCCGCGAAAGCTCCTGTTCGTTAACGGCATCGCCGAGGTGGAGATGTCGCGCCTGGTCGGCGCCGTCTTCGCCGAGGCCTTCCGCACGCCCAACTACACGACCGGAGTTTTCTTCGGCACGCACACGCGCTCCTCTTACATGAACATCGGCTCGATGCACAGCGAGCCCGATTTCGACCACTGTCGCTTGCTGATCCTCTTCGGCTCGCAGAAAGGCTCGATCAGCGGCCACGACACGATGAAGAGCGCGATGGCGATGGCGAACGCCCGCGAGCGCGGCATGAGAGTGGTCGTGTTCGATCCGGTCTCTTCTCCCACCGCTTCGCACGCCACCGAATGGATCCCTCTTATACCGGGCACCGACGGCGCGGTGGCGCTGGCGCTATTGCACGTGCTGGTCAATGAGATTGGAATCCGCGACGAGCGGTTTCTCCAGGAGCAGACCAACGCCCCTTACCTGATAGCCGCTTCGGGGCGATACGCGCGCCAGGGAGAGGCGGGCAAGCCGTTGGTGTGGGACCTGGAGACCGGCTCGGCGAAAAGTTACGACGACCCGGATCTGAAAAGACCGGCGATTGCCGGAGAATACCTGATCGGCAGCGAGACCTGCCGTCCGGCGCTGGAAATTTTCCGCCGCCATATCGCTCAATATACGCCGGAGGCGGTCGAGAAAATATCAACCGTGCCGGCGGAAACTCTGCGCCGTGTGGCGCGGGAGTTCGGCGAGACGGCTCAAATCGGCGCTACGATTGAGATCGACGGCGCGCGGATGCCGTTCCGGCCGGTATGCTCCTTTGCCGACAGCCGCGGCTCGACTTGCCACACGCAAGGCGTCTGGACCGGCACCGCCATCCAGCTGTTGAACGTCATGGTGGGCGCATTGGATGTTCCCGGCGGCTGCATCAGCACTAACATCGTCGGACCGAAAGGGCAGGCGCGGGTCAGAGCGGGAGAGGACGGCATGATCGCTTTCGGCGGCGCCCTCCCCGGAACCGATCAGCATCCGGAAAGAAAACCGGCCGCGCCGGCCACCGTAGAGCTCCACGAGCTTTTTCCCGTCGGCAAGCAGCCGCGCCCGATGCTCGGACTGGCGCTGCTCGATTTTCCCGAGCTGATTCCGTACCGGGTGGAGATGATGGTGCTCCTCGGCAGCAACGTGGTGATGAGCGGCGCCGACCCCCGGCGCATGGCCGAGGCGTTTCAAAAAATTCCATTCGTGGTCGCGCTCGGCGACCGGCTCGACGAGACGCTGGAATGCGCCGATCTTATCCTCCCCATCGCCCAAGGTTTGGAGCGGCTCGACTTTCCGGCCAACCGTCTGGAGGGCTGGGTCACCGGCCGCCACTGGTATTTTACCGCGCGCCAACCTGCCGCAGCGCCGCCGCCGGACGCGCGCCACACCGTGGACCTCTTCATCGAATGGGCGGAGCGGCTCGGACTCCTGCCGGAGGTCACCAAGCGTCTCAACGCGGAGCTCAAACTCAAGAACGGCCAGAAGCTGGAAACCGACCGGCGCTACTCCAACCGGGAGATCGTCGAACGGCGCATGCGCTCGATGTTCGGCGAAGATCACGGCTTGAGCTGGTTCGAGAAGCACGGCCTGGTCGCCTGGGAGCGCGCCTTGCCGGAGCGTTACCCCAGGGGCGCGCTCAAGATGCCGCGCGTGCCGGTTTATTTTCCCCACCTGTTGGATCGCGCTCAAGAACTCAAAGAGGTGCTGGAGCGGCTCAAGTTGAAGTGGGACCTGTCGAGCTATCAGGCGCTGCCGTTCTGGCATGGCTGCTGGAGCCATGAGACGCGTCAGCCCGATCAACTCTTCGCCGTCAACTACAAGCTGCCGTTTCAGACCTCCACGACGACGCAGTACAATCCCTGGCTCGCCGAGCTGTCGGAGCATCACCGGACCGCGCTTTACGTGACTCTCAACAGTGAAACCGCCAGGGCGCACGGGGTCGGCGACGGCGACGAGATTGAGCTGGCCGGCGTCAACGGCTACACTGCGCGAGGGCGGGCGCGGCTGTCGGAATGCGTCCATCCCGACGTCGTCGCCATCGCTTCATGCTTCGGCCACTGGTCGCGGGGCCAGGCCATGAAAGGCATCCACTTCAATTCATTCATCCCTCTGGACATACGCGGCATGGAGATGCTATCGGGCGACTACGATCATTGCGCGCTGGTGACGATTCGAAAACTTCCAAAACGGAGGAGATGGCCGGAGCTTTGTTTTTATGGCATACAAGGATCTGCGTGAATATTTGAGCAAGCTCGAAGCGGCCGGCCGGCTCCACCGGATCACCAAGCCGGTGGACAAGGATTGGGAGATCGCCGCCGTCTGCCGCGTGGCGTTCGAGCGAATCCCCGAGCCGCAACGGCCGGCGCTGCTGTTCGATCAGGTCAAGGGATTCGACATTCCGGTCGTCGCCGGAGCGCTCGGCGCGTCGCGCGCGGTCTATTGCGCGGCGCTCGAGTGCGAACTGGGGGACATCCAGGCCAGGTGGAGCGACGCCGAGCAGCACCCGCTCCCGCCGGTGCGTGTCGCTCGCGGCCCGGCGCAGGAAAATATTTTTCGCGACCAAGATATTGACCTTTCGCGCCTGCCCATCCCCATCTGGACCGTCGGCAAAGATCCCGCGCCCTACATCACGTCCGGGTATGTCGTAACCAACGATCCCGACTCCGGCGTGAGAAACGTCGGGACTTATCGGATACAGCTCAAGGGAAAAAACCAGCTCGGCCTGTTCATCAACTATCTTCAGGGCGGCAGGACCCACGTCGAAAAAAACAACAAGCTCGGACGCCCCACGCCGGTGGCGATCGTCGTCGGCGCCGACCCGGTCATCGGCCTGGTCTCGGCCACGCGCGTTCCCGAAGAGATGGACGAGCTGGCCGTCGCCGGCCGCCTGCGCGGCGCGCCGGTCGAAGTCGTCCGCTGCGTGAGCAACGACCTGGAAGTACCTGCGACGTCGGAGATCGTTTTGGAAGGAACGGTGAGGGCCAACTTTCTCGAAAGCGAGGGGCCGTTCGGCGAATACACCGGCTACATGGGGCCCAAGGCGAATTCCTACCTCGTCGATGTTCAGTGCATGACGCACCGCCAGCGGCCGATCTTTCAGGCCTTCATCAGCCAGATGCCGCCGAGCGAATCGAGCCTCATCCGCTCGCTGGGGCGGGAGTCGTCGCTCTACGGCCACCTGACGAAGACGCTGGGGCTGCCGGTCCGCGACGTGCATCTGATGGAAACGAGCGGCGCGGCCGCCTATCTCGTCATCTCGGTCAAAAAAAACCATCCGTCGCTGCCGCGCGTGGCAATGTGCGCGGCGTGGAGCTACGCGCCGCAGTTCGGCAAGTTTACCGTCGTGGTGGACGACGACGACATTGACATCCGCGATCCCGACGCGGTCAACTGGGCGCTCTCGTTCCGCGTGCAGCCCGAGAAAGACACGTTCGTGATGCCCGGCACGGCGGCGGTGTCGCTCGATCCGTCTCAGGCGCCTGACGATGTCACGCAGGAAGATCCGTCGCGCCGGACTTCCTCCAAGCTTGGCATCGACGCCACGCGGAAGCATCGCTTCCCGGATATCGCGCTGCCGCCGAAAGAGCATCTTGACCGGGTGCGCAAAGAGTGGGAAAGCTATGGGTTCAAGTAGAAAGTAAAAATGCAAAATGCAAAATGCAAAATGCAAAATGCAAGAGAGGGACGCTAACGACGTTCGATGAGAAAGGCGCTGGTTGAGAGATGAAATGTTGCACTGACGTTGGCGGGACTTTCACGGACTGTCTGGTGCTCGACGATGACGGGCAGGTCCACGCCTTTAAATCTCCGACTACGCCTGTGGACCCGACCGAAGGGCTAACCAACGTGCTCAAAAAGGCGGCGGGTTTCTTCAACATGGACTTGCCTCAGTTCATGTCCAACGTGCGCCTGCTGATCGCCCACGGCACGACGCTCTCGACTAACGCTTTGCTCACCGGCCGGACCGCGAAGGTCGGCCTGCTCGCGACGGAGGGCTTTCGCGACACGATCGAGATGCGTCGCGGCTTCAAAAACATCCGCACCTCGCGCTTCAACGTCTTCGTCCCGCCCTACACGCCGCTGGTCCCGCGCACCTTGCGGCTCCCGGTGACGGAGCGGACCCTCTACACCGGTGAAATTCTCATACCCATGAAAGAAGCGGACGTCCACGCCGCGATTCGCAAGTTCAAAGACGAGAAGGTGGAGGCCGTGGCCGTCTGCTTTCTCCACAGCTACGCCAATCCCGCGCACGAGCGGCGAGCCGCGGAGATCTGCCGGCAGGAGCTGAACGGCGTCTACGTCACCGCGTCGCACGAAGTCCTGCCGGTCTACCGCGAATACGAGCGCTTCAGCACTACCGTGGTCAGCGCCGCGGTCGGGCCGATCACCGCGCGCTATTTGAGTTCGCTCCAGCAGCGACTGCGGGATATCGGCTTCAAAGGAACGCTCTACATGGTCCAGGGCGGCGGTCTCGTGCAGTCCGTCGAGGAATCGGCGCGGCGCGCCGTTTCGCTGGTCAACTCCGGCCCGGCGGGGGCGCCGCCGGGCGCTATTCGGCTGGGCCAGTCGGTCGGCTCCAAAAATCTTTTCTCCGTGGACATGGGAGGAACGAGCTACGATGTCTGCTTGATCCGCAATGGGGAAATCCCGACCACCGATTACAACTGGGTCGGCGACGAGCGGGTGGCGATGAAGATGGTCGATGTCCCGAGCGTCGGCGCCGGCGGCGGAAGCATCGCCTGGATCGATAGCCTCGGACTCTTGCGCGTGGGACCGCAGAGCGCGGGGGCCGACCCCGGCCCGGCCTGTTACGGCAAGGGAGGCACGAAGCCCGCCGTGACGGATGCCGATCTGATGTTGGGCTATGTGCCGGCGGACTATTTCCTCGGCGGCGAGATTTCGCTTAACGTGGACCTCGCCGAAAAGGCGATCCGCACCGTGGCGCAGCCGTTGGGGATCGATGTCCCGACCGCCGCGATGACGATCTTCACGGCGGTCAACGCGCTCATGGCCGACAAGATGAGCGAGATCTCCACCAAGCGCGGCTACGACGTGCGCGACTTCGCCCTCGTGGTCGGCGGCGGCGCCGGGCCGGTTCATGGCGCCTACGTCGCCCACCTGCTGGGGATCCCGACCGTCGTCATCCCGCGCTACGCCGCCACCTACAGCGCCTTCGGCATGCTTAACATGGAGGTGGGAAAAAACTTCGCCCGGTCGCTGATCGCGCGGCGGAATTTTTTGGACTTCGAAAGGGTCAATCGACTGTTCGACGACATGGCGGCGGAAGCGGGCCGGGTCCTGGGCGAGATCGGCATCGCTCCCGAAGACACGGTTTTCCGGCGCTCGGTCGAGATGCGCTATTTGGGCCAGTTTCACGAGGTCGAAGTGACGGAAGTGCCGGCCGGAAAGATCGGGCCTGAGCAGCTTGAGGAGGTCATTCAGGCGTTTCATCGCCGTCACAAGGAAATCTTCACTTTCGACATGCCCAAGCGCGAGGTGGAAATTTTAAATCTCCTGCTCAAGGCCACGCTGCGCCACGAGCCGCTCAAATTGGCCGAGATTCCCGCCGCCACGAGCGGCCCGGACAAGGCGATCAAGCGCCGGCGAAAGGCTCTGTGGAATCTGTCCAAAGGCTACGAGGAGACGGCGGTTTAC
>MGSS01000154.1:22887-23088 GCA_001798595.1 Deltaproteobacteria bacterium RIFCSPLOWO2_12_FULL_60_19 | reverse complement strand
GCCGATGTACACCTGCACGGTGGACAAAATAAAAAATTACATTCTTACCCGCCGTTCATAAGGACGATGCGGCATGTATAGAGTGTCCGCGGTCGGCGCTTTCAACGAGCCCGGACTTGGCGATGCAACGGTAAGGCGATTTTCAGAGCGGCGGAACCGGGCGGTTCGGCGTTCCAAGGCCTTGACTTAATCCCGTCGCCA
>MGSS01000154.1:5236-22824 GCA_001798595.1 Deltaproteobacteria bacterium RIFCSPLOWO2_12_FULL_60_19 | reverse complement strand
AAGCGGCGGTGCAGCTAGCGTGCCGGACGCTAGATTTTGTCGCCCATTTTCACTTATAATGCCAGCGACTGTACAGGCCTCGCAAAACTTTGCCGTCGTGATTCGGGGAAACATCCGGGTCGGATGAAAAATGTCAAAAGCTTTTTTATCGACAAAAATCTTTTTTATGAAAGTAAACGACCACCCTCGTATTATTGATCTCGATAACCCCTCTAAGCTGGGAGTACATTTTAAATGGTATTCCTCGGACGCTTTAGGTTAATACCGCCGCGCCGCGTCAGATATCTCTGTGGTGAATATCTCTTCACAGGAAACCCAGACGAACCAGAAAATTAAATCGACAAGCCGACAGTGCTCCCTAATCTGAGGAACCAGGCCCGCCCTTCAGCACCGCATGGAGTGACCTAACGATGGTTGAGCCTGTCCTCTACTCTACCCGGTTCCTAGGCTTGCATTTCGCATCGTCTACGAGATCGATCGAAAAAAGCGGCTGATTAAGATTTTCGCAATCGGTCACCGGCGGGAGGTTTATGAAGAGCTCGCTGAATAATTCCGCCAATTAAGGCGACAGCGAGATTCTTAATTAGCTGGCGGTTCTAAATCTTGCAGGAAGGTCGAATCAAACAAAGTGCTAACGTCCATGTCCCTGCTCACGAGTTTCTCTGCTTTTAAGTCATCTAACAAACCGGCCCATCTACTTACTGTCATCGAACCGAAGGAACCATGTTCGTCTCTGGCCTTTCCTCGAAGATCTTGCAGCATTTCCAGTTGATGAATTCTGTTTTCCTGTCCCGTGTCTGCAACGTACTGCATCTGAAAGATCCAGTCGCGGGCGCGCTTCGCCATACTTGATATCTGCCTACCCGATCCCTGGTCCGGATGTTGCGTACTTGCGCAATTGCGCAACTACGCAACGATGGCCGCGAGGGCGAGGCCGAATCGATGAATTTGGAAAACCAAAGCGGGGCGTGTCTTTTGTTGTGTGCGGCTGGGACACGAGGGATCGGTGACGGGCGCCGGAACGGCTGCGTTCCGCGGTCAGTGCTGCACAATCTCCACGATCTTTCGAATCACTTCTCTTAGCTTTTCGTTTCTGAGATGGCCCGCTTTGTAGAGGACGATGCGTTGATCCGCTGTAAAGAGACGGTACGGAAAGGGGACAACCACCACATCGCCCTTCACAGATCTCCCCAAGCCTCGTCTTCTTCAGGTCTCAGCCAATCCTTTTTAAGGGAGGCTTCGCTCAGCAGGCTAGATTCCAGCTTTTCCTGCATACGCTTACTTTTGAGAAATCGGACGAAGTCCAGCACCTCTTCCAGTACGGGCTCCGGGACCTGCTCAATCTCCTTGGCTATCAACTCTTTTTTGTTCATCGTATTAACCTCGCCGGCAGAATAGCACGGCAGTGGCGTTTGAGCAATTTCTGCCGAGATATGCGGGTTCGACGCTATCTGCTTCTTGGTCGGATAGTGCCGCGCAATTCGTGATTCATGCCACGCGTTTCCGCAGAAGACTTTTCTTTTCACGCGCTCTGAAAGATCCGGCCGCTGGCGCACTTCGCCGTCCGTGATGCCCGGCTACGCGATCCCTGGTCTGGACGTTGCGCACTTGCGCAACTACGCAACTATCGCCGGGAGGGCGAGGCCGAATCGACACTTTCACGTTTTCGGACTTACGAAAGTGTGGAAACGTCCGGTTGTGAGCGAATGAATCTAGCGCCGCACGGCGGAAGCGTCCTTCACAAAGCGGGAAAGGGCGCCGAGAAGGCTTCTGATCTCGCCGGGGTGTTTGAGCCGGTATCGGTTGCGCGTTCCGCGACCCACTCACTCTTTTGGATCGCATGTTTCACCCCTAAAAAGTGTTCGTTCCGGGTTTCCTGTGAAGAGATATTCACCACGGAGACACAGAGGGTTTGTTCAAGTTGCTATTTTAGGCGATTTTCTCTGCGCCCGGCGCCTGTCCTGAGCGGTGTCGAAGGACGACTCTGCGGTGCAAACTCCGAGGCCTGCTTCACACAAAATCCTGAATAACCTAAAAAGCCACCGCTATTCCATTCACTTAATCCGTCCGATCAACACATCGCGCCGGTCCGCTCCGGGTCTTATCATCCTCTTGATGACACTTGCCATGATTTCGCAATTGCGAAAACGTGGCAAGGGTCGATTTCCGCGGAACAAGTGATCTCCATCGTTTCGCCCTTTCAGCAGCCGCGCGGCGTAGCGTGCCGGCGCCGATGACGATCTGGTTTCCGCGCCCAAGCTCCTCTTATTTCCCCCTTGAGCATATTTTCTTCTGTCATATTTTCGTCTTTTCGCAATTGCGAAAACACGAAAACACGGGGAGCGGCGGCCTGCATAAACTCGTTACGATCTATCCGCTGGGGCACACGGGCCGGGCCACGCAAGGTTCAACGATTTTGGATCTCCTGAAAAAGCGGCCAGCGTTCGCGAGCATTTAAACGCTGAAATGTCCGGGAGACGCGGACGATTTGACAGGCCGTAGCCAATTGGCTACACTTGGGTTCAACGAGATGAAAGTAAAAAGAAAAAAGATCTATCCGGCGAGCAGAGCTTACGAGGAAGGTCTGGACAAACGCCTCAAGAGTCCAGAATACGCAATCGCATATCTGAATGTTATTCTCGAAGAAAACGACCCGGATCTTTTGCTTTTGGGCCTTCGAGACGTTGCGCGGGCCTATGGCTTCACGCAGATCGCGGGATCTACGGGCCTCAATCGGGAAAGCCTTTATAAAGCACTTTCAAAAGGCAGGAACCCACGGATCGGGACCATCATGAATGTTTTGTCCGCCATGGGGTGCAGCATGAGGTTGGAGCCAGCCAAAAGAGCAAGGCGCAAAGCGGCATGACCGGCCACGGGGTAGTTCATTCAGGAGACGGAGCCCGGTGTCAGAGAAGAATTGCGATATTTGCGTTTGGGCAGTGGACACACGGGTCGGACCACGCTATGTGTGAGTACTTTTAGAAGTTTTCGCCCAAGAGGCACTGAGTCCCGATCTTAGCGCATCACTTTCGCCGCCAAAATCATCCGCGTAAGCTTCTCTGCGTTCCGGCAGTGGGTGAGGTTCTGGTCTTTACTTTTGACATTTCAAAACGCTGCACCGCCCAAACCATTTTCTACGCTTTGCAGGCTTCCCTAGTTTCTCCTTCTTTGAGCGATCACGAACGCAATCACTAACCCGTTAGGTCGCTAGCTCACTCGCCGCCCGTCTTGCCAAACGCGTTTGAAGACGGTATTCCAACCCATGCGGGCATCCGGGCGGGAAACGAGCAGGAACTGCAAGAGGCCGTGACGGTTGCCGAGAGAAAAATCGCGCGGCTCGCCGAATGGCGCAACCATGGCGCGCTCGAAGCGTAAAAATCCTTAGGGAGGCGAATCCATGAGCCTTAGCAAAATCGATCCTATGACTCTGTCTACCGTGTGGCATTCGTTCCAGAACATCTGCAAAGAGATGCGCCACGTGATCGACCGCACCTCGCAGAACTATCTGATCGCGCAACTGCACGACGTCTCGGTCGGCGTGTGGGACGGGACGGGGCGGACGGTGTCGGTTCCCATCGGCCTGTCGGTCCAGTATCTAGGCGGCAAGCTCTCGGTCGAGTACGTGCTCAACAAATTCAAAGGCAATCTCAACCCCGGCGACGTGATCCTGGTCAACGATCCCTACAACGGCTACTGCTGCCATCTGCCCGACTGGGGTTTTTATCGGCCGATTTTTTACCGGGGCGAGCTGCTGTTCTTCACTTTCTGCCGGGCGCACCAGATGGACACCGGCGGCGCCTATCCCGGCGGCTACTTCCCCAACGCTTACGACATCCACGCGGAGGGATTGCGCATTCCCGGCATCAAAGTCATGGAGGGCGATATAGAGCGGGCCGATGTGATGGAGCTGATCTTGAACAACGTGCGCTGGCCCGAAGGGACGCGCATCGACAACTACGCCCAGATCGCCGCCACCCGACTCTGCGAGCAACGGATCGTCGCCTTGCTCGATAAATATGGCAGGGAGACCGTGCTGGCCTGCGTCGAGGAGATGATGGCGCGGACGGAAAATACGGTCAGGGCCGCGATCGAAAAAATTCCCGACGGGACCTACTACGGCGAATCGGCGACGGACGACGACGGAACGGAGCTCGACGTCCCCGTCTGGGCGCGCTGCGATATCACGGTCAAAGGCGACACGCTCAAGGTGGATTTTTCCAAGAGCGATAAACAGCGCAAAGGATTTGTCAACTGCGTCTTCAACTCCACCTATAGCAACTCGCTCTCGGCGCTCTTTATGTTTCTCGATCCGGCGCTCGGCGAATACCACAACGAGGGGAGTCTCAGGCCGATCACGGTTTATGCCCCGCCCGGCTCCGTGTTGAACGCGCAATATCCGGCCACCGTCGGGGCGTCGCCCGTCAGCATGGGCCATCAGATTATCGAGTCGGTCGTCAGCGCGATGTCCAAAGCGGTCCCCGAGCGGGCCATCGCCAGCTGGGGCAAGCGCTACGGTCACTACATCTTCGGCCTCGATCCGCGCAGCAACGAGAAATATGTCGTGACCACTTTCGACATGGACGGAGGGGCGGGCGCGGCGAGAGGATTCGACGGCTACGAAGGAGCGACCTCGATCGGCGCGCTCGGGGAAGTCAACAAGGGCAACGTCGAGGAGGTGGAGATGCGCTTCCCCTGGCGGACGCGGCGCTGGGAATTCGCCAAAGACACTTCGGGCGCGGGCAAGTGGCGCGGCGCGTCGGGCATCCACTGGGAAGTCGAGAACGTCGGCGGCGACGCGGGCATCGCCACCGGCAGCTCCGACGGCGAGATCGTGCGCGCGCCGGGCGCCTTGGGCGGCGAGCCCACGCCCAATTCCAAGACCACGCTGATTCGAAACGGGGAGGAGAGCCTGCTCAGAGGCCACCGGCTCTACGACCTTAAGCCGGGCGACATCCTGCTCAAGATCAGCGGCGGCGGCGCCGGCGTCGGAAATCCCGCCGAGCGGGAGCCGGAGAAAGTCAGGATGGACGTGGTTAAGGAATTTATCTCCGTCAAAAAGGCGAGAGAGATGTATAAGGTAGTCATAGATCCCGTCACGCTGGAGATCGACAAAGAAAAAACCAACCTTCTCCGCGCCGAGGGAGGGAACAGTTGACGCAACCCTGGGAATCAGGAGCAAACTGGGGACTCTTCTTCCTGCGTTTAGGTATCGGCCTCATCTTTGTCGCTCACGGTTATCCCAAGATGACCGGAGTAGAGAGCGGCACCAAGGCGAGCCGGGAAGGTCTAACCAACAGTATCCGACGGCTAGGACTGCCCTTTCCGCGCCACCTGGCCATTGTTATCGGCACGATTCAAGTCTTCGGCGGGCTGATGCTTCTGCTTGGACTGGGGACTCGATTGGCCGCTTCGTTGCTGGCGGTCATTATGCTCGTCGCGAGCACAAGAAATTTTGTCGAGAAACAGTTTGTCGGCAGCGCGGACTTTCCCTTCTCGCTGCTGGCCTCACTCGTCGCGCTGGGCCTCCTCGGCGGCGGCGCTTTCGGTTTGGAGACGTTTCTCTACACAAGATGAAAAAACCAAGAACATGGGTTATAGTTGTGGCTCTGGAGGAAAGCGATCATGGCCAAACTCGCTGAGAACATAATCAAAGCGGCTGTTAAACTGCCCTAAAAAGATCGCGTTCACGTTGTGGAGCGACTTCTCAACACCTTCAGTCGCGCAATGATCTCGGAGCGCAGAGCAGGGTCGGCCCAGCGTCTGCGCAACTCTACAAGTGACGGACATAGGGTTCTGATCTTTTCCGCCGCGTAACCCGTGAGTCTAACGACGCGAAGTTGTTTTCCGTCCGGGTCCAACTCGTAAACCAGATGCGCCGCGATCTCTACCTGGCCGCCATCGAAGTAATACTTCCGCCGCTGACCTTCAAGATCATCGCTTATGACCGGTCGAATTTCACGGTCTTGCTGCAAGTCGCCGATCTCCTCACCGACTTCTTTATAAGTCCGTGAGGTTATCTCGCCTTCCTTGTTGATCTCTTCTTCCGAGATCAGCGACGGCTCGCCGTCGAATTCAGGGTCCGCGAAAAGGCGAGTTGCGCTGCCCGCGTAATCGAGGATGTTGAAATAAAACTTCCCATAATCGTCGCGGACTCGCGTCCCGCGCCCGATGATTTGCTTAAACTCTACCTTTGAGGATGGCCTGGACGATAAAAACCGTGATCGTGGCGAGACGAGGCTTGAGGCGTGGACTTACAGCATTGCGATCACAAATCGTACACCGGCGTGTGGAGGGCGATGTGTTTGCCCATGGCGATGGCGCGGATGATATCGGCGCGGCTGACGATGCCGAGCAGCTTGCCTTCCTCCATCACCGGCACGCGCTTGATGTTGTGATGCGTCATGATCGAGGCGATCGCCTCAACTGCCGTCCCCTCATCGACCTGAATCACTTTCGCGCTCATTATATTCTTTACCTGCTTGCCCTTCTTTGCCACGATGTCGGCCTCGGAGACGACGCCGATGATTTTGCCTTTTTTGTTCACGACCGGCGCGCCGCTGATGCGGTTCTTCATGAAGACCTTCGCCAGCTCTTTGACCGCCAGCGTCGGACCGACCGTAACGACATCCCGGGTCATAATATCTTTGGCTACCATCGTCCGTTCCTTTCTTCGGCTACGCCGCCGTTGCCATGAGGGCCGCAAGGTCGGCCACCCGGCAGCTGTAGCCCCATTCGTTGTCGTACCACGCGAGAACTTTGGCCATCTTGCCTTCCAGCGTGACGGTGGAGAGGGCGTCTACGATCGCGGAGGCGGGATGGCCGCGGAAATCGCTCGATACCAGCGGCTCGTCGCAGTAGGTGAGAATCCCTTTGAGACGTCCCTCTGCGGTGTTCTTGAGCGCCGCATTGATCTCGGCCGCGGCGGCGGATTTTCTCAGGTCTACGACCAAATCGACGACCGACACGGTGGAGGTCGGGACCCGGAGCGAGATGCCGTGGAGTTTTCCTTTAAGCTCAGGGATGACCTGTCCGATGGCCTGGGCCGCTCCGGTAGTGGTCGGCACGATGTTCATCGCCGCGGCCCGCGCGCGCCGGAGATCTGTGTGCATGAGATCGAGAATCCGCTGGTCGTTGGTGTAGGCGTGCGTCGTGGTCATCAGGCCGCGCTCAATGCCGAATACTTCGTGCAGGACCTTCGCCACTGGGGCGAGGCAATTGGTCGTGCACGAGGCGTTGGAGACGATGTGGTGCTTTTTCGGATCGTAACTCGAATCGTTCACGCCCAGCACGACGGTTACGTCTTCGTTTTTCGCCGGCGCGGTGATGATGACCTTCTTCGCGCCGGCAACCAGATGGGCGCGGACCTGCTCGCCGTCGGTAAAGACGCCGGTCGATTCGATGACGATATCGACGCCGAGCTGTTTCCAGGGAAGCCTGGAGGGATCTTTCTGATTGAGGACGGCGATCTCCCAGCCGCCGGCGCGGAGCACTCCTTCTCCGACTTCCAGCGCGCCGGTGAATGTTCCATAGGTCGAATCATACTTGAACAAATGGGCGTTGGTGTGAAGGTCGGCCATGTCGTTGATCGCCACGACCGACAGCGCGCTCTTCGCACGCTCCAGCATGGTCCGCAAGCACAGCCGCCCGATGCGGCCGAAGCCGTTGATCGCAACGCGCGCCGCCATGGTCAAAGCCCTCCTCGGATCTCCGTCACCAGGTAACGGAATCGCTTTTCGAACTCCTCGGGCGTGCAGCTTCTCGCGCCGGTCGACGCGGCGGCTGCCAGGGCCGAGAGCTTCTCCCGGTTGTCGAAGTCCTCTCGCTCGAGCCGGATCATATATTGCCGGGCGATTCGATAGGCGGGCTTGGCGACGTCGACGCGCCGGACGCGGGTGCGGCCGGTCTCAGGATCGAGGAGTTGATCGAAATTCAGATAACGGAGTTTGCCGTTTTCCACGCAAACCAGCGCGCCGGAGAGCTTGGCCGCTTCGGGGCCGGGATTCAAAAGAAATTCGGCCGCGCCGTAGCCCAGCGCCCGCACGTACTCACAGTCGAACGCCAGCGGCGGCGCGCAGCGGACTTCATAACCGATGCTCTTGTGCGTGATGCCGATCGGCTCCTTGCGCTCGACAAAGCGGCGCTCCACCTGCGTCTTGAGTATAAAGGCCAGGTCCATCTCGGCCAGCCGCAAGTGGCCGTAGTCGTCGCGCGTGATGCGCACCCCTTCGATCGCGGTCATCTCTTCGGCGGTCAGGCGCTCGAGCAGCCCTTCGGCGATCAACGCCACGCCGTCGCGGCGGCCCCACAACGCCTTGCGCTTGAGCATCGCCCCCTCAAGCAGGTCGCAGAGCGTCTCGAGGCGCACCGGCCCGTCGAATTCTTCGGGAATGACCGTGAGCGTCGCCCCGGAGGCCTTGCCGATGCCGAGCGCGAGGTGGCCGGCGGAGCGTCCCATCACCACCACGAAGTACCAGCGGTTGGTGGCGCGCGCGTCCTCCATCAGATTGTGCACCAGGCTGAAGCCCAGCTGGCGCGCGGTTTCGAAGCCGAAGGTCGGGATATCGCCGGGCAAGGGCAGGTCGTTGTCGATGGTCTTCGGCACGTGGCAGATGCGAATGCTTCCCGCCGCGCGCCTGGCCAGTTGACTCGCGGCGAACATCGTGTCGTCGCCGCCGATGGTGGCGAGGCAGCCGATGCGGAGTTTCTTGAGCGAGGTAAGGACCGCCTCGAGCTGCTCGGCCTTTTTTGTCGGATTGGCGCGCGAGGTGTTCAGGATGGAGCCGCCCTGGAAGTGGATGCGCGAAACGTCGTCGTGGTCGAGCAGCTTCACGTGATCGGTGTCGCCCGCCATGAGCCACTGAAAGCCGTCGTAGATGCCGACGATCTCGCGGCCCCGGTTGCGCCCCTCCAGGGTCAGCGCGCTGATCACTCCGTCGATACCGGGGGCGGGTCCGCCGCCGACCAAAACGCCGACTCGCTCGCTCCCGTCGCCAAGTGGATTAGCCATTCGCTCATCCTCAATGCGTAGCTATCGTATATTCCGCGGTGGGCTACCGCAAGGCGCGCCGGTGAAGTTATCGGCACAGCCGCGGGAGCGGCGTCGAGAGTGAAGGGTGTTGCTGCGGTCGGGACTAGATCACAGGTTCGATGGCTTGCCTGGATTCGTTCCCAACCGGCCCGAGTTATCGTCGCGCACCAGGGCCATGAGGTGTTTGCCGAAGTCCGTGTTGTCCTGATAGCCGCGGAATTTATCCGCGCCGACTCCCAGGGCCGCGACAAAGACTGGCTGGTTGGTGTGGCCCGTGCTGTGCCAGTACATCTGGGTGTTGTTGGCGATCATCAGGCCGAGGCAGTTGGCGATCGGATCCGTGTAGATGTTTCGCCCGGGGATGTGGTGATCCAGCAGCATTTTTTTGAGGTCCGGCGCGAGCGTGAACCCTTTGAAATAATTTTGCATCAGTTGATCTATCGATTCCGACGTCGGATTTCGCCCCAGAATATCCGCGGCTTTCTTCAGCGATATCGGAATAGAGTGGATTTTTTTGAGATCCTTTTCCGTGGCGATCATGCGCTTGGCCTGCCGGCCGGAAGCCTCTTCCAGGGCCAGGGTGAAGCCCGGCCCGCCGGTGTCGTGATCGGAGGTGACCAGGATCAAGGTTTCGCGCGGATGCTTGCGGTAAAACTCGTAGGCCAACGCAACGGCCCGATCGAAATCGCGATAGGCGTGGATCACCGAGGCGACATCCGTCAAATGCGACCCGCTGTCGGTATTCTCATTTTCAATGAAGACCAGGAAGCCGCGACGATTTCCCTCTTCAAGGATGCGGATGGCGGCCTGGGTCATCTCGGATACCGAAGGCTCTTTCTCCTTGTCGCGGTCAAGCTCAAAGCTCATCTCCTGCAGGCTGAAGAGTCCCAGCACCTTCGGCCCTTTGACTGCGGCCAGCTCGCGTTTGTCTGCGGCATAGGCATAGCCTTTCTTCTTGAACGCGGCGATGAGATCGTTGTCGTCTTTCCTCTTGCTGCCCGCCTGATTTTTAGGGAGGAAGTAATCTCTGCCTCCGCCGAACAGCAGGTCGGGCTCGAGCTTGAGATATTGGTCGACGATCGTTGCGTAGAGCTTGCGGTCGGGAACATGACCGGCGAAAGCGGCCGGGCTGGCGTCGTAGATTGTGGAGTTGGTGACCAGCCCGACGCGAAGTCCGTTCTCCTTCGCCACTTCCAGGACCGTTTTCGGCATGGTCCCGTTGGCGCAGCTACCGATTGAGCCGACCTTCGCTTTGCATCCAGTGGCCATCGCGGTGGCCGCCGCGGCCGAGTCGGTGGTCAGAGAATCGGCCGGATGGGTGGTCATCAGCCCTACCGACCCCTCCTTCATGATCTTATCGGTGGTCGTCAGTCCTTCGTTGTGGACGACCTGATTGTACATCCGGGTGGTTTCCAGGTGAGCGACGCCCGCGCCGTCGGCGAGGAAGATGAAAATGTATTTGGGAGTTTGCGGTTGGGCCGTGTCACCGAGATCGGACCACGGAGAAAAAAGATAAGAGCCGACAACGAAGATCGCTGCGACGAACAATATCACGATTCTGCGTTTGGCCATGCGTTTCATCCGGCGCCTCCCGGAGGGTAATTTTAGAAAGTGTAGCGGAAGTTGTGTCAAATGGCAAAGGGAAGACGAAAAAAAACACCGTCGCCGGGTCAGCGGCGGCGGCGCCAGAGCCACAGCGAGAGCGCCGCGTAGTACGCGGGATAGGCGAGCGAGGCGTAGATCAGAATGGCCGACGGGTGCGGCAGTTGGTAGATCAGCGCGAGAATCGCCACGCCCCACAGGCATCCGAGGCCGACCGTCGTGCCCCTTAAGACGGGGCTGCGGCTCGGATAGAGGTACTTCACCGGCACAAAGACGAGAACGGACAAGATAAGAATGACGAAGGCATTAACCCGGCGGGGCATCTGCAGGAGAAAAAGGTAAAAGCCGACGATGTTCCAGTAAGAGGGGAAGCCGAGAAAAAAATGGTCCGCGGTCTTCGCCTCTTTCTGGCAGAAGCCGTAGGCGCTCGCCAAAAGCGGCAGCGCGGCGAGCCAGAGCGCGTCGTTCGGCGGCAGCAGGTCGGCGCGCAGGAGAAAGAAGCAGGGGACGACGACGTAGTTTAAGTAGTCGATGATGTCTTCGAGGCGGTCGCCGTCGAACCAGGGTATCAGCTCCTTTACGCGCGCCCGGCGGGCGAAGGTTCCGTCGCTGGCATCGATCACCACCGCCAAGGTCATGAGCCAGAAGGCGGGCTGGAAGCGGCTCTGGTCGATCAGCAGGAGCGCGAAGAAGGCCAGCACCGCGCCGGAGGCGGTGTACAGGTGGACCAGCCACGCGAGGATCATCGGGGACATACCGTGCTCGCGACTCGTGCTCGTGATCGGAGCGTGCGGCGACCAACACGAACACGAAAGCTCGGAGGGCCGCTTCGAAGTGGCACGAACATGTTTTTTTCTAGTTGGCTGAGGCCGCGTAGCTGGGGCGCGCCTTGAGCCGAGCGATCCAGGCGAGCACGTTCTTGTGCTTCGGGTCGACCGGGATGTTGAAGCGCTCCAGGGCGGCGAAGTTCGGCATGTAGGCGATGTCGGCGAGGCTGAAGCTGCCCGCGAGATACTGTTTGCCCTCGAGCTCTTTTTCGAGCCGATCGAAGCACTTCGCGATCTCAGCCTTCGCCCGCTCGATGAGCTTTAAATCCCGCTGGCCTTCGGGCTTGGAGCGGGTCTCGCGGAAGATCTCGACAAACGGGGGATTGAAATAGTTGTCGCGCAGGTCCTCCAGCAGCCGCGCCGTCGCCCGCCCTTCGGAATCTTTGGGGAACAGCGGAGGCTCCGGATATTCGTCTTCGAGATATTCGTTGATGATCGTCGAGTCGTAAACGATGAACCCCTCGTCGTCCAGGGCCGGGACCTGTCCGAATGGATGGATTTTCAGGTAGTCGGGATTTTTTTGCTCTTTTTTCCCGAGGTCGATCTGGATGCGCTCGAAATCGAGCCCTTTCTCGATCAGCGCGATCCGCACTTTGCGCGCGTTCGTGGAGAGAGGGAAATCGTACAGTTTGATCATCGGGGCAACTCCTCCTTGCCGTGTTGTATCAGCAACTATCCATACCACAGCTGTAGACAACTTGCAGCAGCCATTTGACCCTGATCCGTCGATAAGGGGCGCTTGCTGCGTTGTCGCTTCGGGCTCGCATCCTCACGTACTGCCGATGTACGCTCCGGTGCGAACCCTCGCTCCGCCTTGCACCCGCCGCCTTCTCGACGGCCAGGGTTTCCAAGGTGTTACGAGCTTATCAACGGATTATGGATTTGACGGATGCGCTCGCGCTGCGGTGAAGGATTACGGACCCTTAGCCGGACGGGGAGATGTGGGTAGGCTAGGGGATCGAGCGGGCAAAGACGGCGGGATCTCCGGTCTCAGCCAGTTGCCTGACGAGCGAGAGCGCCATGTCGCCGACCTTGGCGATCCCCTCGATATTGAGTTTTTCCCAGTCGTCCGACGGGCGGTGATAGTCGGCGTGGGTTCCGGTAAATATGTGCAGCGCGGGAATCTGCTTGCGTTGAAACGACGCATGATCGCTTCTCCCGCCGCCCGGCGCCATCTCGACCTGCAAGTCGCGGGCGGAGCGACCGACCATTTCGCGGAGCTCTTTCGCGAGGTCTCCCGCGCCGACGGTGACGCGGTTGTCTCGCAGCCGTCCCACCATGTCCAGATTAATCATCGTCTTGACCGAAGCCAGGGGAAACGGCGGGTGGTTCACGAAATGCCCCGAGCCGTAAAGACCCAATTCCTCTCCCGTGAACGCGACGAAGGCGATGCTCCTCGCCGGCCGTTGCGGCAGGCGAGCGAGCCGGGCTGCGAGATTGAGCATCAGCGCGGTTCCCGACGCGTTGTCGTCGGCGCCGTTGTGGACGTGCCCCTCGGTGCTCGAGTCGCGCGTGCCGAAATAACCGAAGCCGATGTGATCGTAGTGCGCGCCGACGACGATGTATTCGCTTTTCAGCTTCGGGTCGGCGCCCGGCAGAAGAGCGACGACGTTATCCGCCGGCTTGGCGGTTTTTTCCAACGTGACCTGGAGCGAAATCTTCAAGTTTGGAATGGGGAGGGAGTGAGGCCTTCCCTCGCGGTCGATCCGGTCTTTCAACTCGCGTAGCGACAGCCCCGCGGCGCTGAGCCGCCGTTCCACGAGGTCGCGGCGGAGCTGCACGGCGATCATGCCGGCCTGGTTGGGGCCTATGCTGCGCCGGGTCGGGATCAGCTCGTCTTCTCCGTCCTGCGTCGGATGGAGATCGACGAGAATCAGGCCGAGGGCGCCGTGACGTTGGGCGTTGGCGACCTTGGTCCGAAGCGCCGCATGATCCGAAGCGTCGGGCGGCCTGCGGAAAGGGCTATGGCCGTCGGTCGGCGGCGGCTCGTAGCGCAGGGCCAGGACGATCTTCCCCCTGGCGTCTATGCCGGCGTAATCGTCGTAGCCGTACTCCTTCGCCGTGATGCCGTAACCGACGAAGACCAGCTCCCCTCCGACGGCGCCGGAGCCGGAGAGTCCGAGCGGAATCCAGTCCGCATCCAGGTTCAGCTCTTCCAGCCCCGCGATGCGCGCGGCGCTCGGCTGCTTGATCTCGACGCCGGTGACCACCTCCAGGCGCTGTAAGTAGCTCTGGCCGTTGCCGCCCGGCAGCAGGCCGGACTGTCTGAACTCGGCGGCGATGTAGTCCCGCGCCAGGTCGATGCCCGGAGTGCCGACGCCTCTTCCCATCATCTCATCGGCGGCCAGGGTCCGGACGTGTCGGGTGATTTCTTCGGTTGCCGAAGCGGGCTGCGCGGTCGTGGGGAGCTCGGTCGCCCACCCGGCGATGATCCACAGGAGGGTGAGGTAGAAGCCTAAGCCGGCCCAGGCGGCGAGCGAAATAGGTTTGCGCTTTAGTTTGCTTAGGGAATTGGCCATGCCGCTCTCGTGGGAGCCAAGTTTTGGAGAGAATAACAAAGATCGAGCAATTTTTAAAGCATAACAATGCCCGACGCGTCCGCGCGGCTCTCCAGGCGGGTCATTCCACACCCACCCGTTTTGGGAATTGACGCCGGCCGTTCAGCCGGATACTCTCTGCGGGACTTGGCGTTTTGCAAATAGGTTCACCGGATGGTAGGTCATACGAGCCTGTGGTAAATCTATTTGAGAGGAGAAAAAAATGGCCAAGTCCGTAGTTGTTTTTAGCCAGCCCGGCTGAGGGCCGTGTCACAAAGAGAAAGAGTTTCTTTCTCAAAAGGGAGTTGCCTTTGTGGATAAGAACGTGCGCGAAGACGAGGCCGCGCTGAAGGAGCTGTTGGGGCTTGGGTTCCAGAGCACGCCGGTAACGCTCATCGATGGGCAAGCTGTGGTCGGATTCGATCCGGAGAAACTGGAAAAACTCTTGGGCCTGTAGAAAACGATGAGCAGTCGGAACGCGGTCGTTCCCCTCTATTAAAGACGGTAAAAAAGGAAGTCGTGGCAGAAGAGATCAATAGATTGCTGGACGAATATCGTAACGGAACGATCACCCGTAGGCAGTTCATCCAACAAGTTATCGTCTTAACAGGGGGCCTGGCTGCGGCCACGAGTCTCATCGATTCACTTTTTTCCACCTCCGCGCATGCCGCTCAAGTAGACCCCCACGATTCCTCGCTCGCATCGTCGGACGTGAAGTATACGGCGGAAGACGGCGCATCCATCGCGGCTTATCTTAGCAGGCCGAAAGGAGACGGAAAGCTTCCCGCGGTGATCGTGATCCATGAAAACCGCGGGATCAATGATCATATCCGCGATGTGGCCCGACGGCTCGCGAAGGCGGGATATGTCGCATTGGCGCCGGACCTTCTGTCTCGGCAAGGCGGAACGGCATCTTTCCCCACGTCGGATGCCGCTACCGAAGGTATCCGTAAATTGGACGAGGATCTGATCATGAAGGACCTCGCCAGAGCGGCAAACTTTCTCAAGAGCCAGAGTTTTGTCCGTCCTAAGATCGGTGTCACGGGTTTCTGCTGGGGTGGAGGCAGAGCTCTGCTATTCACCACCCGGAGCAAGGATCTCGCGGCGTCCGTGATTTATTACGGCAGCAATCCGCGCGACCTCGAAGACGTGAAGAACGTTACAGCCGCGATCCTGGGCCACTATGGGGGAGCGGACGAGCGGATCACATCCGGTGTGCCCAAGCTGGAAGAGGCGATGAAAAAATACGGCAAGTCTTTTGAGTACAAGATATATGCCGGCGCGCCACATTCATTCAACAACGATACCAACGATCGGAGTTACCGGGCGGAGGCCGCCAAGGAGGCGTGGGGCAGGACGCTGGAGTTTTTTAAAAAACATCTTCAAAGTTAAGGAGGGATTATGGCAGAGGAGATAAAGAAGCTCGTCGAAGAATATCGTGGCGGGAACATCAGCCGCCGCGAATTTATCCAGAAAGCGGTCATCTTGACGGGAAGCCTGGCGGCAGCCACGACGCTGATCGATTCGTTGCTCTCACCGTCGGCGCACGCGGCACAGGTAGATCCCAACGATCCGGGCCTTGCCTCGACGAACGTGCAGTTCCCGGGCCCCGCGGGGACGGTCTACGGATACCAGACTAGACCGAAAGCGTCAGGGAAATATCCGGCGGTTATCGTTGTCCACGAGAACCGGGGAATCAATGACCATGCCCGCGATGTCGCGCGGCGGTTCGCCAAAGAAGGGTTTGTCGCGCTGGCCCCGGATTATCTCTCGCGTGGCGGCGGAACGGAAAAGGTAAATCCCAAAGGCGGTGGCTTGTCGAACATGCGTGAACTGGCGCCGGCGAGTGCGACGGCCGAGGATACCGCCGCCGCGGTCGCGTACCTCAAAACTCTCTCGGACGTCCGCGGCGATCGAATCGGCATCGTCGGATTTTGTTGGGGAGGCGAGCAGGTTTTTAATGCCGCGACGCGGGTGCGCGGGTTGAGGGCCGTGGTCGTCTATTACGGCCGCACTCCAAACCCGGCAGATCTCGTTGAAAAGATCGAGGCGCCGGTCTTAGCGCATTACGGTAGCGAGGATAAAGGGATAACCGGCGGGGTGCCAGCGACCGAAGCCGCCATGAAAAAGTACAACAAGCCCTATACCTATGCGATCTATCCGGGGGCGCAGCACGCTTTCAATAATGACACAGACCCCAGCCGGTATCATGCTGAGGCAGCGAAGGAAGCTTGGGGCAAGACCGTAGAATTTTTCAAAAAGAATTTGCAGAGCTAAGGAGAGTAAAAATGAGGAAGATATTCTTTTTAATGACGGCGTTCAGCCTCTTGATCCTATCGGCTCAGCCTCTTTGGGCGAGGTGCGCGCCGCTGATCAGAGAAGGCCGGGAGCTTTTGGGAAAAACTCAAGCGTCCAAGGCGGATCAGGATAAAGCCAAGGGACTGCTTGAGGAAGCGCAGAAAAATCTCGACGCTGGCGATCACGGCAGCGGGGTGAAAAACGCTAACGCGGCGTTAGATCTGCTCAAGAAGAAGTAACCCGCAAAACCGAAATCGAGAATAAAGATGGAGGGTCGTGAAAGTTGCGATCCTCTATCTTCTATCCTCGGTTTTTTCCGATCTCCTGCTTCCAGCCCGACGAGCTGAGCATCCGTCCGGTGATGCTCTTCGATTCGTCGCTACCGAGAAACACAAACACGTCCGTCACGGCTTCCGGCCTGCCGCCGTGGTAGCCGGTGACCTTGGTCGCGACGTAGCCGGGATCGACCGAGTTGACGCGGATACTGTAACTCCTTACTTCCGTAGCGAGCGTCTGTGTGAATCCCTCAAGCCCCCACTTAGAGACAGCGTAAGCGCAGAAGTTGGCGTAAACTCCGCGGCCGATGGATGAGGAGACGTTGATGATCGCGCCGCTCTTCTGCCCCATCATGACCGGCAACACGGCTTTGCTCACAAGAAACGGGCCGCGCAAGTTGACGGCCATCGTGTAGTCCCATTTCCTGATTTCAAGCTCCGCCAGCGGCACCGGCCGGGTCATCACGCCGGCATTGTTAATCAGCACGTCGATCCTGCCGAAACGTTTTTGCGCTTCGCCGACAAAACTACTCACCGGCTGTTCGAGAGAGACGTCGCACGTGGTTGCAAGGCACTCCGCGCCGGCGGCTTTAATCTCTTGCGCCGTCTCTTCGAGCTCCGCGGCAGTCCGCGCGCAGAGGGCCAGCTTCGCCCCTTCCCGCGCATAGTGCAGCGCGACCGCCTTGCCGATGCCCCGCCCCGCGCCGGTGATGAGCGCGACTTTGTCTTTGAGCTTCATGTTCCGGCTCCCGAGATATTCAGGTCTCTTACCTCTTTTCCGTGTAGATGCAAAGCGAGACGGGGTTAGACGCAGTCTTGGGCTATATGTGGCGAGCTTAAACCGTGCTATAAGGCGGAGGGTGAAAGGGAATGCAATGAAGGGCAAGAAGTATTCGGATCGTAAACCGCGGTCCAAAGTCGGAGAGCCTATGGTGAAAGAAGGAAGCTCAGGAGCGTACGCCCGCCAAAAACCTCGCAGGTCCCCGCTCCGGGTCGGCATCACACTTGCGGAGGCAAAGAA
>MGSS01000154.1:0-5229 GCA_001798595.1 Deltaproteobacteria bacterium RIFCSPLOWO2_12_FULL_60_19 | reverse complement strand
GAGAGTTAGTAGGCTCGCCAGCAGGAGCGAAAAGGATATTAAGTGGGCGCTAAAAATTGTCGGCATCGGAGAAGGGCCTGAAGATCTCTCCGAGAACATGCGCGCATACTTACGGCGTGAGAAATGAGTGAACCGGTCTTCGTGGACGCCTCAGCCTGGGTGGCTATTATCAACGCGAAGGACAGTAATCATACTCAGGCCGCAAGCGTTTACCGTCGTCTGCTTCAATCCAGTGTGCCTCTGATTACCTCCACCTGGACGGCGTACGAAGCTTTAACGATTGTAAAGACCAAACTGGGTTACAGCCAAGCGGAAAGGCTGTGGCAACGTCTTCAGCGGCTCTCTGTGATTGATCTTGTTACCGTGGACGAACGTATCGAAGCGGAGGCGCTGGAGCTTTTCTGGGGGTATACGGATAAAGACTGGGGCGTGGTTGACTGCGCGAGTCTTGTAGTTATGGATGGGACCGGTTGCCGTCAGGCTTTTGCCTTCGACCGGCACTTTGTGGAGGCCAGCCATCAGTATGGCTTCTCAATCCTAAAGGAATGACTCCTGCTCGACTTTCGTCCTTTTTTTACACAGGTAGATCGAACGTGCAGTGCTTGTAACCGTCAAGGGCCATGGCTGACTTCGAGGATCCATTTGGAAGTTCCGTAGCTCTCGCCCGCTGGGTGGCGGGCATTTTGCGTGCACAGGGTATTGATTACATCTCGAAGTGGCGCATGCTGGAATATTGGATGCAGGTTGAGTTGTATCGCGCCGTGAACGATAACAAAGCGGGAGCATGGCGACATGTCGGAGACCACGAGCAACCATACTACACGCAGACGCCTCGATCGGACCGTAAATCTAACGTAAAATGGGTTGACCTCCTTCTTGCTCAACCGGACCCGAAGTCATCGAAAAAGATTGTTTGGGTAGAATTGAAAGATGTTGGGAGAAACGAACATACTCTGAAAGCGAATTCAGTTGGCATTGGCCAAGACTTGGCTGCCCTTTATAAACTGAATCGTTCCGACAGCAAAGCTCTCTGGCTTGACCCCCAGGCATCAAGGGTCGATAGGGGACGGGTGGCGGAATGGAAGGAGTATGCAGCCGCACTCGATTGCGATGATCATTTTATTGCACAAATTGTCCTCGTACCTCGGGGCCTTGCTGAAAGAAATGCTGAGATGGTTGTTGCCCTTTGGCTTCGGACGTTTGAAAGGCGAGTCCAGGTTTCCCCTCAGAGTCACAACATCTCCATCGAGCGAAGCGATACTGATGAATTCGCGATTTTTGCCCTAGTCTCAAGGCTGCGAACTTCGTAGGAATAATAAGGAGACAAGGGACGTCGCGGTGGCGCGAAAGGAATCGAGGGGCGCTAACTCGCGCGTGTGCTCTTGCCACTGCTGGGCTACCGTTCATTCTTGGCGTGTCGGTAAAGTGTTTGGGCATTATGCATGCGGAGGGCAGGTGTATGAGTAACAAAATCATGAAGAACGAAGAGGAGTGGAAAAAGGAGCTTACGCCGGAGCAATTTCAAGTTTGCCGGCGGAAGGGAACGGAGCCGGCCTTCACCGGGAAATACTGGGACTCCAAGGAAACGGGCATGTACCGGTGCGCCTGCTGCGGCAACGATCTGTTCAGCTCGGAGACGAAGTTCGACTCCGGCACGGGGTGGCCGAGTTTCTGGGAGGCGGTCGCGGAAGGGAACGTCGCCACCGAAGAGGACGACAGCATGTTCATGCGCCGCGTCGAGGTCCTGTGCGCCCGCTGCGACGCGCATCTCGGCCACGTCTTCAACGACGGTCCCAAACCTACCGGCCTGCGCTATTGCATCAACTCCGCGGCGCTCAAGCTGGAGAAGAAGTCGTAGCAGGCCGCTGAAAAAGGCTCATCTGCCGTCAGCCCGCCTGGGGATCTCTCTCCGGGCCTATGCGATACGTCGGCGGTGCGCTGCTCCTACCAGATAAGAGCAGCCGGGAGATACGATTGGCACTTCGCGTCCCACGCATAGGCCCTTCGAAAGACCCCCAGGCGGGCGGTGGTGATAGTCGCGCTCGGTCCGCTTCGCGTCAACGTACTACCAGAGTACGCCTCCGCTCGCGGACCTTCGCGCGCCTTGCATCTGAGACCTTTTTGACCGGCCTGAAGACAGGGTTTCTTAGCAAACGTGGCGACAGGACAAGTGGGAGGTGAGTTTCGATGGCGAGTGAATTGGCTGCGCAACAGTGCGTTCCCTGCCGAGGGGGTGTTCCGCCGCTCACGGGGAAAGAGTTGACGGCGCTGCTGGAAAAGCTGGGCGGCGGTTGGAGTATCGCTGGCGAGCATCACCTGGAGAAGGAATACAAATTCAAAAACTTCCGCGAGGCGCTCGATTTTACCAATCGAGTCGGCGAGATCGCCGAAGCCCAGGCCCACCACCCCGATATTTACCTCGCCTGGGGCAAAGTGAAGATCACCCTCTGGACGCACAAGATCGACGGCTTGACGGAGAGCGATTTTGTCTTGGCCGCCAAGGCGGACGCCGCGCTCTAGGGGAGCCTGCTGAAAAAGGCCCATCTACCGTCAGCCCGCCAGGGAATCTCTCTCCGGGCCGATGCGATACGTCGAGGCTACGCTGCTCCTACAAGGTAAGAGTAACTCTGAGCTACGCTTGCATTTCCTCGTCCCACGCATCGGCCCTCCGAGAGACCCCCAGGCGGGCGGTAGCGATGGTTGCGCTTGATCTGCCTCGCTCGACGTACTGCAAAGGGTACGCCTGTGCTCGGCATTGATCTTCGCGCGCCTTGTATCTGGGACCTTTTTGACCGGCCCGAGGAGAAGGTTTCTGAGCGGCCGGCTGCGGCTCTTCGTCCAGGGCGCGCAGCGCGTTTGACAAGCGCAGCCGGAGCCGGTCAAAATAGCCCGATCAGGAGGAAGGGCTTCTTTTCATGGCGTCGTTCGATATCGTGAGCCGCGTTGACTTGCAGGAGGTCGATAACGCGGTGAATATGACGAAGAAGGTTATCCTGACGCGCTATGACTTTCGCGGCTCCAAGACGGAGATCGACCTGGATAAAAAGGACAAAAAGCTTCGCGTCGTCACTGAAGACGACATGAAGATGCGGGCGGTGCAGGAGATGCTGCTGGAAAATATGGTGCGGAGAAAAATCGACCCGAAGGCGCTGGACGCGAAAGAGGCGCAGCCGACGGCGCACGGGATGATTCAAAAAGAGATCGCGATCAGAGAGGGCGTGGATGCCGATACGGCCCGAGCCGTTGTGAAACTGGTCAAGGGCTTGAATCTCAAGGTCCAGGCGGCGATCCAGGACCAGCAGGTCCGCATCTCCGGAAAACAGATCGACGACTTGCAGGCCGTGATGCAGGCGGTGCGCGCGGCGAATATCGGGATTCCGCTCCAGTTTATCAATATGACGCGATAGACGATTGCCGCCGCACGGCGGCCGCTCGGTTCGCGCGTGGAGGGCGTTGCGATGATACCGGTGTCGGATTGGATGACGAAGAGGGTGCTGACGGTGGAATTGGTCGACAGCCTCGGCCGGGCACGCAGGCTGATGGTCAAACATCGGGTGAACCAGTTGCCGGTGTTGGAGGACGGAAAGCTGGTCGGCATTGTGACGGACCGCGACATTCGCGACGCCTATCCGACGAGCATGGCGATCGACCGCGGCAAGGAAATCGACCGGTTCGCCGAGCGCTACACGGTCGAAGAGGTGATAAGCTACAACCTGTTCACGGTGGAGCCCACCACTCCTCTTGCGGCGGCGGTTAGGCTGCTCCGTAGCCATCGGATCGGGTCGTTGCCGGTCGTCGAGAAAGGCAAATTGGTCGGCATCATCACCCGCAGCGATATTTTGGACTTTGTCTTGACGCAAAAGAGTTTAGCGCCGGCTGAAGAGCAGCCCGGAAAAAAGCCGAAACGGGCGCGGAAGCGACCTCCGGCAAGACGAAGCGCCACGCGGGCTTCTCGGTGAGCGCCGCCAAGCCGTTTCAAGATCTGGGCTCGGTTGCTCATTGCCACGGCTGCGGCCCCGACAACGAACGCGGGCTGCGGATCAAGAGCAACTGGGACGGTGAAGAGGCCGTATGCAACTGGCGGCCTCAACCCCACCATTGCGGCGGCTCTAAGGATATCGTCAACGGCGGCATTATTGCCACGCTGATAGATTGCCACAGCTTGAACCTCGCCATCGCGCACGCCTACAAAAGCGAAGGGCGGCCCATCGGGAGTTCCCCCAAGATCGGTTATGTCACGGGCAGTTTGAATGTTTCCTATCATCGGCCCACGCCGATCGCCGAGACGCTTCAGCTTCGCGCAAAGATCGTCAAAGTCGAAGGGCGCAAGGCCTGGATCAACTGCACGCTCAGCGCGGCGGGCCGGGTGTGCGCGACGGGTGAAGTGCTCGGCATCCGGGTGGAAAGGCAAAGATAAGGTAGGAATGGAATACACGATTCTCGGGCGAACAGGGTTAACAGTCAGTGTGGCGGGTCTCGGCTGCGGCGGGCCGAGCCGGCTCGGCCAGAGGGACAACAAACCCGAAAAAGAGTCGATCGCGCTGGTGAGGCTGGCGCTCGATCTGGGCGTCAACTTTCTCGATACGGCGGAAGTCTACGGCACGGAGGAGATCGTCGGAAAAGCGATTGCTACGGTTTCGCGAGACAAGGTCTTTATTTCCACGAAAAAGAAATTTCCGCTCGACGATCCGGGCGATCCCGCGGGAGAGGTCAGGAAAAGTTTGGAGCAGAGCCTGCGCCGGCTGCAGACGGACTATATCGACGTCTACCACGTCCACGGGGTGGAGCCGCCGGAGTATGAGTATGCCTCTACCAAAGTGCTGCCGGTTCTCTTGAAACTCAAGCAGGAGGGAAAGATCCGCTTCATTGGGATTACCGAGGCCTTTGTCGAAGACACGACTCATCAAATGCTGCGCCAGGCGCTCAGAGACGACGCCTGGGATGTCGTCATGGCCGGCTTTAACCTGTTGAATCAATCGGCGCGTGACTCGGTATTGCGCAGCGCCGTGAAACAAGATGTCGGCACGCTGGTGATGTTCGCCGTGCGGCGCGCTTTGAGCCAGCCGAGGCGGCTACGGGAGCTGTGGGCCGAATTGACGAAAAAAGGCTTGGTGGAGCGCGATGCCTGCAATCCGGAGGCGCCGCTGGACTTCTTGATCGGGGACGGAAAGGCGTCAAGCGTCGTCGATGGCGCGTATCGGTTCTGCCGCCACGAGCCGGGGGTTCACG
>MGSS01000153.1 GCA_001798595.1 Deltaproteobacteria bacterium RIFCSPLOWO2_12_FULL_60_19 | reverse complement strand
GATGTTCACCTTCAGCGCCTTGCCGACCGCGAGGTTCATGCGGAATGTGTACGTCGCGGCTTCCATTTCGGTCAGCGGCTTCCCACTTGGATGGCCTTGCTTCCGGTAGCCTCGGGCGTCGAGCCAATCGCCCACGAGTTTGAGTTGCCGCTGTTCCTGAGCGTTGCGGACGATTGGGTTTGCCACGGCGCTGCATAAGCGGTCAGCGACGATCGTTGATGCTCGGTCGCGTTCGTGATCGGTAGGGTCTTTCGCGGCGTCCAGCCACGGGAAGATGTCACGGTCCAGGAGCCTTGAGATGATGCGGCAAAGTTTGGTCAACTCCGCATTCAAATCGGCGGCATTCATCTTGGTCGGGAGCTTGCCATCTTCCATCCGACCGACGAGGTTCTTGCTCGCGTCGGCCAAGCCGATCAAGCGGTCTACGGCCAGCGGCGGAGCCGTACACATGCGGAGCGTTGACAGCGCACTCGGATTGTCCTTGAGCGTGGCGGCGTTGATACTGCGCAGGTCTCTGGTGGCGAGCAACGCAGCTTTGACATGCCCGGTAGTCTTGACGCGTGTCGAGCGAAACGCCTCGGGTGCGAAGCGCATGAACCACTGGTTGAACTGGTCAACGGAAGCCGCGATGTCCGTCTTCCAGAGGTGCGGCTTGTCCGCATTGATCCGTCTAGGCATCATGAGTCCATTCGTTCATCGGTATTGGGTCTCCGGCTGTCGCGGTTGCGGTCTCGGGGGGCTAACGTATAGCGTTTTATCCCGAAGCCTGGAAGCAATCAAGCCTCTGATAGGTTGGGGAAGTGGCGACCGGGGGACAAACCTGTCCTGAGCCTAGTCGAAGGAACGTGTTGGACTAAACCGCGAAGCAGCGCGTCAGTTGCGGCTATGCGGATTGTAAAGCGGCGGTTGAGCGCGGAGTGTGTGGCTTGGTTAGCGATAGTTCGGCATACGGGAGAAGGTTGAGATCGGTGCTGGCCGATTTTCTGTGATGGCTACGGTTGAGTGAGGCTTCGCAGCCACTTCTTGGTGATGGAAATCGCGGCGATTTGTGTCCTACCAGAGAATCCCGATGCCCGCGCCTAAGGCGTAAACCAGAAAGGCGAGGAGCGTCATCGCCTGGGCCGGAATGATGCGCTGAGTTGTTTCCGCATGGCGCAGCAGGATGGCGCAGGCCGCGGCGGCGGGAACCACGAACAACGCGCCGAGCCGCGCGCCTGGCACCACTCCGAATAGTGGGAGGACCAACAAGAGTATCGTTGCGCTTACGTTGATACCGACGAACCATCGCGCCGCCTTCGGACGTCCCAGCTTCACCACCCAATTCTCTCTTCCCGCCCGGAGGTCCGCCTGGTAGTCGGGAAATTCATTGATCCAGAGAAACGCGGCGATCAAAAGGCCGAGCACGACAGAAAGCAGGACAACTTCCAACGTCACCGTCTGCCGCTGCACCAGATAGGTCCCGCCGGTTATCACCGGGCCGTAAGCGACGCCGACGGCCAACTCGCCGAAGCCGCGGTAAGAAAGCTTAAAGGGAGGCATGTGATAGAAAAACGCCAGAGCGACGCCGGCGACTCCGAACCAGATGACGTGCGGCTCGCGGTAGACCGCGATGACCAGACCGATGACGATGCCGGCCGTGTAGGCCGACGTTGAAATTGCGATAGTTTGGCCGCGGGTCAGAAGCCTATCGACGAGCACCCGCTTGCCGCCGGAAAACGGGCTGCGGTCCTCAGGAAGGACGGCCTGGTCGGCGCCGGAATCGAAGTCGACGATTTCACCCGAAGCGTTCTTGGCGATCTCGATGGAAAAAATCCCAAGCACGGTAAGCAACAACCATCCCCACGAGAGATCTCCATCCCGCGCCGCCGCGCAGGCGCCCAGAAACATCCCGGCAAACGAGGCGAGCGAAATCTTCGGATCCGCCAGCCTCCAGAAACCGGCCCGGAAGCTATTCATTTTTCTCTGCTTCCCCTCCACCGGCTCATGAACCGAGTTTGTCGGCGCCCCGTCACTTCTTGACGATCAGCACCGGACAGTGGGCGTAGCGCAACGTCCGTTCGGCCACGCTGCCGATCATGAGCCGTTGAAGCCCGGTCCTGCCGTGGCTCCCCATGACGATCATCGCGGCATGAGATTTCTTCGCTTGATCGGCGATGGCGCTGGCCGGCTCCACGGCCCTGGTCAGAAGAGGCCGGAACGTGCCCGGCTTGAGACGAAATCGTTTGGTAAATTTCGTCAGCGCCTGCCGCGCATCCTGTTCGATCCTCTCGATGATATCGCCGAAGCCGGCTTCCAACGGAAACGCAAAGACGGCTGAAACGACATGCAGGATGATCAGTTTGCTCCTGTCCTTTTTCGCCAGCCCTACGGCGAACCGAAGGGCGGCCTCGGAGCCCTTCGAAAAATCGACCGGCACAAGATAAGTTTTGGATGCCGCCACGGTCCCTCCTTGTCTGCCGAATGAGCCCTTGCAGCGTGAGAAGTTCTTACGGCTCGACATTTAGCAATCAGCAGAAACCATGCCAACGAGACACGCCGTCAAGACGGCCCTTGTCTCAGTCGAATCGCCCCTCCAACCTTCAGCGCGTTTCGCACGAGTGAAAAAAACGGCGCCGAAACTTGCAGCGATGCGAAAAACCGGATCGCCGCCGGCTGCGATATCGCCGCCTTCAGGCGCGCTTGCGGGAGGCATGTTTCTTGCTCATTTCCGGCGCTGCAAGGAGGAAACGCCGTGTACACAAGAATTTTAGTGCCGCTGGACGGATCGCCGCGATCCGAGGGAATTCTGCCTTACACCCGCGCTTTAGCTAACGCGCATAAAATCCCGCTGGAGCTGCTGCACGTCATTGAGCCCCAAATCATTTCCACCTTCTCCGACCCGGCTCATGCGCGCTATGCGGATGTCGTGGAAGCCGACATGCGGAGAAACGGCCTTGCCTATCTGAAGACGGTCGCTGTGTCGCTCCCCAATTCCGCCGCAGTGCGCTGTTCCGTGTACGTGGGGAATCCCGCCGACGTGATCGTCGACAGCGCCGCCGGCCAGGCCGGCACCTTGATAACCATGGCGACGCACGGCCGTTCCGGGATTCAGCGCTGGCTGATCGGCAGTGTGGCCGACAAGGTGCTGCGCGGGACAGCCAGCCACCTCCTTTTGGCCCGAACCGACACGGGCCACAAAAATAACGAACCGGCTGCTCTCAAAACGGTCCTTGCGCCGCTGGACGGCTCGGGCCTTGCCGAAACTGCGCTGCCCGCCGTCGTTGCCCTGGCCAAAACAATGGCCCTGGAGATCGTCTTGGTCCGGGCGTTCATCCCGCCTTCGGGCGCGCTATACGCCACCGACGAATATGTGCCCAACCTGGTCGCACTCACGGAACAGGCGCGGCAGGAAGTGAAAAGCTACCTGGAGGGGAAAGTTGAGCAGTTGCAGGCGGAGGGATTGAGCCGGGTCTCTTACCTGCTCGTGGAAGGGCAGGCCGCCGCGGAGATCATCGATCTGGCGCGCAAGACTCCCGACAATCTGGTTGCCATGTCCACCCACGGGAGATCGGGGGTAGGTCGCTGGGTGCTGGGAAGCGTCACCGACCGCGTGGTGCGTTACGCAGGCGATCCGGTCCTGATCGTTCCGCCTCCGAAAGGACGCTGACTTATCCGGACTAAGACCACAGCCGGCGCAGATCCTCCGGCAAGATATTCTTCGCGTCGTCGATCTCGCCGTCGCTGATGTGCTTCGCCAGCACTCTAAAAACAGCGCGAGCGACCTTTTCCGCATCTATCCCTTCGCTGTTTCTGAACGCGCTCTTGATATGTGCGAGGAACTCTTCCTTGTGCCGCTCCTTGACGGGCTTGCCGCTGGGATTCCAACCCTCGTAGTAACAGCCCCGAACGAGCATCGGCAGCTGGGCCGCAAGGTGCGCGGCCTCCGCGACCGAGAGCCGATCGCGCAGCGCGTGAAGGACGCTCCGGAGCGCCGTGTAGGCCTTATGCTCGTCCTCCCAATCCAGCTCCCGCATGAGATCCAAGAGCCAAATGTGGGTTTTCTCCAGAGTCTTGCCGAAAACCTCCATCACGGGATCGTTCATTCTGTGCCTCCCCTCTACGCGGCGACAGGCAGCGTCAATCCCAACCCTTTGGCTACCCCCGTGCCGTACTCCGGGTCGGCTTTGAGAAAGTGCTGAATTTGCCGTTCCTGAATGTAACGCGGCACGGGCTTCATGGCACTGACGATATTTTCGATGAGCCTTCTCTTCTCATCCGGCTTCATCAGACGAAAGAGATTTCCCGCCTGCGTGTAGTCGTCGTTACCCACGCGATGATCGTAGCGGTCCGCGTCGCCGGAGATTCGAAGGGGCGGCTCCTTCAAGCCGGAATCTTCCATCGGCGTCGATGAGGCTGTAGGTGTGCGAGCCGTAGCCATTGATGTGCCGGTAGCTTTTGGGCAACCCCCGGTCCGAAAACAGGATCGTCACCTGATGGAGGCTCTCGGGAGAGAGGGACCAGAAATCCCACATGGCGGTGGGGCTCCGCATGTTGGTCTTGGGGTCGCGCTTTTGCGTGCGTATGAAGTCCGGAAACTTGTACGGGTCGCGCACGAAGAACACCGGCGTGTTGTTGCCGACCAGGTCCCAGTTGCCTTCCTCGGTGTAGAACTTGAGCGCGAAGCCGCGCACGTCGCGCTCGGCGTCGGCGGCGCCGCGTTCTCCGGCGACCGTGGAGAAACGCAGGAAGCATTCGGTCTTTTTGCCGACTTGCGAAAATACTTTCGCCTTCGAGTATCGGGCGATGTCATGGGTGATAGTCAACGCGCCGTAGGCGCCGGAGCCTTTGGCGTGGACTACCCGCTCGGGAATCCGCTCCCGGTTGAAGTGCGCGTGCTTCTCAAAGAGCTGCCAGTCCTGGACCAACAGCGGCCCCCGCGCGCCCGCCGTCAACGAATTCTGATTATCGGCGACGGGACTCCCGCTCGCCGTGGTCAACGTATCTTTCTTCTTCGCCATAAATCATTCTCCCTTTTTCAGACTTCGTTGTTGCGACCGCCGCGCTTGTCTTCCAGCGCGGGAACCTTTCTGTTCACATAGCGCCTTTAACTCGGCAAGCACCATCCGCTCCGCCTCCAACCAGTCGTCCAGGTCGCAGCCGTGGATCCGGCTCCGTTTGCAGAACAACTCGTAGGCCTTCTCGCCGATTTTCATATGAAGCGTATGGTCGCCGATGGCCGGTTCGGTGAGATGGAGGGCGAAGGCCGCGCCTGGCTGGGGAAGGCTTTTTCGGTAGGATTGATTGCCAACCGTTGACTCGGGAAGGTAAGGGACCTGGGGCAACTTGGCCGGTTCCACGTTTTTTTGCTTTTCCATGCGACACTCCCCGCGCGTACGCCTAAGCTGCGCAGCTCTTGTCGTCCCATCCGTTAAGCCGGTCCAGATAACCTAACTTTCTAAGCGCCGCGACGATCCGCCGCTCGGAGCCCCAATCGCTCCAGAAGACTCCGTGAACCGGCAGGACCAACAGACGGGCGGCGCGCTCGCACGCAAATGCTTCCAGCAGGCCGGTGGAAAAATTCATCGGCGCGATCCGTTTGTAGGCCGTTTCGACCGCCTCCGCTTCGGCCGCCGTCCCGATCGCGTCGTGGATCCGGAGAAAAACGCGCCACAGCTCCGGGGAGGCTTCACAGACAAGCTCCAACAGAGTCTCGACCTTAAAAATCATCACCATCGTGTTCCACAACCCCCCGCCGAGGAGGAACTCTCGCGCCGTATGGCGATCCGGCTTTTCCCTGAACCGCGCGATCCGGCGAACCGCCAAAGGCGCCAGCCGTTCCACCGGCTCTCCGGGAAGGATGTACCCATATTCCGATTCGGGTTCATCCGGCTCGATCCCCAAAAGAATCAGGTAGCCGGGAAGGCGCTCGACCACGCGGCAAGCCAACGCCACGTGGGCGGTGAAGAGTTCCTCCTCCACGATGAAATGATCGGACGGGAAGACCACGACCGTCGCGTCGGGATATCTCTTGTAAATGTGCATCAACGGAAGCAGAAGGCCGGGCGCAGTCTCTTTGTTCTCCGGCTGTATCACCACGGTGCCTTGGGGCCGCCGGGAAAGCTGGCGGCGCACTTCTGTGTGACTTAAATGCGCCTTGCTTACTACGGTGAAGATGCGCTGCGGCGCGATGAAACTCTCCGCCCGCTCGAAGGTATGCTCGAGCATCGAGCGGGCGCCGATAAAGTTCACGTATTGTTTCGGCAGCGCGTGGCCGCACAGACGCTGGACAAAAGGCTCAAGCCGCCTCCCCTCGCCCGCAGCCAAAACCACCCCGCAGCGATGCGGCGCGCCGTGAATTTGCATGAATCTATTCTCCTAAATCGGTTGGTTGTACCTAAGAAGAAGCAATGGCTATGCCACGGCGATCCGCTATATTTTTCCAGCGCCGGCGAAGCGCGGCTTGTCAACCTTGACAAGAAACCAGGAGCGTCCTTTGCACACGTGCAAATAAAGCGGACCGCGGCTCGCCATTCACGATAGAGACGCCGGCAAGCGGAGATGGCACGCTTTATGCGGCGCGAAAATGGCGGGAGCCGAAAACGGCAATGCGATGTGAGA
The DNA here is from genome assembly GCA_001798595.1 of Deltaproteobacteria bacterium RIFCSPLOWO2_12_FULL_60_19. Classification (GTDB taxonomy): domain Bacteria; phylum Desulfobacterota; class Binatia; order UBA9968; family UBA9968; genus 2-12-FULL-60-19. Next base: position 12,066 of record MGSS01000153.1, on the reverse strand, counting down.
AGAGATGATGAACCAAATCAAAAACATTCTCGCTCCGACGGACCTATCCGAATCCTCGCAGGCCGGGGTGCGCTACGCTCTGAACCTGGCGAGGGCGGTCGGCGCGGAGGTGACGGTCTATTACGTCGTCAACTGGCGCGATCTAGCGCAGCACCATGACGGGGAGGAAGAAAGGGTGCGGATCAACGCCGCCTTTCAGCAGTACGAGAGGCTCAGAAAAAGCCGGCAGCTTGCCCTGGCCCGATTCCTGAACACTCATTTCTCGGATCTGATTCCGTGGGTGAAAATTCGCGAAAAGGTGGAACTCGGCGTGCCGGAGAAAAGCATCGTCGAATGGGCGAAAACGGACGGCGCAGACCTCGTCGTAATTTCCAGCTGCGGAAAAGGCGGCTCAGCCGATCAATTTGTAGGGAGCATAACCGCGGAAGTGGTGCAGAACTCCTGTTGTCCGGTCCTGACAATTCGTCCGGAAGCCGAGGAGATAGAGAACCGCCAACTCACCGCGACGGGGTAACAGAACGGTCGCCCCCTTTCACTATCATCCCCGCGCGGCGCTCAACGATTGCTTCCCCGCGAGCTTGACGGTGCTGGCCTGAGGCCCCTGGAGACCCTCCTCCTCCGCAAAAGTCACATCCATCCCGACTTCCAACCGCTCAAAGCCCGGTTCCAGCACGCTGTTTCGGTGAAAATAGATTTCCCTGCCGTCCGCGGTTTGCAAAAAGCCATAGCCCTCTTCGGAGAACAGCTTGGCGACGCGGGCGAGAGGCTGAGCCTCGTGGATTTTTTTGGTTCCGCGCTGGCACCGCGCGAAATCCTGAAGTTTGCGGCGGGAGGCGTCGAAGGCGTCGCGCACGGCCACGTAAACATCGGTGTGCGCCGCGTGTTGGCTCGGCTCGCGGTTGATCACCAGCTCGCCGCCCGGCACGGCGATATCGATTCGCACATGGTAAAGCTTGCCCTTATGGTGGCGGCGGTGCGGCGCCTCGACAACGACTTTGCAGCTGGTAATCCTGCTATAGAACGATTCCAGCTTGGCCGCCTTGTCCCGGATGTCGGCCTCGACCGCCTTGGAGGGAGACATGTTGCGAAAAGCCACTCGCAGCGATAACCCGGCGAAGATTTTCTCGCCGTTGCCGGATGAATTTTTCATAAGTCGTTCAACCTCCTCTGGATTTACCGAGCCTATAAGTGGCAAATCTTATGCCACCATCGTTTCGGTCGATTTACGCCGACGCCGAAAGCCGGAAAAGGAAAATTCCAAGGCTAAACTTCCCACATCCGAGAACCACCGACCAGCGCCTTCGCAGCCGTGAGAAGACCGACCTCTTCGCAAAGCCCTGGCACATCCCTTGCTCCTCAATTCTTCCAAGGGTGATAGGCTAACGGAAAACGGAGGCTCAGATGACTTTCGTCTACGAAACGGAGATCGAGTGGACCGGAGAGCGCGCAGGCCGCTTGCGAGCGCCGCATCTGCCGCCGCTCGAAGTATCCGCCCCGCCGGAATTCGACGGACGCGAAGGCGCATGGACTCCGGAGCATCTCTATGTCGGCGCCGTGGCGTCGTGCTTCATGACGACATTTCTGGCGATCGCCCGCAATTCCAAGCTGGAGTTTGCCAGTTTCGCGACAACGGCGAGCGGTAAGCTGGAGAAGGTGCCGGAAGCCGGATTGCAGATGACGGAGATTGTCTTGAAGCCGCGGCTTGTCATTCACAGCATCGGCGACGTCGACCGCGCGCGGCGGATTATCGAAAAGGCGGAAAAGAACTGTCTGATCTCGAACTCGATCAAAACGGCGATTCGTGTCACCCCTGAGATTTACCATCACCAGGACCCGGTCTTCCCGTGCCCCACATTGCCGGCCTAGTCCGGCGCGGAAAACGTTTTTCCGGAGAGCGGTCGAGAAGTGTTTCTCCGCCCGTTCCGCGATTCCGGAATAGAAAGGCCCAGGCTCTCCCTGGGCCTTTCCGGGTGAGGACGCCGCGTCTCCCTACTCCACCTTGACCTTGGCTTCTTTTTTCTTCGCCTCTTCGGTCTTGGGAAGATGGACCTCCAACACGCCGTTCTTGAAGGACGCCCGCGCTTTCTCCATTTGAACGTCCGCGGGCAGTTCCATGCTGCGGCTGAACGAGCCGTACAACCGCTCGCAGCGGTAGAAATTTTTTCCCTTAACCTCTTCCTCCTTTTTCTTCTCGCCCTTGATGGTCAGGTGGCGATCGGCCAGGTTCACATCGATGTCCTCCTTGCTCATACCCGGCAATTCCACTTTGGCCACGATCTCGTCTTTCTCCTCGTAGAGATCCACGGCCGGAGTGGCAAGGGCGGCCGTCCTCGGTCCCCACCAGCGCTCATCCAAAATAGGCCGTAAGCGGCGACCGAAGAAGTCGTCGAACATATCCTCCATTTCCCGCTCCCACCGGGCCATCTCCGTAAATGGACGCCACGGGACCGGTTTTTTTTCCTCTTTCGAGCCTTGCGGCATCGGCTTTGCCATAGCGAGTCCTCCTTTCGTGACTGTTGCTATGCTAGTTAAGACAGCATCTTCCATGCCAATTCGGAAGGGGCAGTCATCGCTTGAAAAACGCAATTTTTTCAGGCGTTTTCCAATCCGCAAGCCGGCGCCGCTTTGCACGCGTGCAAAAAACCACGGGCAAGAAGTCGCGAAGCTGCAAACGGGATTCATCTATGATAGAAAAGCCGCTGCGCCTGCGTGGCGTTCGTGTTCGCCACGAGGGGCATAGTTCTTGCTCGTTTTTCAGCTTTAGGATTTACGTATTATGGGCACTGAGCGTATTTTGATCATGGGGGCGGCGGGGCGGGACTTTCACACTTTCAACGTCTACTTCCGCGACAATCCCGATTATAAGGTAGTGGCCTTCACCGCCGCGCAAATCCCCGGCATCGAGAACCGCTGTTATCCGGCAAGCCTCAGCGGGAAGCTCTATCCCCAGGGCATTCCCATCTACCCGGAAGATCGGCTGGAGTGCCTCATTCGCGACCAGGGCGTGAACCAGGTGGTGTTTGCGTATAGCGACGTCTCTCATGCGACGGTCATGCACCTGGCCTCGCGGGCGCTCGCCGCCGGCGCCGACTTTCGGCTGTTGGGACCGGCGCATAGTTTTCTCAACTCGACGCGCCCGGTGATTTCGGTGTGCGCCGTGCGCACCGGCTGCGGCAAGGGCTCGGTGGTCCGTCGAATCGCGGCGCTGCTTCGGGAGCGGCAGCTTCGGCCGGTGGTGGTGCGCCATCCCATGCCCTACGGCGACCTGGCCGGTCAGGCGGTGCAGCGGTTCGCCACGATCGAAGATTGCGACCGGCAGCATTGCACGATCGAAGAGCGGGAAGAGTACGAACAACACATCCAACAGGGCGTGGTCGTGTACGCCGGCGTCGACTACGAGCGCATCCTGCGCTCGGCGGAGCAGGAAGCGGACGTCATTCTATGGGACGGCGGAAACAACGACTGGCCGTTCTTCCGGCCCGACCTGGAGATCGTGCTGCTCGATCCTCATCGCGCCGGACACGAGCTGCTCTACCATCCCGGCGAAACGAACCTCCGGCGGGCGCAGATCCTGGTCGTCAACAAGCTCGACTCCGCGCCGGTCGAGGGCGTCCGGCAGGTGATGAAGAACATCGCCGAGATCAACCCGGCCGCCACGGTGATTCAGGCGCGTTCGGCGGTGTCCGTCGACCACCCTGAGTTGATCCGCGGCAAACGGGTTCTGGTCATCGAAGACGGCCCGACGCTTACGCACGGCGAGATGGGATACGGGTCCGGCGTGATCGCGGCCCGGCAAAACGGAGCTTCCGAACTGCTCGACCCGCGCCCTTTCGCCCAGGGGAGTCTGGTCGAGACGTTTCGCCGCCATCCCTGGGTGACGCAGGCGCTTCCCGCCATGGGCTATTCGCCTGCCCAGCTCGACGATCTCGCCGCGACGATCGCCGCCGTTTCTTGCGACGCGCTCGTGCTGGCGACGCCGATCGACCTGCCCCGCCTGATTCCCATAGATCGGCCGTGCGCGCGCGTGCGCTACGAGCTTGAGGAGATCGGCCGCCCCGATCTGGCCAAGGCGATCGAAGTATTTGTGCGGCAGCGCGTGAAGCGATGAGCCGGGGCGGGAATCGGAGCGCAAATCATTCTGTCATGGTCCGCAGTCGGTCGGATTGCGTGCGGGTTCACGTGTTCTCGATACCCAGTTTCTCCATCTTCCGATAGAGTGTGGACAGGCTTAAGCCCAGCATTTCAGCCGCCCGTTTCTTGTCGCCGGAGGTTTTCTCCAAAATCCTCGCGACGTGGAGCCGCTCGCATTCTTTCAGGACTTCCTCCAGATTGTCGTCCACGAGATGTTCCTGCGGCGGCGCCTCATGGCCGGGCAGATCGGCGGGCGTGATCCATTCGCCGTTGCCCAGGATCATCGCCCGTTCCAGCGTGTTATCCAACTCCCGGACATTGCCTTTCCAGGGAAGCGACACGAGAACCCTCATGGTGACGTTGTCGACCCCGCGATAATTTTTCTTCATCTCCTGGTTGTGGCGGTGGATCAGATGCTCCACCAGCAGGGGAATGTCCTCGCGTCTCTCGCGCAGCGGCGGGATATGGACGCCGAAGACGTTCAGGCGATAGTAAAGATCCTCGCGGAACCTGCCGGCTTCGATTTCCCGATTCAACTCCCGGTTGGTGGAGGCCAGAATGCGCACGTCGACCTGAGTCGGGTTGGTAGAGCCTACGGGCAAGACCTTCTTTTCTTCGATCACGCGCAGCAGCTTGGGCTGCAGGCTCAAGGGCATCTCGCCGATCTCATCGAGAAAGATCGTGCCGCCGCGCGCGCGCTGAAAAAGCCCCTCTTGCGAATTGGTCGCGCCGGTAAAAGCGCCTTTGACGTAGCCGAACAGTTGGCTTTCGAGCAGCGTCTCCGGGATCGCGCTGCAATTGACCGGCAGAAACACGCGTTCACGGCGCGGGCTGCGCAGGTGGATGGCGCGCGCCACGACTTCCTTCCCCACGCCGCTCTCGCCGGTGATGAGCACCGTCGAAGGAGTCGGCGCGACCTTTTCCACCAGCGCCAGGATTTCCTGGATCGCCTTGCTGGATCCCACCGGCTGATCCGGCGCGGAATATTTGGACACCTCTCTCCGGAGCATCTGGAGCTCCCAGGCGAGGCTGCGGTGCTCCATGAGGTGGCGCACCTTGCGCAAGACATCTTCGAAGATCAACGGCTTCAGGATGTAATCCTGCGCTCCCAGACGCAGGGCCTCCACCGCCGTATCCACCGAGGCATAGGCGGTCATAAGAATAGCGAGAGTTTGCGGCGAGACTTCGCTCACGTGCTTGAGCACGGCAAGGCCGTCAGCCGCGGGGAGCCGCAAGTCCGTCAGCACAAGGTCGAGATCCAACTCGTCGGCGAGCTTGATAGCGGCAGCGCCGTCGGCTGCTTCATGCACCTGGTAGCCTTCCTCGCGCAGGAGCTCGCAAAGGCTCCTGCGAGCCGCTTCCTCGTCCTCGACAACTAGAATGTTTCCTGCCATTCGGCGCCTTTTCAATCAACCTACATTGCTTTGTCAGAAGTGCGAATAGCCCTAGGGGCGCTTCTCACACGCGCGAAAATGTGACGGGGATTAAGCGAACTTCAATCCTTTGTGTTTTACTCTTGCAAATCTCAGACCACCCGATCCGTCGCCACGGCACCGGTGAGCGTGAGCAGGATCAGCGGGTTCCGCGCAAAAGGATGTTGCGGAAGCAGCACAGAAAGAACACCACCGGGGGTCAAGCGGTCGGAGCCGAAGGCGGAAGCGGGAACGTGACGCGGAACACGGTTCCCCTCCCTCGCTCGCTGGAATAGGAAACGGCGCCTCCGTGGGCCGAAACAATCTGCCGCACGATCACCAGGCCAAGTCCGGTGCCCGATTCCTTCGTCGTGACGAACGGCTCAAAAACATCCACTCCGTCCGGGATTCCGACGCCGCTGTCGACGATCTCCAGGACCACTTCTTCGCCCGCGTTGTGCGCCCGCAGCGTCAGCGTGCCGCCGCGCGACATCGCCTCGGCGGAATTTTTAATCAGGTTCAAGATCGCCTGTTTGAGCTTTTCGCCGTCCGCCTGTACGAACGGCAGGTCCGGAGGAAAATCCTGCTTGACGCGGACCCCGAGAGCCGAGCAGAGGCTCCTTTCAAGCTCGACGACCTCCGCAGTCACGGCGGCAAGCGAGGTTGGCCGGAAGTTATACTTTTCCCGGCGGGAGAGCGAGCTGAACTCATGGAGCAAAGTGCTGAGGCGGGAAATCTCGTCCGTCAGCCTGCGCAGAGTGGTTTTGACCGGCCCGTCCAAAGCGTCACCCTGCCGCGCCAGGTGCCGCCCCAGGAGCTGGGTCGTAAGCGACATGCTGTTGAGCGGATTGCCGATCTCGTGGGCCAGCTTGGCCGCCGTCGCGCCGATCGCGGCCAGGCGCTCGCTCTCGATCAATCGATCTTGGAGCTTGGATTTTTCGGAGATGTCCCGGATGAATCCCGTATAGCGGATATCGCCCTCGGTCGCGACCTCGGTAACCGAAATCTCGGCGGGAAATACCTCACCGTTTTTCCTTCGCGCCGCCACGGTCCGAATGCGCCCGATGATCCGTCGCTCGCCGGTGCGCTCGTAGCGGGCGATATAGTCTTCATGTTCCGTGGCGTAGGGCTCGGCCATGAGGAGACCGATTTTCTGTTCCTGGATCTCGTCCCTCGTGTAGCCGAAGATCTCTTCCGCCGCGTGGTTGAACAACTTGATCCTTCCCTTCCGGTCGATCGAGACCACGCCATCCTGAGTCGCCTCGATGAGAGTCTGCAGCCATGTTTCCGCTCGCGTCCGCTCCCGGACGTCGATCTCCTCGGCGCGTTTGCGCTCGGTAATGTCCATGGAGATGCCGCAGAGGGCGTAGAGAGCGCCGGCGGAATTACGGATCGGGAATTTGTTCGAGCTATAGACGTGGCGGCCGTCGGCCTGCATGCCTTCCTCCTCGAACTCAAGGGGAACCCCGGCTTCGAGGGTTTTAAGATCGTTCGCCCGATACGCATCCGCAAACTCTTTCGGAAAAATGTCGTGATCGGTCTTTCCCGCGATCTGTTCCGCAGTCAAGTGAAACAATTTTTCGTATTGGCGATTCACCAACAGGTATCGCCCTTCCCGGTCTTTCAGGTAGATGATCCTCGTCGAGGTGTCGATGATCGCGCGCAGGCGCCCTTCGTTCTCGCGCAGCGCGTGCTCGGCGCGCTTCAGTTCCAAAACCGGGCCTAGGTGACTCGCAATCATCGAGATGGTCTCGATGTGCGTCTTGTCTTCTTTCCGAAGCTCGAAGGCCCAGAACACCAGGACAGCCACCACCCGGCCGCCCGCCATGACAGGAATGCCCAGCGAGGCCTTGAGCCCCGCCTCCTTTGCGATGTGGAAGCGGACGTTTTCCGGAACTACTGAAATATCTGCAATCCACTCCGGCTGCCTTGATGCCCAGACCCGGCCGGGGAGACCGATGCCCGGACCAAACGCAACGCCCTCGCTGAACAACCTAAAAGGACGGAGACCTTCGCGGGTCGCGCAGCATACCGGCCTGAATTCCAGAACTTCTCCGGCAGAGTTCGGGACCCACGCCTCACAATGATCCCAACCCAAAGCGGCGCACACTCCCTCCAGCGTCGCCGCCAGGGCGGAATTAAAATCGGCGGCCTCGCTGACCGCTTCAGCGATTTGCAGAAAGAGCTGGAAACGAGGGTCTCCGCCTTTCGAAGGCGTGCTAGCGAGCGTGGATTCTTTTTTTGGATGGCTATGTCGGGTCGTACGCATCCAAAACTCGGGCCCGGTATTTACCCTGCCGGCTTAAGCAAGCCTACTGCGTGTTCTACGTGAACGTCAAGAGCCGAGATGGCTTGGACGGAGATGGGAAAGATGGTAGGTAACTCAGGATGCGCGCGGGGAGAAGGAAGCTGCCCGGTGGTGGCGCTGGTCTTCAAAACCAGTCTGGGGGTCGTAAGGTCCCCGGAGGGTTCGACTCCCTCCCTTCTCCGCCATGAAACAAAAACGAGGATGGAAGATTGAGGATGGAGGATCGCTCTGCCCGATCCTCCATCCCCGTTAGCGAATAGCTTAGCGAATTTTTACTTCAACCCGGCGGTTTTTGGCCCGGCCCTGCTCGGTATTGTTATCGGCAATCGGCTTCGTTTCTCCGAATCCGCGGGCGCTGATGCGGCTCCCATCGATGCCCTTCTTAACCACGTAGTCTCTGACCGAGGCGGCGCGTCGCTCCGAGAGACCCTGGTTGTACTGGTCCGTGCCGACCGAGTCCGTGTGCCCTTCAAGATCGACTCTCTTGCCGGGATTTTCTTTGAGGAACGCAACCAAACGATCCAGAATCTTCGCCGCATCCGGCTTGATCGCGGTCTTGTCGAAGTCAAACAAAACGTTGTCGAGGACGATAGTCCGCTCTACCCTTGCCGCTGGAGGCGGAGCAGGCGGTGGAGGAGCGGCTTTGGGAGCCGGTTTGGGCCCTTCGGCCAACAGGTAGCCCATCGTGCCGCAGATCAGCGCGCCGGTGACTGCGCCGATGCCTGCTCCTCGCCCCCTGTGGGTGCTATCCGTGCCAGCGCCGATGCCTGCTCCGAGAGGCGCGCAGATGGCTGCGCCCGCCAACGCGGCTTTTTCTCTGTAGCCCATCTCAGCGCAGCCGCTCAGAAAGAACGCCAGAACTAAAAGCGCCGATAACTTCGTCTTCACCATCTCAGCCTCCATGCTTGCAGGGTTTGGAAGAATAGCTAGCGGATGGACGATCTCTACTTTCCGGCCTTTGCATTGCGCGCTCGGGCGGCGTCACTGTTTGGGTAGAGCTTAAACCCTCCCCACCCGAACTCGCCGATGTGAGAGCCGGTCCCGCTATCGAAAATGTCTATGAGCGCGAATTTTTCCGGATGGCCGGCGAGATAGCGGGAAAACACATCGACAAACTGCTCCTGATCCTGCGCTTCCGCCCGATGAAACCCTGCGCCCACGTAGAGCTTGATGGGGCGGCGCGTGCTATCCAGTTTGGTCCAATACTTGTATTGATCGGATTTAACCAGGTCCAGCCACTGCTTGTATTCCTTGATCGCCGTTTCCCACTTCTTGAAGTCCTGCGCTTGCGCCACTAGCGGCGTCAGAAAAAGCAGGTAGAGCGCACAGAGGACTAAACCCTTCACTCTCATGCGCTCTACCTCCCGTCGTATCAGCGGACCTTGACTTCGACCCGGCGATTCTTCGCCCTGCCGTCTCTCGTCTTGTTATCGGCCATGGGCTTCGACTCGCCGAACCCTCGGGTGGAGATGCGGCCGGCGTCAACGCCTCGCTTGGTCAGATAGTCTTTGACCGAAGCGGCGCGCCTCTCCGACAGACCCTGGTTGTACTGATCGGTGCCAACCCAGTCCGTATGCCCCTCAAGGTCTACTTTCTTATCCGGATTTTCCTTGAGGAACGCAATCAAACGATCGAGAATCTTCGCGCCGTCCGGCTTGATAGCTGTTTTGTCAAAATCAAATAGCACGTGATCCAAAATAATCGTTCTCTCCACCTTTGGTGGCGGTGGCGGCGGTGGCGGTGGCGGTGGCGGCGCCGGCTTGGGCGCCGGAGGTGGAGGCGGCGGTGGAGGCGGCGCCGGCGGTTTCGGCTTTGGAGCCGGAGGTGGCGGAGGTGGCGGTGGCGGCGGGGCCGGTTTCGGCTCCTCAGTGAAGATGTAAGCCAGTGTCCCGCAGATCAACGCGCCCGTAGCAAACCCGATCCCGGCTGCAGGCCCCTCGCGCAGCTGTGATGAGTCTTTGTGACGGGTAGTATGCGTGATGCCTGCCGCTAAGCCCGCGCCCGCAGCGCCACAAGTCAGGCCAGCTATAGTGGCGTTCTTCTGCTTATTCGTCATCTGGGCGCAACTACCCAGAAAAAAGGCGAGCGCGAGGCAAACGGCTAGCTTTTCTCTCGTCATATGAATACCGCTCCTCTCCTCCAAAATTGCTCGCAATATAACACACGCAAGCGGGTGCCTGTCAAGGGGATTTTTGAGATTTTTTGGGTTGAGGATTGCCTCCTAAGACAACGTTTGTTAATCTGGCGCCAGTAACTTTATGGAGGTGGTTATGGCTCGACAATTGAAGCGTTTTCAGTTGGCCTTCCTTGCCCTGGTCTTCCTGGCTCTTCCAGACTCCCGGATGGCGGAGGCCGCAGAGACCAAGACCGGTTCCGCCGGTAGCGAGCGGACGCAGCCCTACGTCACCACAAGCGCCGTCAATGTCCGCAGCGGACCCGGAACCCAGCATAAGATCGTCGCCAAAATCGAACCCGACACGAAGATCAACGTGGCGGTCAATGAAAACGGGTGGCTTAAGGTCATTTCGACGAAAGGAAACCCTCCCGGCTACATTGACGAGAAATTCGCCAAGCCGCTGGGCGTGCCGGTTGCGCGCGTGGCCTCTTCAGTTCAAGGCTTATATACTACGACGGCGGATACGGTCGTCAGAGAAGGGCCGGGTCTCCACTACAAAACCGTGGCCCCCATCGCCAAGGATAAGACCGTCGAAGTCGTCGGCAGCCAGGGCAACTGGCTGAAGGTCCAGTCCAGGCACGGCCGCCCCCCGGGCTATATCGAGAAAAGATTCACCCGTCCCGGCGCGGAGTAGAAGAGCACGCTCTTCGTGATCGTGTTCGTGCTACTTCGAAGCCGTCTTTCGAGGCCTCGTGTTCGTCCTCTCCTTACGAGCACGAGCCACGAGCACGACCCAGATGAACCGTTTCAGCGGCCTTACCGCTTCTGCGGGATGATTTCCGTGTAGCCGGCGATCGAAACCGTCGTCTCGTAGCGGCCGTCCGTGCCCGAGCGTAAGGGCGGCGCAGGCCGGTAGCTGAACGATTTGCCTCCGCGCGGCGCGATCTCCCCTGCCACCGTGTGATAGACGGCTTCACCCATGTCGTCCCGCGGCGGGCGGAATTCGTTAGTCCAGTGCCAACTGTAGCGTATAAGCACCTGCACGTCGCGCAGCGTCCTTGAGGAGCCGTTAACCAACTCGCCCGAAACCTGCCCGTCCTTAACCGTCACGTTGCGAATCGTGACGACCTGCGCCGCCTGCTCCGCAGTGGCCAGCATCGCCTGCGCGCTCCGTCCCTCGTGCGCCGAGCCGACAACGCCGAGCGCCGCGATCGCTACGATCATGGCCGGGTAACCAATCGCCCCTTTGAACTGTTTACTCATACGATGTCACCTCCTCGACGCCAATCTTGCTCGGAGAAGCCGGCTCTGTCAAGCGGTGTCCGCGCCGCCGGCGACAACACCATTGCCGCGCCGGCAAAAACCGGATAGAAGCAGGTCTAAACTCATTCAACGTGAAGAACCTGACCACATACCGAGTCATCTACGGCGACACCGACCAGATGGGCGTCGCCTACTACGCCAACTATCTAAGATGGTTTGAAATGGGAAGAACGGAACTGCTGCGCCAGATCGGCCTCCCCTACTCTTCCATCGAGGAAAAAGGATTCTTCTTTCCGGTGATCGAAGCGTCATGCCGCTATCTCAAGCCGGCGCGGTTCGACGACGAGATCGCCATCGAAACCACGCTTGCCGCACTGAGCCGCGTGACGCTGGAGTTCAGCTACCGAATCTCGCGCAAACACGACGGCCAGCTCTTAGCCGAAGGCGCCCCCCGCCACGCCTGCGTGGATCGCGAGGGAAAAGTCGCCAAGATATCGACCGCGTTGGAGAACCCGCTGAAAGCCGCGCTCACGCGGTAGGGAGAAAGAAGTTTTAAGTTTCAAGTGTTAAGTTTTCGGACCCCTCGCCTCCGGCCCTCGGCTGCTCTGATTGCTGCATCAATCTCATCGTGCGCTTCTGCATCGTTCTCAACTTCCAGCCGCTGTTCCAATGCAGCCAAAGATTCGTCTGTGGCGATCTGTCCCAACGCCCAGGCGGCGTGACAGCGTACGAGCGCTTCGTCGTCCTGCAGCGCCTGAATCAACGCGGGAACAGCTTCGCGGCTTTTCAGATTTCCGAGGGCGACGGCGACGTTGCGGAGAAAGCCGCGGCGCTTG
>MGSS01000152.1:13396-50666 GCA_001798595.1 Deltaproteobacteria bacterium RIFCSPLOWO2_12_FULL_60_19 | reverse complement strand
CCAAGTTCCTTCGCGGGCGGCTGAGCGTCTATCTGTTCGTCACGCGCTCCGGCAAGGCAATGACGCGGCAGGGGTTTTGGAAAGCGCTCAAGCATCACGCGCTGGCCGCCGGGATCGAGCAGCGCGTGACGCCGCACATGCTGCGCCACTCCTTTGCCACGCATCTCCTGGAAGGCGGCGCCGATCTCCGCTCCGTCCAGTCGATGCTCGGCCACGCCGACATTTCGACGACGCAGATATACACGCACCTGACCCGCAGCCATCTGAAAGACGTCCATAGGAAGTATCATCCGAGGGAGAGGGGAGCGGGGAAGTAATCCGGATTGGCGTCCTATGAGTGGGGTCGAGCCGGTTCGGATTAGCGTTTCGGAGGAGAGAGTATCCGATAGGGCGCTCGTATGTGAACTTGTGGGCGGTTTCCAGATAGAAATGGACATTTGCCCCAGGTTGGAGTAATGGAGTTCAGGCCAACTGAGAATAGGATGAGTCGAGAGTGATCTCTTTTTTCAAGCCTTCCATTGTTGCCTTTCGCCAATTAGAACTTCCAAGTAAAGGTCATATACCCACCAAGCATTTTTCTAAGTACACTCTTCCCATAGACCGAAGCGCGCAAGGATTTTTTGAATCAGGTCAGGTTGGTCAATGAAGCTGATGATCGTCTTCGCCGGCGAAGGCTATCCTTTAACGATGGCTCGCTTCAATCCGGGAACTATTCGATTCTTCAGGCGACCGCATATCCTAACGACCCGGTTTCCAACCTTTGATTTGCAACTCGTCGTATATCTTTTTACTCAGCCCGTAGTTGAAAATCCTGTCCATAGGCGGGGGCTCTTTGAGTCCGACCCTTTCCAGAATGTGCTCAACGGATTTTTTCTGCAGTTCCTCGCTCACCGTCCCATCGTGGGTAAGCCCAAGCAGAATCGAATCGTAGATTCGGGCCATTTGGTCTTCGCTTATTTTCATAAAACGGCTGAATATCTTGATCGTTCCCGAACGGTTGGCTCGGTAGTACAGAAATCCTTTGAGGGTGCCTCGAAGAAATTTTTCGATCAGGGCGGGCTCGGATTGCTGCAGCGCTTCTCGCGCGACAATGTTCCCCTGGAACTCAAGGAACTCCTGCCGGATGAATGAGATAAGCTCGTTATACCCCGCGTCTTGGGCCATGAGGTTGGCGGGAATACCGAGCATCGAAGCATCCACGGATCCCGCCTGTAAGGCGTAAAACCGCGCGGTGCTCGCGCCCAGGGCCATGACCGTTACGTCCCGCCCGCCGTCCATTCCGTTGTCTTTCAGGATTTGTCGTAGCAGGGAATCCGGCCCGCTGCCGATGCTGGAGACTCCGACTTTTCTTCCCTTCAGGCTTTTTATGGTGCGAAGCTCGGGCTTGGAAAAAAGCCAGTACATAGGCCGGTAGAACGCGGTAAAAAGAAATCGCAGCGGAGCACCGCGAAGCGCAGGCGGGAGCACGGCTCCGCCAGCGCTGGTAAATTCTACGCTGCCACCGATTAAGGCTTGCGCGCTCAGGGCGGCGGGCATCACGACAAGCTCCGCCTGCAAGCCTTCCTCGCGGTAATACCCCATCTCCCTGGCGATGACGAAAGCGCTCGCCGCTCCCGGAGAGATCCCGGGCACAGCGACGTGAACTTTTCTGATTTCCTGCGCCTCGCCTCGTACAGAAAAAAGCGGGAGAGAAAGGACGGCCGATAGGAGAAGTAACACGCCGAACGGGGTTTTTGAGTCATCGCCCGGAATCGATATCCGAAAAGAATGCCTGGGTTTCAATTTTGATTCCCTTGCTCTAGTCGCGAATATTTTGCAGGAACCAGTCTGTCGGAAGCTCCTTGCCGACTCCCGCTTTCTTGGCTAATTCCAATATCCTCGCGCCGACGGCGGCAAACTGAATTCCGGAGCCCGGCACATTATGGAAATACGTTATCTGGCGATCGCCGGTTCTTCCGGGTTTCTTGCCGCTCATGATCTCAGCCAGCGTGGGCAAATCCCGTCGTTCTTCCAATGGAGGTCCGTACTGCTCATAGAGTTTTCGCCGGACGCGTTCGTGCTCGTTTAATTCGGCCGCCGCCGCTTTCACGCCCACCGCGCCGCCGTTGAGATGCCGCACCACGACGTCGGCTTTCTTTACAGCCTCTGGCTCGACTTCGAAGGGAAGCACGCAGGCAACGTGCATTCCAGGCTCCAGCCAGCTCGCCTTGACTACTTGAGAGAGTGAATCCGTACAACTGGAAAGAACGTCCACGCCTTTCACGGCCTCTTCTGCTGTATCCACCGCGTCGACTTTGATGCCGATCCGGTCGGATATTTTCCGCGCAAACTCCAACCGATGTGCAGGGGTGGGACTGAAGACCTTGATGTGCTTGATCGGTAGCACCGCGCAAAAGGCAAGGGCGTGGGTTCCGGCCATTCCGCCCGAGCCTATCATGCCGAGGGTTTCGCTGTTCTTGCGGGCCAAGAATTTACCGGCCACTCCGCTGGTAGCCGCGACACGCAGGTGTTGGATGACGCCGTCGTTGATGATCGCCAGAGGCTCCGCGTTTCGAGTGCTGAACAACAACACCAGGCCGCAGTATGTCCCCGGCTCTATGCAAAACTTCTTATGCGTCGGCACGCCGTTTATATTGAGCTCCGGGTATCGGATATCGCTTTTGATTCGTAGCGCGAAGATTTCCCTCTTGGGAATGACTCCCGCGAGCCCTCCCCAAATATAGCATCTCTCCGGCTGGTCCCCCGGCGAGGGAGCCTGCACGTCCATTCGTCCGCCCTCGGGGAAATTGGCTGCGAGACCGGCGCCGAGCTCCCGGTAGGCCTCTTCGATGACTTCGACGCAGTCTTTCATCGGCAGCAAGCTCTCAACCTCTTGATTATTGATGAGCAGCATCGTAACCCTCCATAAAAATGATTATGACGATGTTGATCGGAGTGAAGGTTTCCCGGTTAAAGAGCCGGCGATTTTCGAAAACAAAAAGCCGTCACGTAAGCTATCACGCGGGATGCTATTTAAAACGACGAGGCATTGCAAGAAGCTCCATTGAAGACCGCGTTTTACTGCCGTAGTATTTTGCTTTAAGTGACAGGAATTTGTTTTTCGACTACAAGCTCGAAGCGCCGGATTTTTCCCGGCGACCCCGCGCCGCCGCATCCCTTGAGGGGCTCAAGTGACCGGAGGAAATAGGTCGAGCCCGTTCGGATCGCCGTTTCGGAGGAGAGAGTATCCGATAACGCCCTTCTATGTCAACGCGCGGGCGGTTTCCAAGTATGGCTGGACATTTTGTCCAACTCGGAGTCATGGAGTTTAGCGGTTACGGAAATTTCTTCAGTCTTAGCTTCTAGCTCGTCCCAGAGTCATGCCCTTCGCCTACTACCGCCGCTTGAATCGAACGCAGCAGCGCGTTTACCAGCGCAGCGACGAGATTGCCGCCATTCGCCTGCCGGCGATCCCGGCGCTCGACTGTCTGGTGGATGGCGTCGCGCAGGCGCTGGTGCGCGACGATCGCCGAATCGTGGAGGAGGCCTGCCAGGGATTGGCGAGCGCGCTGGCGAAGAGTTTTAGAATCGCTCCGGTGCGCGTCGAAGTGCTGGCGACTCGCCCGTCGCGCCGGTGGGGAGAGCTGCACGGCCTCTATCGCGTGCGGTAGGGCGGGGCGCTGCCGACGATCACGGTCTGGATGCGCACGGCCAAGCGAAAGCAGGTCGTTGCGTTTAAGACCTTGCTTCGAACTTTCATTCATGAGATCTGTCATCACCTCGACTACGAGCTGCTCGAGCTGCGTGAATCGTTACACACCGAAGGCTTCTACAAACGCGAATCGAGCATC
Organism: Deltaproteobacteria bacterium RIFCSPLOWO2_12_FULL_60_19; assembly: GCA_001798595.1. Taxonomy (GTDB): domain Bacteria; phylum Desulfobacterota; class Binatia; order UBA9968; family UBA9968; genus 2-12-FULL-60-19. The sequence continues at coordinate 46,836 of MGSS01000152.1, read as the reverse complement.
GTCCACCAACTGACTCGCTCGATGGTCCAGCCCGCTTCATCCACAGAGACGCCTGTTGAATGATCCCCTCGGCGCCGGTCGCAGGATCGCTGCGAAGTTTTCCTTGTGTTTTCGCCATAAGTCCCGTATTTTCGACAGATAAAGCGAGGCGAGAGTGGTTGCGGAAACGATACAACAGATTGCAATCTGGGCGTTGCCTGTCCTGGCGGCGATCGTGTTTCACGAGGTCGCGCACGGTTGGGTCGCCAACCGCCTGGGGGACCCGACGGCGAAGCAGCTGGGGAGATTGACGCTCAATCCGATCCCGCACATCGACCTGTTCGGGACGATCATTTTGCCGCTTCTGTTGATTCTGGTCCGCGCGCCCTTCTTGTTCGGCTACGCCAAGCCCGTGCCGGTCAATTACCATAACCTGAAGAATCCCAAGCGGGACATGATCTGGGTCGCGCTCGCCGGGCCGGCGACGAATATCCTGCTGGCGTTCGGCAGCCTGGCGGCTTTGAAGCTGCTGATTGGCTTGGACCCGGGTTCGTCCTCTCTCGCGGCGGCGGTCATCATGCCGCTCGCACTCATGGCGAAAGGCAGCATCATCATCAATCTCGTTTTAGCGGTCTTCAACGCCTTTCCGGTTCCGCCGTTGGACGGTGGCCGCGTCCTGGTCGGGCTTTTGCCTGAGCCGCACGCTTCGATCGTGGCACGGGTGGAGCCGTACGGTTTCCTGATTATCATGGTTCTCCTGATGACCGACGCGCTGGACGCCCTGATGGGGCCGGCCGTGCGTTTTCTCCTCGGCATTTTCGAACTACTGTTGTAGAAAGAGAGTCTATGGCGACGATCGTCAGCGGCATGCGCCCTACGGGCAATCTTCATCTCGGCCACCTCCACGGGGCGCTTAAGAACTGGCTCCGGCTGCAGGAGAGCTATCAGTGTTTTTTCTTCGTCGCCGACTGGCACGCGCTCACGACCGACTATGCGACGCCGCAGGGAATTCAGGAGAGCGGGCTGGAGATGATGAAGGATTGGCTGAGCGTCGGCCTGGACCCCAAGCGCTGCGTGATCTTTCGCCAGTCGGCGGTCAAGCAGCACGCCGAGCTTCACCTGCTGCTTTCGATGATCACGCCGGTTCCGTGGCTGGAGCGCAATCCGACCTACAAGGAACAGATCCGGGAGATCGTGGGCAAGGACCTCTCGACCTACGGCTTTCTCGGCTATCCGGTGCTGCAGGCGGCGGATATCGTCATGTACAAGGCGCATAAAGTGCCGGTGGGCGCGGATCAGGCGCCGCACCTGGAGCTGACGCGGGAGATTGTCCGGCGCTTCAACCAGTTTTACGGGCAAATATTTCCCGAGCCTGAAGTTCTTTTGACCGAAATCCCCAAAGTGCCGGGCCTCGACGGGCGAAAGATGAGCAAGAGTTACGGCAACGCGGTGTTTCTTACGGATTCGCCGAAGGAGATCGATCGGAAGTTGAGCCGGATGATGACCGATCCTGCCCGGGTGCGGCGTCAGGACCCGGGCGAGCCGGAAAAATGCCCGGCGTTCAATCTGCACAAAATTTATTGCACGCCGGATGAGATCGACTACGTTTCTAAAGGATGCCGCACTGCCGGGATCGGCTGCCTCGATTGTAAGAAAATCATGATCAAGCACGTGGTCGAGGAGCTTCAACCGTTTCAGGAAAAAAGAGCGGGGTACGATCGACGGCCCGGCGACGCGGAGGACGCGCTCTCCGCGGGCAACCGGGCCGCCCAGGAAAAAGCCGCTGAAACGATGGAGCAGGTGAGAAGCGCCGTCGGGTTATGACATCGAAAGTCGAACTGGAAATATTCGAGGGGCCTCTCGACCTGCTGCTTCACCTCATCAAGAAAAGCGAAGTCAGCATCACCGATATTCCGATCGCCCCGATCACCGAGCAGTACCTGGCGACGATCGAGCTGATGGGGGACCTGAACCTCGACGTCGCCGGAGAATTTCTGGTGATGGCCGCAACGCTGATCCACATTAAGTCGAGGATGCTGCTGCCGCCGGACGAGTCGGACCTGGAGGAGGATGAAGAGGGCGATCCGCGCGCGGAGCTGGCGCGGCGGCTGTTGGAATACCAGCGCTTCAAAGAGGCCGCCGAAGAGCTGGCGCGGCGGGATATTCTCAGGCGCGATGTCTTCACGCGCGCGCCGGAGCCGCCCGAGGAGGTCGAGACGGGCGGGTTCGAGAGCGTGTCGCTGTTCGATCTGATCTCGGCGCTGAGAACGGTGCTCGACCGTCTGCCGAAGGACTCGGTGCACGAGGTCGCGCTGGAGAAGGTCTCCGTGCGCGAGAAGATGAGCCAGCTGCTGGACCGCCTGCGCCAGGAGGAGAAGGTGGTATTCCAGAGCGTCTTCGAGGGGGCGTCGTCGCGCATGGAGGTGATCGTTACCTTCCTTGCCATGCTGGAGCTGGTCAAGATGCGCGCGATCCGAATCTGGCAGGAGGAGGTTGTCGGCCCCATCGTCCTGGCACTGGCGGCGCCGCTGGAAGAGGTGCAGCAGAAGATCGCAACGGAGGAGATCGAGGGAGACGGCGATGGAGCGTGAGCAGTTGAAATCGGTTTTGGAGAGTCTGTTTTTCGCTTCCGAGGGGCCGCTGACGCCGGCGCAATTGGGAGAGATACTCACGGGCGTCGAGCGAAAAGAGATTGTCTCGGCCGTCGAGGAGCTGATCTCCGAATACGACGCGGCGGGACGGGGCTTTCGGCTGACGGAGGTCGCCGGCGGCTATCAACTACGGACCGCCCGGGAGAACGCCGAATGGGTGAAGAAGCTCTATCGGGAGAAACCGGCGCGCATGACGCGCGCGACGCTCGAAACGCTCGCGATCATCGCTTACCGCCAACCGATCACGCGGGCGGAGATCGAGGCGGTTCGCGGAGTGGACGTCGATGGAGTCGTGGCGACCCTGTTGGAGCGGCGGCTGATCCGGATCGTGGCGCGCAAGGATATACCGGGGAGGCCTTTCCTCTACGGCACGACGCCCGAGTTCCTCGAACTGTTCAACCTCAAAGACTTGAGCCATCTGCCGACGCTGAAAGAGATGGAGGAGATGGCGGCCCCGCCTCCACCCGACCCGGAAGCCCAACCGCTTAATCGTGAGGGGTGAAAGGTGAGGGGTAAGGGGTGGGGACGCCTCACCCCTGACGCCTTACCCCTGACGGTCTTTAAACATGGAGCGCTTGCAGAAGATCATCGCGCGCGCGGGTCTGGCCTCCCGCCGGGAAGCGGAGACGTGGATTCAACAGGGCCGCGTGACCGTCAACGGCGCGGTGGTGAAGCAGTTGGGCTCGCAGGCCGACGCCGATCGAGACAAAATCAAAGTCGATGGCAAGCTCATCCCGCGTCCCGCGCTGAGTTACATTTTATTCCATAAGCCTCCCGGTCTTTTGACTTCAATGCGCGATCCGCAAGGCCGCCCGGATCTCGGCCATTGGCTCGAGTCGCTCGGTAGAAAAGGGCGTCTCTTTCCGGTCGGGCGGCTGGACTTCAACTCCTCCGGCCTGCTGCTGCTGACCAACGACGGACCGCTTGCCCAGAGACTTACGCATCCGCGCTACGGGGTGCGCAAGCTCTATCGCGTGAAAGTCAGCGGCCATCCCTCGGAGAGCGAGCTGGAGCGGCTGAGAAAGGGGATTCGGCTGGAAGATGGGTGGACCGCGCCCGCCAAAGTCAGCGTGGTGGAGCGGCTGCACAAAAAGGCCTGGGTGGAAATCGAAATCCACGAGGGGCGATACCGCGAAGTCAGGCGGATGTTCGAAACGCTCGGCTACTTCGTCGAAAAGCTGGTCCGCGTCCGCATGGGGCCGCTGCGCCTGGGCTCGTTGGGGCCGGGGGAGTATCGTTCGCTCTCCCCGCGGGAAATTACCGCGCTCAGGAAAATCGTGGGACTGTAGCCCACCTTGGTTTCTTTCACTCTTCTCCGTTTCTCCCGCATCGGGGAATCGGCGAACCGGTGACGGGATGGCCCCCCTTGAACTTTTGAACCCTTGAACAAAAAAAGGCCGACGTTGCCGCCGGCCTTTTTTCAGTTGGCGCGCATCGCGCTTACGCCGCGTGCGCGGCCCGCAGGCTGCAGAACTCCTCGTAGTCGATCAGCGCTTTGATGGTCGGGTTGTCGCCGCACATCGGGCAACCGGGGTCGCGCTTCAGATTCAGCATCGCGATTTCCATCGTGAGCGTATTGAAGCAGAGAAGCCTTCCGACCAACGGGTCTCCCTTGCCGAGGATCAGCTTGATCGTCTCCAAGGCCTGAATCGTCCCGATCAGCCCCGGCAGCACGCCGAGCACCCCGGCCTCGGCGCAGCTCGGCGCCATTTCCGCCGGGGGCGGCTGGGGGTAGAGGCAGCGGTAGCAGGGGCCTTTACCGGGATAGAAGACGGAGGCCTGGCCGTCGAACTGGAAGATGCTGCCGTGGACGTTCGGCTTGTTCGCCAGGACGCAGGCGTCGTTGACCAGATAACGCGTGGGGAAATTGTCGCAGCCGTCCACGATAATATCGTAGTCCTTGATGATCTCCATGATGTTTTTCGACGTGAGCTTGTCCTGGTAAGGGATGACGCGGACATCGGGGTTCAGCCCTTGCAGCGTCAGCTTCGCCGACTCGACCTTGGGCATGCCGATGCGGTCGTTGGTGTGGAGAATCTGGCGCTGCAAGTTGGAGAGATCGACCACGTCGTTGTCGATGATGCCGAGCGTTCCCACGCCGGCCGCCGCCAGATAATAGGCCGACGGCGAGCCAAGCCCGCCCGCGCCTACCATAAGAACTTTCGCCTTGAGTAGTTTCGCCTGGCCTTCTTCACCGACCTCCGGCAACAGGAAATGGCGGCTGTAGCGCGTCGTTTGTTCCTGGGTAAACTGATGGTCCTGCACCCATTTGTAGCCCGCGGTCTTCCAGGCGGTGAAGCCGCCCGACATCGAGATGACGTTCCGATACCCCATCTCTTTTAACGCGTTGGCCGCCAGAAGCGAGCGGACGCCGCCGGCGCAATAGGCGATGATCGGCGTGGACTTTTCCGGAACGGTGGTCTCGACTTTTAATTCAAGAAAGCCGCGCGGCAGGGAGACGGCGCGCTCAAGATGCCCCTCGCGATACTCGTCCTTCTCGCGCACGTCCAGGAGCGTGTATTTGCCGTTGTTTTCGAGGAGCCCTTTGGCCTCTTGAGGCGAGATTTCTTTCACCTCTTTCCGCGCCTCATTCATTAAGTCTTTGAAGGTCTTGGCCATGAATCCTCCGAGTCAGTTCTTGGACCTTGTGAGTCTATGTTATACATCCCGATACGAAAAGTCAACTTTGGGACCTAACCGTTTGTAAAAGCTGGCTTTGTTCAGGCTGTTGAAAAAAGCTCATCTGCCGTCAGCCCGCCTGGGAATCTCTCTCCGGGCCGATGCGATACGTCGATATTACGCTGCTCCCAGGAGATAAGAGTAACCAGGAGGTACGGTTGGCGTTCCTCGTCCCACGCATAGGCCCTCCAAGAGACCCCCAGGCGGGCGGTGGTGATAGTTGCGCTCGGCCCGCTTCGCGTCAACGTACTAAAAAGTACGCCTCCGCACACCTGTCCTGAGCCTAGTCGAAGGGCGGTCTTTCGCGCGCCTTGTGACTATCTCAACTTGGACCTTTTTGACCAGCCTGGAAATCTTTAATCTACCGCAGCCTAAATACCAATACGAACGACCGAGACTTTACCTGGGAACCCTCACCTCTATTTGCAGGCCGTTCGGGTCCTGGAAAAAGATCGTCGTGAGCTTGCCGGCGGCGTCGCGGTTCTCGCGCAGAATTTTCGTTCCTTTCTCCTTGAACTCCTTGGCCACGGCCTCCACGTCGTCGGTGACAAATCCGTAGTGGTGTACTCCGATCGGGCCGTCGGACTCCATCAGCTGCAACGGCGCCTCGCCGTTGACCTTGAGAAAGCAAAAGCCGTAACCCGCGCCGCCTTTGCGGATCGGCGTCGGCTCCCCGCCGAAAAGTTTCTGGTAAAATTTGATCGACTCCTGCAAGTCCTTGCACTGAATCGCCACATGCTCGAGACGGTAGTTCATCTGTCGTTCCTCCCTTATCCGTTTCAACGTTTGGTGAAAGCCTAGAAGAAAGTATGTCCCCGGTCAAGCGATGGAGCTGGGAGCGTGCTTACGGATCAGGCGAATCAGCTCAAGACGCTTTGGCGTAAGAAAGCTTCGCAGCGCCACAAAGTCGGCAAAGATAACCTCGTGGGATTTAGGCGCGACTTTCTTGCCGCTCGCAAGCGATCGCATCACGTGTGCCGTCTCCTTGCCGACATCTTCCAGCGACTTCAGGTTAATTTTTACTCTTTTGATCTTCGTCGGTCCTCCTATTCTTCCGACAGCAGGCGCTCTACATCTCAGCGGCCTGCTAATCTTTTAACCACATCACCATGTTTGCTACTTCGTCGGCGCTGTGACGGCTCAGGAACCGTAGAGTTCTCTGCAGCAGATCCCTTAGCGGAATCTGGTCGGAGAGGAGAATTCCGGCGTGGTCTTTGCCTTCCCGACGGTACTGGTTGTCCAGCAGTATGTAGTGGCGGATATTGTGAGTTAGTATCGCGCGCCCTTGGATGGTAGCGTAATCGAGTTGCTCCGAATCGCTTCTCCCGGTCCGACCCACCTCCAGGACATGGATAACATCATAACCACGCTGCCGGAGGATCTCGCCGAGAACTACCCGTACATCCTCATCCAACAGCAGGGTGATGTCCGCCATTAGATGTGCTTCGCTGCTCTAAGCTTGTCCTCGGTGGACTCGTCCAGCTCTCGGTCGATTTCTTCCTTGTGGTCGTAATAGTACGAGAGGGCGTCATAGACTTGCGCCAAGGTCAGGTGCGAGAATTCCTTGACCAGTTCTTCCGGAGAAAGCCCTTGCCGTAGGACGTAATTCACTACGGAGTGCACAGGAAATTTTGTTCCTGTGATGATGGGATGTCCACCGCAGTAGTCCGCGCGAGCGTCGATGTGAGGGTGGAGTGTCTTTATTGCAGCCTGCGTCATGATTCAGCCTCCTCCACGGAACCTACGGAGCGCCTGTCCCTGATAGTAAGAAAAGCATTCCCCATTGTCAAATTCGGGCATACGGCTCCGGCGAAGGGTTCGACAAGAGAGAGAAGCACTTTCTAATTTCTCTTCGGGTCCAAAATATCCCTCAACCCGTTGCCTAAGAAATTAAATGCCAGGATGGTGAGAAAGATCGCCAGCGCCGGGAAGAAGATCAGGTGCGGGTAGGTGCGCATGGCGCGCCAGCCGTCCTGCGCTAGCGTTCCCCAGCTCGTGCCCCAGGCGTTGTAGGGGTCGTTGATGCCGAGGCCGATGAAGCTCAGCGTGGACTCCGAGAGAATCGCGGCGGGAATGCTGAAGGTAAGCGTGACCAGGAGCGGCGCGAAGATGTTGGGGAGAATGTGGCGCAGGAGAATCCTCACGTGGGACGCGCCGATCGCCCTGGCGCCTTCGACGTAGATCAGCTCTTTTGCTTGAAGGACCTGTCCTCTCGTGATTCTAGCGAAGCGGACCCAGGTGATGAGTCCGAGCGCGATCAGAACACCGGTGATGTTGCGGCCCAAAAAGAGCGACAGCAGGACGAAGATCAGCAGGTCGGGCAGGCCATAGAAGATATCCACGACGCGCATGAGAAAACTATCCAGCGCGCCGCCGGCGTAGCCGGAGACTAGGCCGTAGAATGTTCCGATGAGCAACGCGATCAGCGCCGTCCCAAGCCCGACGGCGATGGAGACGCGCGCGCCGTAGAGGATGCGCGTCAGCACATCGCGTCCCAGCTCATCTGTCCCCAGCCAGTGGGCTGCGCTCGGCACTTCGAGCAGCCGCTGCTCCTCGAATCCTCCCGGCGAATAGGGCGAGATGAGCGGAGCGAGAAAACCGGCGAGGGTGACGAGCGCGATGAAGGCGAGACTCGCCGTCAGCAGGCGATTCCGCCGGAACTCGCCGGCCAGTCGTTGAAAGAGTTTCATCGCGTTGTCCTCAACGAACCCTGATCCGCGGATCGACCAGCGAATAGCACATATCCACCAAAAGATTGGCGCAGACGAGAATCGCCGTGTACACGAGCGTCACGCCGGTGATCAGCGGGTAGTCCCGGTCGGTGACGGCGGAGATGAAAAAGCGGCCCATGCCGGGGATGGCGAAGACGTATTCCACGACAAAGGAGCCGGCGACCAGAGTCGCGAAGAGCGGGCCCAGGAGGGTCAGGACCGGAATCAGCGAATTACGCACGGCATGCTTGAAGAGCACGAACGGTTCCTTGAGTCCTTTGGCGCGGGCTGTCCGGATAAAATCTTCGCCCAGGGTTTCGAGCAGCGAAGAGCGAAGCAGGTAGGTGAAGTAGGCGCACGGCATCGCGCCGAGAGTGATCGTCGGTAGCACCGCGCTGTCCGGCGAGCCCCAGCGGGCCGCCTGAAACCAGCCCAACTTGAGAGAGAACACCCAAATCAACGCGGCGCCGAGCAGAAAATGCGGCAGCGAGATGCCGAGCGTCGCCAGGAAGACGCAGCCGCGGTCGGCCCAGCGGTTGTGATACGCCGCGGCGGCGACGGCGAGCGGAAATGCAAGAACGACGGCGAAGACAAGCGCCAGCACGCCCAACAGGGTCGAGGTCGGAAGCGTGTCTTTGATGATATCGCTCACGGTCCGGTCGATGTATTTGTAAGACGGACCGAGGTCACCCTGCGCGACGCCCGCGAGATAGCGCGCGTACTGCTTCAGCCAGGGCTCGTCGAGATGGTACTTGGCCTGGATGTTGGCCATGATCTCGGGCGGCAGACGTCGCTCGCTGTCGAACGGGCCGCCCGGCAAAATGCGGAGCAGCACGAAAGTCAGCGTCACCACGACCCAGAGAACGGCCAGGCCGTGAAGCAGACGCTTTGCTAAAAAGCGGATCATGAAATTAGTGAGCAGTGAGGGGTGAGTAGTGAGAAGTTAACAGGCATTCGGTTCGTGGCGTTTTGCGGTTACTGCTCACGGCTCACTTCTCACTGCTCACTTTTTTTGGTCTCACGTGGCGCAGGACCATCCGGCTCATCGAGTTATATTCGAGGCCGGTGAATCGCGGATTCAGCACGGTGCTCTCGACTACGACGAAGAGCGGCATGATCGCGACCTCGGTTTCGCACAGAATCTTCTGCGCCTCGTCGTACAGGCGGATGCGCTTCTTTTCGCTCATCTCTCTCGCCGCCTCCTCCAACAGCTCGTCATAACGCGGACTTTTCCAGCGGCCGTGATTATTCCCGCTGAGCGAGGTGAAAAGTTTCATGAAGTTGTCGGGATCGGGATAGTCCGCGCCCCAGCCGCTGCGAAAGACCGGGGGCGGATCGGTCTCAAGTTTCTTCAGATAGACTTTCCAATCCTGATTTTCCAGTTGCACCACGACGCCCAGGTTGCGCTGCCACATGCCCTGGATCGCTTCGGCGACCAGCTTGTGGTGTTCGAGCGTGTTGTAGCTGACCGTGACCCTGGGAAAACCTTTTCCCTCCGGATAGCCGGCCTCGCGCAGCAGCCTCCGGGCTTCAGGCGGGTTGTAGGTCAGGCCGATCTTGGGATTGTGAGCGAGCATGCCGGGCGGAATCCACGAGGTCGCAGGCTGCTCTCCGCCGTGAAGAATCCTGGGAAAGACGCTGCGGTCGATCGCCATGGCAAACGCCTTGCGCACCCGCACGTCGTCGAAGGGCTTCCTGTCCACCGCAAAGCCGTAATACTCTCCTCTCAGCTGCGGCACCCGCCGGAAGCCGGGGCCCTTGGAGAGACGGGGCTTCTCCAACGTCGGGATGCTGTAGTTGTCGAGAAAGTCGAGCTTGCCCTGCTCGTATAACGCCAGAGACGTCGTCTTTTCGGTGATCATATACATCTCGACCGTTTCGATGGCGGGCTTGCCGAGGAAAAAGTTGGGATTGGCTTTGAGCTGGATTTCATTCTCGTGCTTCCACGAGGCCAGCAGAAACGGCCCGTTGGTGACGATGTTCTCCGGATCGGTCCATTTAGTGCCGTGCTTCTCGATCACGTCCCGCCGCTGCGGGTAGGTCACCTCGAAAGTGGCGATCGAGAGAAAATAGGGCGCGGGATGCTTCAAGCGCACCTCCAGCGTCCGCTCGTCCGTCGCCTTCACTCCCACCTGATCCGCGTCGGCGAGTTTCCCCTGATTGAATTCCTCCGCGTTGACGATATCGAAGAGGATATAGGCGTACTGCGACGCGGTTTTTGGATCGAGCAGCCGCTTCCAGGAATATTCGAAATCCTCGGCCGTCACCTTTTTTCCGTCGCTCCAGGTCAGGTCGTCCCGCAAATGAAAGACGATTCGCCGGCCGCGTTCGAGGACGTTCCACGATTTAGCGACGATCGGCACGGGTTTCAGGCTCTTGTCGAAATCCGCCAGCCCGACCATCAGGTTGGCGATGACGTTGAAGGAGGCATGATCGGTGGCCAAAGACCAGTCGAGGCTGGGAGGCTCGGTGCTGAGGTTGACGCGAAAGACTTTGTCGTCGCCGCCGCGGGAAAACGGGTTGCAGCCGGAGAAAATGAGTAGAATCAGGAGGGCGAAAACGGGCCTGAGCCGGCCTTTTCTGAATAAGAAAACCAAAGTTAAATTCACGCTTGCGTCGGATTCGTTTTGCGGCTATTAGTACCCCAAGCGAGAGGGTTCTTCAAGGGAAAAGGAAAGTCTATGGAAGGTCAGGAGCTGCTGAAAAAACATATCGTCGTCGAGGGACACCGGGATGTCTACGAACAACTCTACCGGAAATCGGTCGGCGAAGAGAGCCCGATCCGCGACGCGATCGCGCCGCGGCTGATCCGCGACGGCATCAATGTCTGCGTCTACGCGATCGGCGGGGATTCCTACTCGCACTCGCAGAACACCGGCCGCTATCTCGAAACGACGCTCGAGAACATCGACATGTTCCTGGAAGAGGCGCCCAGGTCCGAAGGGATGATCTCGATGATCCGCACGCGCTCGGACCTGCCGGACAACGTGAAGCCGGGGCAGATATCGTTCCTGCTCCATTTCGAGGGGGGGATGCCGCTCCAGGGGAGCATCCACCAGCTCCGGAATTTCTACCGGCTCGGGCTGCGGTCGATGCAGCTTACGTGGAACTTCCGCAACGAGCTGGGGGACGGCGTTTGGGAGAATCGCACCAAGGGAGGGCTCACGCGCTTCGGCGTGCAGGTCATCAAAGAGATGAACCGGCTGGGAATGGTCGCGGACTTGGCTCACATGAACCGTGAAGGATTTTTCCAGTCGCTCGAAGTGGCGGAGGCGCCGTTGATCGTCAGCCACGCCAATGCCTGCGGCATGCTCGACAATGTGCGCAACCTGGCGGACGACCAGATCAAGGCGATCGCGGATCAGGGCGGGCTGGTCGGCATTCTCGCCCTGCCGGAGCGGGTGACCAAGAAAGACGCCACGCTCGACGATCTGCTCAAGCATCTCGACTACATGGTGGAGTTGGCGGGCATCGAGCACGTGGCGCTGGGGCTCGATTTTATCAAGTACGACGGGCCGCGCACGCTCAAAGACCAGCACCATCCGCTGCACCAACGGACCTATGTGAAAGACTTCGAGGAGATTGAAGATCTGCCCAAGTTGCTCGATGGGTTGATCCGCCGGGGCTACAAGGAGAAGGATATCGCTCTTGTTCTCGGCGGGAATTATCTGCGGGTGTTAAAAACGATCTTGCCGGAACAGTCCGTGATCTGAAGAATTGGAGGAAAATTTATGCGACGCTTAACAGGCTTGTTGATGTTTTTCTTGCTTCTTGGCGCGTCTTCGGCGTTCGCGCAGGGAAAAATCGTCGTGGGCTTGTCGTCCGTGAACATCGCCTTTTTGCCGTTCTACGTGGCTCAGGAGAAGGGCTTTTTTAAGGACGAAGGGCTGGAGATCGTTCCCGTCATGTTCAACGCCGGCTCGACCAATCTCCAGGCCCTGGCCGGCGGCGACGTGCAGATCATGGGCAGCGCCTTCGTCGAGACGATCGGCGGCCGGGCGAGCGGCATCGTGGATGTGAAGAATTTTTGGGGCATCTGCAATCTCATGCCGTTTCAACTCTACTCCCAGCCGGGCTTCAAGTCGATGAAGGACGCCAAGGGGAAGAAGTTCGCCATCAGCCGGTTCGGCTCGCTTACGGACTTTCTCACGCGCGCCACCGTGCGGCACTTCGGCATCAATCCGAAGGACGTGACAATCCTTCAGATCGGGAGCACGCCCGCGCGCTTCGCCGCGCTTGAGGCCGGCGGCGTTGATGCGAGCATCGTCTGGTTTCCGGTGACCGAGATCGCCAAATCCAAGGGCTACAACAAACTGTTCGATCTGAAAGAAGTTTTCCCGGAATGGCCGTATGAAACTTTTGCGGCGCGCGAATCATGGCTGGCCAAGCAAAAAGACCAGGTCACGAGGTTCCTGCGCGCGTATCAGCGCGCCGTTCGCCATACGCACGAGAGCAAGGAAGACGCCGTCAGGGCGATTCGAAAGTACGTGAGGATGGACCCTGCTTATGCGCCCGCGGGCTACGACGAGTACCGCGACTCGTTTCCCGTGAACGGCAAGATCGCCGAGAAGCCGATCCCCGTGGTCATCGAGCAGGAGTTCGAAAACGCAAGGATCAAGCGCAAGATCTCCCTGGACGAGCTGATCGACCGGTCGTTCATCCAGGCGATCGGGGGAAAGTGATCGTTCGGCGGAGGATGTGGCGCGGGGCCGTATCGGGAGTTAACCCCTGAAGCACCTAATATTCGCGCGGATATTGCGGCGGCTCGACGAGAGCGGCGCCATCGACGGGCTTCAGGCCACATACAGCGGGAAGTAGCCGTGAGGCTTCCGAAAGCGCGGCCTCACGGCGCGGATGCTCATTGTCGTTTACGCTTGACGATGAGCGCCGCCACCCGCTCTCCGAGCCTGCGCAATAAGTAGCTGTTTAGTCCCATCGGCAGTATCGGATGCGCAGGCTCCTCGAACGGGCGACGACGCTCCCCGCGAGGCCGATGGGCGCGAGGGAGAGGGCCAAGTCCTCGCGATGCTCGGAATCTCAGATAGCAGATTTCATATCTCAGATTTGAGATTTGAAATTTGAGATCCCGAAGGGCTTGGCCGCGGCCCGAAGACTCGCGCCGTGAGGCCTCGCATTTGGAGGAATGTCGATGACCATGTACATCGACGGCGATACGCATTACTGGCCGCTGCGCTTTCTCGATCGAGTAAAGCATCCCGGCAGGGGCTATTTGAAGGTCGTTAAGGATCCGGGCACCTGGATGCGCTACGGCGAGCCGGTCCCGGGGGCCGTGGCGTCGTACTACCGGGACGGCCAACTGGTGCATTCCTTCAAAGAGGGCCGTTGGAATCTCGACATTCGCCGCGAGTACATGAAAAAAGACGGCTTCGATGTTCAGGTGTTGATTCCCGATAACCGCCAGCTGATCTACGAGCTCGACCCGGAGCTCGGGCGGCAACTCGCGCGGGCGTACAACGATACGGTGGCGGAGGACATCGCAGGCAAGCGGGAATTCATCGGCGTCGCCTGGGTCTACCTGCCCGACGTGGCTGAAGCGGTGAGGGAACTCAGGCGCGCCGTCAAGGATCTCGGTCTTAAAGCGGTCAAGCTGATGGGCGGCTATGCCGACGGCGACCTCGACAACGAGGTCTTGTGGCCGTTTTACGAGGAGGTCTGCAAGCTCGACGTGGCGATCCTCGTTCATCCCGGCGCGCGCGTCTTCGACGCGCAGCACAGCCATCCCTGGTTGATCGGCGCGGAACGCTACCAGGGCTTCCCGCTGTTTCCGACGGCGCTGGGTTTCCCGCTCACCTACATGGTCACCGCTTCGCGCCTGATATTCAGCGGCGTGCTCGATCGTTTTCCCGATCTCCGCCTTGCTTTCTTCGAAGGCGGGATCGGCTGGGTGCCGTGGCTGATGCGGACGCTCGACCATCACATCCCCAAACAGGCCACGAGAGTCTCGGCGGCCCAGAGCGCATTTTTGAAGGAACGCTCCTGGCCGAAAAAAGCGCCGAGCGAATATTTCAGCCAGTTCTACATCGCCGCGGTTTCGTGGGAGGACTACCTGCCGGAGATCGTGAAGTTCTGGCCGAATCACAACATTATCGTCGGCAGCGACTTCGACCACGGCGACGCCGTCTCGACCTGGCCCAGGACGGTGAGGCCGATCAAGGAGATGGGGCGGCTGTCGGAAGAGGACAAGGAAAACATTCTCGGCGGCAATGCGATGCGGCTGTTCGGGATGGCATAATATTCACAAGTTCACAGAGGAGGGACGGAAAGATGATTATCGACCTGGACTCGCACCTGCGCGAAGGTTACTTTCTGGATGAGATCTACAAGCTCGACGGGCCTTATGCCAGGCTGACGCCGGTGAGAGTGGGCGGCGAGCGCGGCCACAAGACTAAATTCATTCACTCGCTCGATCCCATCAGCCCGCAGGGGCGCGCGGCGCACGCCCATCCTTATATCTACGACCCCGAGGTCAGGTGGCGCGGGGGAGATATCGCCGACCGTCAGCAAGCGGGCTACGACATGCAGTTTCGCCGCGAGGGTATCAAGAAAGAAGGCGTCGACAAGCAGATTATCTTTCCGACGGGGATCAGCATCGCGACGCAAAACATCGGGCGGTTGGGCCTGGCGCTCGCACGGGGGTACAACAACTGGGTGGCGAAGCTGGTCAAGGGCTACGAGGACATCTTCTGGCCGGTAGCGATGGCGCCCGGCGGTTGCCCGGACGCGATGGCGGACGAGCTCAGGCGTTGCGTGAAGGAACTCGGCTTCAAGGTCGGCCACCTGGTTCCTTACTGCGGCACTCGCAACCTGGACGATCCGGCCTACTATCCTTACTATGAGGCGGCGCAGGAGCTGAACGTTCCGCTCTTCTGCCACCCCAACAGCAACGGCGATCTGGTCGACCGCTTCGATAACTTTTTCAAGACCCACGTTTTGGGACGGCCGATGAACTGCACCCCCGCCCTCATAGCGTTGGTCCTGGGCGGCGTCTTCGAGAAATTTCCCAAGCTGAAGGTCGCCTTTTTCGAGTGCAGCGCGGAGTTCCCGCTCTACTGGATGCACAGGATGGACGACGACTACGAATGGGCCAAGGATTTCTCCCAACTGACGGGCGGGATCAAGATGCCCCCGTCGGAATACGTCAAGCGCAACTGCTACTTCACCTGCGAAGCGGACGAGAAGGATTTGACGCGCCCGATCGAAGAAGTCGGAGAGGACCACATCCTGATGGCGACGGACTACCCGCACTTCGACTCCGAGTATCCGCACACGGTGTCCAGTATCCGGGAGCGCAAGGATCTCACGGCGAAGCAGAAAGACAAAATCCTTGGGGAAAACGCCGCGCGGCTGTTGAATCTGTAGGGGGAACGGAATGCCGAAGAGTCTAAGAACATTTCTGGAAGACTGCCGCAGGGAGATTCCGAGCGAGATCATCCATATCGCGAAGCAGGTGGACCCGGCGCACTACGACGTGACCGCGATCATCAAGCACCTGGGCGCGCTAAAAAAATTTCCCATTATCGTCTTCGACCGGCCGCTGAACCTCCACGGCAAAGTCAGCGACGTGAAGCTGGTCATGAATTGCGAGATCTCTCAGCGCAAGGTTCAAATCGCGCTCGGCCTGCCGAAAGAGATGAACCGCAGCCAGATGGCCGAGGCCTGCCTCAAGCTGGAAGGGCAGCGAGTTCCGCCGGTGATCGTGGAGAAGAAGGACGCGCCGGTGAAGGAGATCGTGAAGAAGGGGGGAGAGGTCGATCTCTTTCAACTGCCGATCATGCGCCATCACGAGATGGACGGAGGACCCTACATCACGCTCTCGACGATCACGAAGGACCGCAAGAGCGGCATCTACAACACGTCGTATCATCGCATGGAGGTCAAGTCGAAGAACACGACCGCCTGCTATGCCTCGCCGCGCCACCTGTGGCGGATCTACCGCGACTACGAAGACAACAAGCAGGAATGCCCGGTTGCGACGGTGTTGGGCCACCATCCGGCCTATCATATGGGCGCCTGTTACACCGGGCCGTTCGACGTCAGCGAGTATGAAGTCATCGGCGGCTATCTCCGCGAGCCTCTGCGTCTCACGCCGTCGGAGACCTGGAGCGACGATCTGCTGATTCCCGCCGACGCGGAGATCGTCATCGAAGGCGCGCTGATTCCCGGCGGGCGCGTGGTCGAGGGGCCGTTCGGCGAAGCGCCCGGCTATTTAGGCCCCCAGCGCTACACCAGCTGCGCCCGTTACGAAGTGCGCGCGATCAACTATCGCAAGGGAGCGATGTACCAGTCGGTGATCACGCCGGAAGGGGACAAGCCGTGGATGGATTTGCCGCGCGAGGGGGCGTATCTCAGAAGAATCCGCGAGGCGATCCCCGGCGTGACGGCGGTGTGCAAATTCGGGCGCCACGCGCAGTACAATATTTTTATTTCGA
This sequence comes from Deltaproteobacteria bacterium RIFCSPLOWO2_12_FULL_60_19, assembly GCA_001798595.1. Taxonomy (GTDB): domain Bacteria; phylum Desulfobacterota; class Binatia; order UBA9968; family UBA9968; genus 2-12-FULL-60-19. Next base: position 30,366 of record MGSS01000152.1, on the reverse strand, counting down.
TGAAGAAGATGTCGGAGGGCGATCCCGGACGGGCGGCGGCCGCGGCGCTGAGCTTCGACCACACGAAGAACGTTTTCGTGTTCGACGACGACATCGACGTTTTCAATCCCACGGAGATCCTCTGGGCGCTGGCGACGCGAGTGCAGCCGCACGCGCAGGTTTCGATCCTAAAGCCGCTCTTTCGCGGCAACTATCTCGACCCGTCGCTGCTCGACGAGATCAAAACTTCGGGGATGATCATCGACGCCACCCGGCCGTTGGACCGCCCGTTCTCGCCCGTGTCGAAGTGCCCCGACGACGCGCTGGCGCGGATCAAGCTGGAGGATTTTATCCCCGGCGAGGTCTTGCAGCACATTCCCATGGACCGGACGACGTACTGGGCCTAACAATTTTAGATTGCCGATTTCCGATTTTCGATTGAATCCAGAAGCTAAAACCGCTTGATTACCAATTTCCGATTAATCTAAAATCCAAAATCTAAAATCGAAAATGGAGTAGACAATGGGTCAGACCATCGAAGTGACGTGCCCGAAATGCAACAAGATGTTTGTCGCGCATCCGCACATGCTCAACTCCGGCATGGATTTCCATTGTCCCTACTGCGATCTGTATTTTCCGGAAAAGGAAAGCCCGAAAATTCGCAAATGACGTGATCGTGTTCGTGTTTCGTGCTCGTCAGGAAGGTTGATTGCTTTTTCCACGAGCACGCCTCACGAGCACGGCTAGTACTGATCGCAAAAGCAGCGCCGTTTCCCTGGTCAATAAAATGAAACGAAACCACGATCTCAAAATCGTCGGCACTTCACTCGCGCGTCTCGATGGAGTCGAGAAGGTCACGGGCAAGGCGATTTATACCGGTGACGTCACGCTGCCGGGGATGGGCTTTGCGAAAGTTCTTCGCAGCCCGGTGCCGCACGCCAGGCTCGCGCGGATCGACGCGCGCAAGGCGGAAAGCCTGCCGGGAGTTTTTTCGGTCCTCACGCGCGACGACTTCAAAGGGATCAACTCTCGCTACGGCGCAATCCACAAGGATCAGTCGATCGTCGCGACGGATAAAGTCCGGTACGCGGGCGATCCCGTCGCCGCCGTGCTTGCGATGGATGAGATGACCGCGGAGGAGGCGCTGAGCCTGATCGACGTCGAGTACGAAGATCTCCCCGCGATCACGAGCATCGAAGAGGGGATTGCCGAAGGGGCGCCGCTCGTCCACGAGCAATGGTTCGGCAAGGCGGAACTGCGCGGCTCAAGCTACGGCGCGCCGGACAAATTCAAGGGGACGAATATCTGCTCGCACTTCGGTTATAGTCGGGGTGATGTCGGGACGGCGTTTGCAAAGTCGGCCTATGTTTTCGAAGATGTCTTCCGCTTTCCGAAAGTCCAGCACTACTCGCTCGAGCCGCACACGATGATCGCAAATTTCGACCAGGACCATTTGACGGTCTGGAGCTCCTGTCAGGACCCCTTCGGCCTGCGCGACCAGCTCGCCGGGATATTCAATCTCCCGCTGAGCCACGTGCGGATCGTCGTGCCCTACGTCGGCGGCGGCTACGGCGGCAAGCTCTACGTCAAGGCGGAGCCGATCGCCGCGGCGCTCTCGTGGAAGGCGCGCCGTGCGGTGAAGCTCGTCATGGGCGTCGGCGAGAGCTTCAAAACCGTCACCCGCCATTCGGCGCGCGTGCGGATAAAGAGCGGCCTGACCAAAGACGGCCGTCTGCTCGCGCGCGAGTGCGAGATCTACATGAACACCGGCGCGTACGCCGACGCGGGGCCGCGGGTGACGCAGAAGGCCGGATACCGCGCGCTCGGTCCCTATCGAATCCCCGACGCGAAGATCGACGCCTACTGCGTTTACACTAATACCGTTCCAGCGGGCGCGTTCCGCGGCTTCGGCTCGGTGCAGGTGGCGTGGGCCTACGAATCGCATACCGATCTCATCGCCGAGCGGCTCGGGATCGACGCTGTGGAGTTTCGTCTCAAAAACTTGCTCAAAAAAGGGGAGCCATACACGCCGGGCGACACGCCGGTCGATTGCGACTTAAAAGAAGGGTTGGTCAAGGTCGCCAAGGCGTTGAATTGGACAGGCCGCTCGAAGCCCGGCGCCGGAAAGGGCTTGAGTGTCTGTCTCAAGGATGCCGGCGGCACGTTCAAGATCGCGGGCGCCACGGTGAGGATGTCTTCCGACGGGAGCGTCATTCTTTTGACCGGCACGGTTGAGGTCGGTCAAGGATCGAAGACGGCGCTCAGCCAGGTGGTGGCCGAAGAGTTGTCCCTGGGCCTGGAGCGGATTTCCGTGGCTCAGCTCGATACGGATGTAACGCCCTACGATGTCTCGACGAGCGCCAGCAGCTCGATGACGGTCATGGGGCTGGCGGTGCAGCGCGCGGCGCAGGACGCCAAGAAACAACTGTTCGAAGCCGCGGCCGGGGCGCTCGGCTGCAAAATCAGGGAGTTAAAGTTGAAAGACGGCAAGGTTCACGCCGGGCGCGGAAAGTCGCTCGCTTACGGCGGCGTCATCACGGAATATTTCGGCAGCAAAGCCGGAGAGATCATCGGCAGAGGAATCTACCGCGACATCAGGACGAAGAAAGCCGCGTTGGGCGCGACGACGACTTTTTGGGAAGTGGGTTGGGGCGGCGCGGAGGTCGAAGTGGATCGCGAGACCGGCGCGATTCAGCTTCGCAAGTACGTCTCCGTGGCGGACGTCGGCAAGGCGATCAACCCGCTCCAGTGCGAAGGGCAGGACGAGGGCGGCGTCGTCTTCGGCCTCGGCCATACGCTGTTCGAGGAGATGGTTTACGAGGACGGGCAGTTGTTGAATCCGAATCTCGTGGACTACCGCGTGCCTAAATTCGGCGACCTGCCGGAGGAGTTCGCTTCAACGCTGATCGAGAACGGGAACGGCCCCGGGCCGTTCGGCGCCAAGGGCATGGGCGAGGGCGGCCTGCTGCCGGTCGCCTCCGCCATCAGCGGCGCGATCGCGAATACGATCGGCATCCGTTTCTACGATCTGCCGATCACTCCCGAAAAAGTCTGGCGCGCCTTGCAGGCTAAGAGAAAATAGACTCCCTTCGCCTTCTCTCGTTCCCCAGAGTTCATTTTTCCTGCCAAATTACCGGCATAGAGTAGTTTGACACCGCTGGAAGGCTGTAGGAGAATCGGCCCTGCCGCCATGCCGAGGAACACTCAGGTCACGCGCCAGTGGTTGCTGCTCCAGAAACTGGAGAGTTCCGCGGGGATGACGCTCCAACAACTCATGGACGGTCTTCCCGAAGATTACCCCAAAAATCTGCGCACAATTCACAGAGATCTCGAGGCTCTCGAAATCGTAGGGGTGCCGCTTGTCACGGAGCGTTTCGATGGACAGACGCGCTGGAAGCTCATGGACGGGTTCCGTCACATTCCGGCCTTAGGCTTTTCGCCCACGGAGCTCATGTCTCTCGTGTTCAGCCGAAATCTCCTAAAGCCGTTGGAAGGCACGGAAATTCAATCTTCTCTTAACTCGGCGCTGAACAAGATGGCGGCGGCGCTGCCCCCGCAAGGCCATGAGTATGTTCGAGCGTTGGAGAAGGTGTTTTCCGTCGGCTTGGGGCCGCATAAGAGTTACCAGCGGCATCGAGGAACGATCGACGTCATAACCCAGGCGATAGACAAAGCGCGAACCGCCCAACTCCGCTACTATTCGGCTTCTCGGAACACCACGACGCGCCGTGAAGTAGACCCGTATCGCCTGTGGTATGCGGCCGGCGGGCTTTACCTGATCGGCCACTGCCATCTGCGCAAGGACGTGCGGATGTTCGCCGTAGAGCGGATTCGCTCCATCGCGCTGACCGACCATCCCTATCAACTGCCTTTGGGTTTCAACGTGGAAGAGTACGTCCAGGACGCGCTCATGGTGATGCGCGGCCGGCGGATCGAAGTGGAGCTTCTGTTTTCCAAAGCCACAGCCGCCTGGGTTAAAGATAAGGTCTGGCACCCGAGCCAGGAGACAAACGTGTTAAAGAACGGACGGCTAAGGATGGCGTTGAAGGTCGCCGATACGGCCGAGCTTGTCGGCTGGATCTTGAGCTTCGGCAGCCAGGTGCGGGTAGTCCGGCCGGATGCATTGAGGCAAAAGGTCAAAGAAGAGGCGAGAAAAATCTTTCGGTCGTGACCTTGGATGTCAAAGTTCCGTGCTATGATGCGTTCGAGTTGAGACGGGCGGAGATCTGCGATGAAGCGACGGAAGGAAGTTCAGCTAAGGAATTACTGTAAGCCCCAGAGCGCGGAAGTCATCGTCAAAGGCGAGAGCGGGAATATCATCGAGAAGCGTGGTAACAACCACAAATGATATCGCGTCGCAGAAAGAAAGTTTATGGTCGCGCCCGTACCGGCGGAAGATTCGTTCCGCTTCGGCGCGGGTGTTGTCGGCGTAATTTACGATATGGAGACGGGGCTTGATTTCGGCGAGGAACGTCAGCGCATCGCGGTGGCTTCGCCGATAGCGCAGCAGGGTTACGGTCTCACTGACGATGTCCCAGGTGACATAGAGACCGGCCCCGGACGCAGCGGCGTCTTTCGAGAGGTCGTTGGCTTGTTGGTGGTTGACATCCCCCTGATCGAAGCAGGCGTAGAAGAACGATGTATCACAGAAAAGACGGGCGGGAAGCGCCATCAGCGGCTCTTTGCGTCGGAACCATAAAGATGCTCTTTGACGTGCGCCGAGACATCCGTTTTTCGTCCCCGATGCTTCGGCAGCTTACGCATCAGCTCAACCAGTTTTTTGGCGGCGGCGCCGGGCTCCGGCTCGGGCAACGGCGCGCGCAGCTCGGCGACGATCTCGTTCCGCACGGTAATCTGAACGGCGGCGCCGGGGTCCTTCCGCACCTGCCGGACCAGTTCCGGCAGCTTCTTTCGCGCCTGATTGACGGAGAGTTTCATGAAGGCAAGTGTACAAGAGTGTCCAAAATGATGCAACGGGAGAAGGACCTTGGATGTTATGGCTTTGCCGTATTGTGGGCCCGCTGGGGCTGGAATCATTGAACTATTTGAACTTGTTGAACCACGGAGGGGCGGCCAGCGGTCGGGCGGCGGACTACCGTTGAACAAGGTTGAACCTGTTGAACCTGGGAGGCTTGCGTCGGTAGGCGGCTTGAACGGTATTTTTTCTTGTAATCGTGACCTTGGATGTCAAAACGGGAAAAAATAAAATGACCCGATCTGTCACACAGGGCTGGTATAGTGGAGCCAACAACAAAGCGCCGGGCGCAGAGGAGGGGAACCGAGCCGTGAAACTGAACACTTCGAAGCCATCGTCCGCGCGCATCTGCGAATCAAGTGGAAGACGATGCCGAAATATGAACCGCGCAAACCGGGGTTCGATTGGCGCGCGACCACCGTCGAAGGCTCGCGCCGCGAGCGACAAGCATGAAGCTGCGCGCCTTTGAAGCTGTAGCGCAGGCGTTGCACGATGCCCAGGTGCGCTATCTTGTGGCTGGCGGCCTGGCTGTGAACGCTCATGGGTATCTGCGCTTCACGGCCGATATGGACTTCGTCATTGCGCTGGATGCCCGCAATATCTTGCGGACGTTCGGCGCCTTGTCAAAGGTCGGATACCGGCCCACCGTGCCGATCAGAGCCGAGCAATTCGCCGATGCCAACCAGCGACAGCGTTGGATCGCGGAAAAAGGAATGCAAGTGCTCAATTTCTTCAGTGATCAGCACCCGGAAAGCTCCGTGGACATATTTGTGTACGAGCCGTTTGACTTTCACCAGGAGTTTACCGCCGCGATGGTGGGCGAAGTTTTGCCGGGGCTATCGGTGCGCTTTGTCTCTATTCCGACGCTGATTCGAATGAAGGAGGCGGCTGGGCGGCCCCGTGATCTGGACGACATCCAACACTTGCGCTGGATACTCGAAGACGAGAGCAAAAAATGAGCGAATCCGACGAGACGATAGATTGGTCCAAGACCACTTTTGAAGGCAGCCGCCGCGAGCAGTTGCGACGTTGGCATGCGCTGAGCCTGCGGCAGCGTCTGGAGGCCTTGGATCGGCTGTCCGACCTCGCCGGGCCCGATGCCGTTCGGGAAAAAGGGGCGAGGTATGGCGGAAAGGGAAAAGACAAGGTTAAACGTGCTCGGCGATATTCCGGCTGACGCTCTTAAACGATGTGAACCGCACGGAGGACTTGAACTGTTCCAACTTTGAACTCTTGAAACGGTTGAACGTTTTGAACCATTTGAACGACTTGCCTGTCCTGAGCGGAGCGAAGCGCAGTCGAAGGGAACCCTTTGAACCGGGGCGGTCGGGGGACTGCCGTTGAACAAGGTTGCCTGTCCTGAGCGGAGCGAAGCGAAGTCGAAGGAAACCCTTTGAACCGGGGCGGCCGGGGGACTACCGTTGAACGAGGTTGAACCTGTTGAACCGGGGAAGCTTGCGTGGGTAGGCGGCTTGAACGGTATTTTTTCTTGGCAATCGTGACCTTGGATGTCAAAACGGGAAAAATGAAATGACCTGATCTGTCAAATGCTTGTTGTATAAGATTCGCAAATGACACTGCCTGCGAAATCTATTCCTGAGAGACCTGACGGGGAATCGTCGGTTTTGAACGCCGTCAATGAGGAGCCGTGAACCAGAGAGACCTTGATATTCTTCTTCACGAGGGCGAAGGTTCCATGCTTGAGTATAAGGAGTCCCTGTCCTCCTCTTTGGCGCGGGAGTTGGCGGCCTTTGCCAACAGCGCCGGCGGCAAGATCCTGCTCGGCGTTCGTAATGACGGCACAGTGGTCGGAATGCGCGATACCAACGACTTGAGAGCCCAGATACAGGACATAGCGCGAAATTGCGATCCGCCGGTTAACGTCCTCGTGGAAGCGGTCGGAAATGTGCTGGCCGTCGTTGTGCGAGAGAGCGAAAGCAAACCCGTTCAATGCCGTGACGGCTTTTTCTGGCGTCAGGGAGCAAGCACCCAGAAGCTCTCGCGGGATGAGATACGGGATTTCTTCCGCAGCGAGGGTGCGATCCGCTTCGACCTGACCGTTTATCCAAAGTTTCGTTACCCTGAGGATTTCGATCGCGCGAAATTCGACGCGTGGATTCATGAAAGCCGGATCACGCGTAGAGGGCGAATCGAGGATGTTCTCGTAAATATCGAGGCGGCCGAGCGCTCGGGCGGCAAGCTCATCTTCCGCAATGCCGGAGTCCTTTTCTTCGCAAAGAACGTGAGGCATTTCTTCCCGCATGCCTATATCACCTGCCTGCTCGCCCGCGGCACGGACAAGACGCACATCCTCGACCGCAAGGACTTCGACGGAGGGATCGTCGCCGACATCGAAGAGGCCCTGCGCTTCATCGAGCGCAACACCCGCGTGGCCTATCGCATCGAGCGGCTGCGCCGCGAGGAGATCCCCGAGTACCCCCTGGCCGCCCTGCGCGAGGCGGTCACCAATGCCGTCATGCACCGCGACTGGTTCAACGAGGGAGCCAACGTTTTCGTAGAGATTTACACGGACCGCATCGAGGTCTCGAACCCCGGCGGTCTGCCCAAAGGGATGCTGCCTTCCGACCTAGGCCACAAGAGCGTGCGGCGCAATCCGCTGATCGCGGACCTGCTGCACCGGATCGAATTTATCGAGAAGGCGGGTACCGGCATCAAGCGCATGCGCGAGGAGGCCAAAAAATGCGGCAGCCCCGAACCTAAATTCGAGACCACGGGTTTTTTCACTGCGACGTTCTATCCCAACCCCGAAGTGCGCAGACAGGCGCTCGCAGCGAGCGAGGAAGTCACGAACCAAGTCGGGACCAAGTCGGGACCAAGTCGGCACCAAGTCGGGACTAAGTCGGGACTAAGTAGGGAGCAAGTCAAGATTCTTCGGCTCTGCCGTAAAGAAGGAACCCTGCTTGAACTTATGAACTCCGTCGGCCGCAAGAACCGCACCAAATTCCGTGAGCAGTTCATCAAGCCGCTTTTAGACTTGCGCTTGCTCCAGATGACCATTCCCGATAAGCCGAGAAGCCGTATGCAGCGGTACCGGACGACCGAGGCCGGTCGCGAAGCCATCGCGCGGGAGGGCGGGTAGGGGGAGACGCGACCGTTGAACCTTTTGAACGACTCGAACGGAGGCGGGCGGTCGGTCGGGGGACTGCCGTTAAACAACTTTGCCTGTCCTGAGCGGAGCGAAGCGAAGTCGAAGGGGGGAACCCGTTGAACCGTGGAAGCTAGGGTGGGTAGGCGGCTTGAACGGTGCCGATCGAACTTTTTGAACTGTCGAGCTCCTGGATTGTGGCGATATTTTTCTAGGGCATACTTTAAGCTTAAGCGGATAATGAGAGCTGTCAAATCGACCTTTGCTCGGCGAAAACCTGCCTCGCCCGCGGAGCGACACACCGGCCGAGGTCAAGGCCGCGAACCCGAAAATACCCCTACCATCTGGTAAGGCCCGGTCCGAGAAAATGCATTATACAGCAAATGCGGCAGAAAATTTTGTCATTTTGGCGACAAATCTCTAAAAAGCGGCCTTGAGCCGGCTGGTACAATGGAGCGACGCGAGGCAGGTGAAAGGGGGGAATCCTAAGGTAGCCTGCCTATCCCTGCATCTATGTCCTACGGCTAGGTAACTAGGTACGTAACTAGGTATTATTCGGTGGTCAACGCCTTTGGTTAGGGGGATCGATAAGCCCCCAAATTTTCCAAAAAAAAGGAGGGTTGGCTATGAGTGACAAAATCAGCCAGGAGGAGTTTGTGCTCAGGGCTATAGAGACGCTTCGGGAGCCTGGCCGCAAGGGGATTCACTCGGTTTATTCCAGGTTCAATGAAGCCTTCAGGGGTTATTTCCACGAGGACCCTGTTGAAGCCACAAGAGGGCTGGCCGCTAAGCGTGTCATCGAGAAACGGCCCACGCGCGGCGGGGTGATTCTCTATCTGCCCGGAGAAGCTCCAGAGTCCAGCGGCAGCGGAGCACTGGAGAAGATCGTAGGGAAGCTGCCTTCCGGAGGAACCGATGGCGGGGAGAGTAAAGAAAGCGCAAACGGCCGCGGAGGTCGTACAGTTCCCGGTGGTCCCTCAGAGTGGGTAATTTTGGTAGCGCTTCCGGTTTATTTTCACAACAAAAAGCCGGCCGCTGAGCCCCGAGGGAGCGTTCCCGAGCATTGTCGAGGGACAGCGCAAGGGGGATACCTTATCTAGGCGGCGAATCGTCGCGAGCCGATTTTTTTTGCCGTTGAAAGCGGCATAGCCCCGCAGGGGCGTAGAAAATCGTGCTCCGCGACTACAAACACGAAGGTGAGCACCGACCCCCCGCAGGGGGGCGGAGCGCAATCCCGAAGCGAACGAAGTAAGCGGAGTGCCGCCGTAGGCGGCATTCGAGTTTGTGGTCGCGGAGGCGACGAACCGCCGTCCATACGATTCCAGGGACGGAAAAACCCTTTAGTTTCAAGGGTTTTTAGGTGAGGAGACGGAGCGACGATTCGCCGCCTGATATAAATCAGATAGTTCCTGAATTGGGAGTTGATTTAGGTCTAGGTCGGTCGCCCCCTACCCTGCTTTTAGCCGGGTTGGGGTTGGCTGGGCTCTTGATTATTTCGCCTTGTGACCGAGCTGGCGCTCGACGATATCTGTGAAGTACCGGGCCGGACTCGTCTGGATCCGGCTTTCAAGGCGGGCCTGCTTGGTTTCCGAAAGGAGCATCCAAATGGTGGCTTCGGGAAGCTCCCTCACCTTCTGCTCATGATACGGCCGGGAGTGCGCGTCCCCTCTCACTTCGAGGATCTGATCCACAAGGTAGCTCTGGTTGAAATTTGGCTTGTGGCGCGGCCGCTGGAGCTTAAACGGCACTTTTTTTACGACCAGCTTATAATCCTGGTCGTCCGCGTAGCGCCCGCTCTGAGGAGCGGGCGAGGATTGAAATAAGTGTACGGCGATAAAGGCTGTTCCGGGCAGGGCTGCGTAGCCTCAACCCGTCAACGGCTGTCGGCGCGATCCGCTTCTTCCAGATGGCCCCCGGTCTCGGCCTGCTTTAGAACATCCAAGATGGTCTGTACGAGCTTGCGTGCTGAGGCGACGTCGAGCTCCACGGCGACGCGCGCGGTTGGGTTTGACTCAAGAAGCCTAAGTCTGTAATGTAGTTACGTCACTACATTAAGGGAGGCCGGCCATGCGTATGGGCTTGAGAGAGGCAAATCATCAGTTTTCAAAAGCGATCAAGGCGGTTAAGGCCGGGAAAGAGGTGGTTTTGACGGAGCGAGGGAAGCCCATCGCGGTGATTAAATCGCTGGAGGCGAAGGAGGATCAGGAGGCGATCATCCGACGATTGGAAGCCGAGGGGATATTGCGGCCGGCGTTGAAGCGAGGGCCTATGCCGGCGCCGACCTGGAAGCCGGTCCGCATAAAGGGCAAGCCGTTATCGCAGACGATCAGTGAGGAGCGCGACGAGCGGTGACATTTGCCTACTTCGACACCAGCGCTCTGGTAAAGCGATACGTGAGCGAGCCGGGGTCGTCCCGGGTGACCGCACTACTGCGCCGGCATGACTTCTTGTCCTCGGCGATAACACCCGTCGAAGTGATGTCCGCGTTATGCAGACGCAGGCAGAACGGCGATTTATCGGACGATAAGTTCACGGCGGCGTTGCATAGGGTTCGGAACGACCGAATACGGTGGGAGTTGGTCGAAGTTGGCGCGATGGTCCTAAGCCGGGCTGAAGAGGTCGTTCAAGGAAGCCTCCGACTAAGGTCCTTGGATGCCATTCACATCGCATCCTTGATGGCCTTTCAGGGGACTTCCGGAATTCACATCCCATTCGTCACCGGTGACGGCAGGCAGCGCGATGCTGCGGAGCAGATGAAATTGGATGTTGTTTGGGTCGGCTAAGAGCGGGCGAGCGCTCTTATCTCTTTCACCGGCCCTCGGCGCGATCCGCCTCATCTAAATGGCCGCCGGTCTCGGCCTGCTTTAAGACATCCAGGATAGTTTGCACGAGCCTGCGCGCCGAGGCGACGTCGAGTTCCACGGCGACGCGCGCGCCGGGCCCCTGCGCTTCATTGACGAAGTCGATGTTGAGCGCGTGCTCCAGCGGAACCTCGTAGGGGTGGTCATAGGAGACATTGGCCTCGGCCACCTTGAACCAGCTATCCGCCGCTTTGCCGCTGCCCGCGATCTTTATCTGCTTGGCGATCATCGTGCACATCTTAGCCTCCTAAAAACGTGTTCGTGTTACTTCGAAGTGGTCCTCTGGACTTTCGTGTTCGTGTTCGACTCCTTCTCGCGAGCACGAGCCACGAGCACGATCACGGCATTTTACCATCATGCGCCGAGATGCTTCGGCAGAAACGCCCAGATCTTTTTCCAGCCGTCCACCGCCTGCTCCTGCCGGTAGGCCGGGCGGTCGTAGTAGAAAAAGCCGTGGCCCGCGCCGTCGTAGCGATGGAACTCATAGTTTTTGCCGTGCTTTTTCAGTTCCTCTTCATGTTTGTTGACCTGCTCGGGCGACGGGCTTTTGTCGTCGTTGCCGAAAAGCCCGATCATCGGGCAGGAGAGATCTTTGGTGTAATCGATCGCCGCGACCGGCTGCTTGGCCGTAAGCTCTTCCTTCGACGCCGCGACGCGCCCGCCCCAGCACTCGACCAGCGCGCTGACGCCTTTGAGGCGGCAGGCCGCGAGAAACCCGTGGCGGCCGCCGGAGCAGGTGCCGAAGACGCCGATCTTCCCGTTGAGATTGGATTGCGCGCGCAGGAACTGCATCGCCCCTTCGAGGTCGCCCAGGACCTGCTCGTCCGCGACGCCGCCCGCGGCGCGCACCTTGGCGCCGACGTCTTCTGGGGTGCCGTGGCCGTCGCGAAAATAGAGATTGGGTGAAATCGTCAGGTAGCCGTGGTGGGCGAACCGGCGAGTGCACTCTTTGTACCATTCATCCCAGCCGGGAGCATGGTGAATCAGGACCATTCCCGGAAAGCGGCCCTCGCCCAGCGGCTTGGCGAAGTAAGCGTTGATCTTGCCCCCTTTGGCGCCCTGCATGGTGACGGTCTCCGCCGTCATGCCTTCGTATTTATCGGTCGTGTACATGGCTACCTCCCTGTTCTTTGAATTTTCAAACGCAGCCTATTGGGGTTACACTGCCAAGTCAACCGTCTCCGGAGCTCTTTTTTCCCTTGCGCATGGGTTTCTTTGCGCCGGCATTTGCCCCCGCCACGCGATTATCCAAGGCGCAAAGGTTGACGGCTCGGTACCCGCTTACTATGATCGCCACCAGCCCTTAGCCGGGCTTTCGGAAAGCCATTCAATCGCCCGGGAGCGCTTTATGGGAATGACCATTACAGAGAAGATCATCGCGCGAGCGGCAAATCGCGACAGCGTCGGCGCCGGAGACATCGTCGTCGCCAACGTGGACAAGCTGTACATAAAAGATTTGCGCTTCTCGAAGAAGGAAGACGCCAAGGGGCTCTATGGAGTCCTACTGGAAGTCCTCGAAAGCATGGGAAAACGAAACGTGTGGAACGGCAAGAATATCGTCGTCAATCTGGACGAGCAGCCGCCGCGCACCGAGAGGCGGTCCGAAGGCCAGGACAGAGCGCGCGACTTCGCGCGGGAGCAGCGCGCCGTACTCCACGCCGGAGAGGACGGCGGCATCGGCCACAACGTTATGGTGGAACACGGCCATGTAACGCCCGGTGAGTTCATCGTCGGAGGCGATTCGCATACCTGCACCTACGGCGCCCTCGGCGCGTTCGCCACGGGCATAGGATTTACCGAAACGGTCGGAGTTTTGGCCACGGGCCAAATCTGGCTCAAGGTTCCGGCGACGATACGCTTTGATTTGACCGGCGCGCCCGGGCCGTTCGTGGTCGGGAAGGATATCGTGCTCTGGGTGGCGGGCAAGATCGGGTACAAAGGCGCTATCAACCGGACTTTGGAATACAGCGGACCGGGAATCCAAGAAGTCTCTATCGAGAGCCGGCTGACGATCTGCAACATGGCGGTCGAGATGATCGCGGTCAACGCCATCATTCCTCCCGACGAGCGCACGGCCGCCTACGCCAGTGAAATCGGCGCCGGCGAGTTCTCCCCCGTGGCGAGCGACCCCGGCGCGCGCTACGAGCAAGTCCACCCCGTGGACCTGGGACAAATCGAGCCGCAGGTGGCGGCGCCGGAGTACCCCGCCAACGCCCATCCGGTCGGCGAATTCAAGGGAGTCAAAATCCATCAAGGCTTTATCGGCACCTGCACGAACGCCAGGATCGAAGACCTCAGGATGGCGGCCGAGATCTTGCGCGGCCGAAAGGTCAAACCCGGCGTGCGGCTGATCATCACGCCCGCCTCTTTCATGGCCTATCGCCTCGCCGAAAAGGAAGGGCTGTTGGAGATTTTTCAGCAGGCCGACGCGGTCGTGACCGGCTCCGAATGCGGCCTCTGCGTCAGGCCTTCTCTTTCGGCGGGAGAAGTTTGCGTCTCGTCGGGCAACCGCAACTATCGGGGAAGAATGGGTCCCAAAGAGTCGAGCGTATTTCTCAGCAATGCCGCCACGGTCGCCGCTTCCGCGGTCGCCGGCCAAATCACCGACCCTAGAGACTATCTGTGAAACAGGAGCTTACGATGAGCGCATTGGCGGTTAAAGGACGCATCTGGAAATTCGGCGACTCCATCGATTCCGGAAACATCGACGGAGTCATGAGCGGCGTCGATCCGGAATTCAAGAACAAGGTCAAGCCGGGGGATATTCTGATCGCAGGCAAATTCTTCGGCATGGGCGCCAGCGATGAGCACGCGCCCAGGTCGCTTAAGGAAGCGGGAATCGCCGGAGTCGTGGCAGAGTCGATTTCCAATATTTTTCTTAGAACCCTGATCAACATCGGCGTTCCCGCGATGGAGTGCGGCGGCATAGCGGCGGCCGTAAGCGAAGGCGATGAGATAGAGGTGGATTACGTCGCCGGAAGCGTCCGGAACCTCCGCTCCGGCCAAACGCTGCGGGGCGATACGCTTCCCGACTTCGCCCTGCAGATTCTCGCAAAAGGCGGACTGATGCCCTATTTGAAGAACGGCGGACAGCTCAAGTAAGCGTCGAAAAGGAAACCGCGCCTATGAACAGAAAAATCACCGCAGGGTCGCTCATCGCCATCTTTATCGCCTCGCTGTTCGCCTTCCCGGCGCCTACCGAAGGGCAGTCGGAACGGGACCGGATGATCGAAGCGGCCAAAAAAGAGGGCGAGGTGGTCTTTTACGGCGGCTTCAGCGTCTCCGATGTCGCGGGCTTCATCAAGAAGTTCAACGGCAAATACCCTTTCATCAAGGTCAATCATCTGAGGGAGGGCGCGGAAAAACTCATGACGCGCGTCCTGACGGAGAGGCAGGCGGGCAAGCACACCGCGGACGTGATTCAGGCGCGCGGCTTTCCGGCCCAGGTCATGCTGGATAAAGGGGTGTTCACAAAATATCTTTCTCCCGAGAGTCAAGCTTATCCAAAAGGGTTCAAGGATCCCGACGGCCGATGGGCCACCATGTACGTTCAAACCTCTATTATCGCCTACAACACGAAGTTCGTAAAACCTGGCGAAATTAAAAATTGGGAAGATCTCCTCAACCCGAAATGGAAGGGGCAAATGGTGATCGACCGGGAGGAGACCGAATGGTTCGCCAACATGCTGGAGGTCATGGGCAGGGAAAACGGGCTCAGATACATGCGCCGGCTGGCCGAACAGAGGCCGACCATGTGGGAGGGCCACACATTGATGGCCCAGCTCGTCGCGGCGGGCGAGCACCCGATCGGCATATCGCTCTACGCCCCGCGTATCGAGGATCTCAAGTCCAAGGGCGCTCCCGTCGAGTGGGTGCGCAGCGACCCGGTGATCGGATTCCTCTATCTGGTCGGCCTGGCGGACAAAGCCCCGCACCCCAACGCGGCGCGACTCTTGATCGATTTTGCGCTCTCGCGGGAAGGACAGACGGAGGTTACCGAGTCGCGGCGCATCTCGATGCGGCCCGACGTCAAACCCAATCCGCCCAGGCTGGTCGATGGACTGAATGTTCATCCCAGCAATCTCGCGCTGGCCCGGAGCTACGACCGGCTTTACAAAGAGTTTCAAGGGATATTCGGCAAAAAGTAGCGCTGATACAGAGGAGAGCCATATGTCGAAGGCGAGAAAGTTAAGGGAGCTGCTGGCGCGGAAAGAGTTTTTTATAGCGCCGGGGGCCTACGATGCCATGACCGCCCGGCTGGTCGAGCAGGCGGGATTTCCGGCGGTCAAGCTGCTCGGCAACGCCACGACGGCGAGCCTGCTTGGGATGCCGGACTTGGGTTTTCTGAGTCTCATGGAAGTCGTGAATCATGCCCGCAACGTAGCGGCGGCGGTCAATATCCCTTTGATGGTCGATGCCGACACGGGCTTCTTGAGCGGCCCGTTGGGCATTATCCGCACGGTGCGGGAATTCGAGCGGGCCGGGCTCGCCGGCCTCTCATTCGAAGACCAGGCCTGGCCGAAAAAATGCGCCCTCATCGAGGGCGCCACGCGCGTGGTCCCGGTCGAGGAGCACGCGAAGAGAATCGAAGCCGCGGTTCACGCGCGGGAGGACAAGGATTTCGTGATCGGGACGCGAACGGACGCCGAAGAATCGCTCGGTCTCGACGAAGCCATCAAGCGGGCCAACGCCTACGCGGCGGCCGGCGCCGACCTGATCTCGATCGCGCTGCGCTGGTCGCGCGAGAAGGGCAAGCGGGAGCAAACGCTCAATGCGCTCGGCCGTATCGGACGCGAAGTCAAGGCGCCCGTCTCACTCATGTTTTCCGACGAGGTCATCGGCGCCGGCAACGCCACCATCGACGAGGTCCGCGAGATGGGCTTCGTCATAGGCTCCTGCAATTCGATCCGTTATACGGTGGTCAAGGCGGTCGCCGACATGCTTCAGGTTTTAAAAAGAGACTGGTGCACCACCGCCATCGGCGACCGGATGGCCACCCTCAAAGACTACAACGAGCTTTTGGGTCTGCGGGATTATATGGAGCTGGAGGCTCGCTTTACGCCAAGTTAAGAGTCCGCACCCGTCATTGATCTTGACTCAATTCCTCCCCGCGCCTCCGCGGCCGGCCAGCTTGCCGCAGGATTTTTTTCCGCAGGCGGATCGATTGCGGGGTCACCTCCACCAACTCGTCGTCGCCGATCCACTCGATGCCCTGTTCCAGCCCCATCTCGCGGTGGGGCGTGATCAATATGTTCTCGTCCCGGCCGGCGGCGCGGATGTTGGTCAATTTCTTTTCGCGCGTGATATTGATGTTGAGGTCGTTGTCGCGGGAATACTCGCCGACCACCATGCCCTCGTACACCTGCGTTCCGGGCGCGATAAAGAGCGTGCCGCGCTCCTGGAGATGAAATACGGCGTACGGCGTCGTCATGCCTTCGCGGTCCGCCACCATTGCGCCGTTGCTCCGCGCCTGGATCGGCCCGTGCCACGGCGCCCAGCCGTCGAACAGCGCGTTCATGATGCCCGTGCCGCGCGTGTCGGTGAGAAAGCGGGAGCGAAAGCCGATCAGCCCCCGCGACGGCACGGAGAATTCCAGCCGCACCCGGCCCGAGCCGCCGTGGACCATCTTGGTCATCTTGCCGCGCCGCGTCGCGAGGAGTTGGGAGACGATGCCGATGTGCTCCTCCGGGATGTCGATCAACAAGAGCTCCATCGGCTCCTGGACCACGCCGCCGCTCTCGCGGGTGATGACGGTCGGTTTCGATACCTGCAGCTCGTAGCCTTCGCGGCGCATCGTTTCGATCACGATCGCGAGCTGGAACTCGCCCCGCCCGGTGACTCGAAAGGCGTCCGGCGAGTCGGTCTCTTCGATGCGGAGGCTGACGTTTTTGCGCTGTTCGTAAACGAGCCGCTCGCGCAGCTTGCGCGAGGTGACGAAATCTCCCTCGCGCCCGGCCCACGGAGAGTTGTTGGAGCTGAAGATCATCGCGATCGTCGGCTCGTCGATGCGCAGGGGAGGGAGAGGCTCGGGGTTCTCCCGGTCGGCGAC
>MGSS01000152.1:0-13388 GCA_001798595.1 Deltaproteobacteria bacterium RIFCSPLOWO2_12_FULL_60_19 | reverse complement strand
GCGACGGTGTCGCCGATCTGAATCTCCTCGATGCCCGCCACCGCCACGATATCGCCCGCGCTCACCGATTCGAGATCGATCCGCTTGAGCCCCTGCCAGCCGTAGATCTGCGTGATTTTTACCGGCTTGAGCGAGCCGTCGGCGCGGCAGAGAGTGTACTGCCCCGGAGCGAGTGTGCCGCTCTTTAACCGTCCGATCGCCAGCCGCCCGACGTAGTCGTCGTAGTCGAGGTTATTGGCCTGGAGCTGCGTCGTCGCCGACGGGTCGACCGGCGGCCCCGGGATCGCTTCGAGGATCAAGTCGAACAACTGCTTGAGATTTTCCATGGGCGCGCCCAAGTCACGGGTCGCGGTTCCGGCGCGCGCGTTGGCGTAGACAATCGGAAAGTCGAGCTGCTCGTCGGTGGCATCGAGGTCGATGAACAGGTCGTAGATCTCGTCCAGGACTTCCGCCGGACGGGCGTCGGGGCGGTCGATCTTGTTGATGCAGACAATGGGCGGGAGTCCCGCCTCCAGCGCCTTTTTGAGGACGAAGCGCGTCTGCGGCAGGGGACCCTCGGAGGCGTCGACCAGCAGCATCACGCCGTCCACCATCGAAAGCGTCCGCTCCACCTCGCCGCCGAAGTCGGCGTGGCCGGGTGTATCGACGATATTGATCTTGACGCTCCCGTAATGGATGGAGGTGTTCTTCGCCATGATGGTGATGCCGCGCTCGCGCTCCAGGTCCAGGGAATCCATC
The DNA here is from genome assembly GCA_001798595.1 of Deltaproteobacteria bacterium RIFCSPLOWO2_12_FULL_60_19. Classification (GTDB taxonomy): domain Bacteria; phylum Desulfobacterota; class Binatia; order UBA9968; family UBA9968; genus 2-12-FULL-60-19. Next base: position 12,650 of record MGSS01000152.1, on the reverse strand, counting down.
ACGCGGTCCACCAGCTGCTCGTTGGCGCGGAAAATGCCGCTCTGGCGCAGCATGGCGTCGACCAGAGTGGTCTTGCCGTGGTCCACGTGAGCGATGATGGCGATGTTGCGGATATCGCCGCGACGATCGGGCACAGTCGGTTTCATGAGTTCTCTGCCGGTTGTAGGATTAGCTACGACGAACGGCTCGTCAAGGGACGATCCGGTGACGCAGAAATTAATACTGTAACGTATTTAGAGCCGAGATTCTATCTTCTCCAACTTGCGGGAAGCGATATCCGCACGATTGGCAGCCGTCGGGCGGCCGACCGAGCCGAAAAAAATGTTCGGCGCGCTCTTGCGCAAGGACGGAAAATAGACTACATTACAAATTCTAGTTCGGTATAGGGCCTCCTGAAATAGGAAGCACTGAAAGTTGAAGGCCCAGACAGTCTCTCCTTGCGAAACGATAGCTAGACGGAAACCGACCAGAGCGTGGTCCCAGCCTTTACGTTCCCCATGTTCTGCTCCAGACGCTGATCCGGTTCCAGGGTCCAAGACACCAACAATCTCTGATAGGAGGAGAACATGAGTAGTAAACTATACGTAGGCGGCTTGCCTTATTCCGTAACGGACGGGCGGCTGCAGGAAATCTTCGAGGCGCACGGGACCGTTGAATCGGCCAGAGTGATCTCGGACAAATTCACCGGCCAGTCACGGGGCTTCGGCTTCGTGGAGATGGGTTCCGGGGGCGAGGCCCAGAAGGCCATTGAAACCCTGAACGGCACCCAGCTCGACGGGCGCACCTTGGTGGTCAACGAGGCCAAGCCGATGGTGAAGCGCGATGGCGGTGGTGGCGGCGGTGGTGGTCGAGGAGACAGGAACGGCGGGGGCGGACGCAACCGCTGGTAGTCCGATAGTTCTTCGGTAAGTAGAAAAAGGGGGGCAACGGGTCGGTTTGCCCCCTTTTTTTTGATTTGAGTTCGGCGCGGGTCTTAGCAATAGCGGTTTTTAGGAGAGGGAGTTTAGGTAACGATGACGTTCTTCTTGGCCGAGACTGTAGGTTTCATCGCTTTGTTTCTCTATGCGAGTTTTTTCGAGTGGGTGCTGCACCGTTTCATAATGCACCAGCCCCTGTGGTGGTATCCGTTTCGCGCGCATGCCTTGATCCACCACGGAACCTTCCGCTCCGGCCCCAGCTATTTTTTGTCGGAGGATGAGGACCGCAAAAAAATCCGCTTCGCCTGGTGGAACGCGCCCTTCATTCTCGGCCTGCATGCTCCCGCGCTGCTTGGGATCCAATATCTGCTCCGGGCGGATATCTTTTTCGGCGGGATGGCGGCCCTGGGGTTCTATTACTTTCTTTACGAGTATTTTCACTTCTGCATGCACGTGCCGAAGGGCCGCTGGTTTGAACAGACGGCGGTATTCTCCTGGCTCGACGCCCATCACCACCAGCACCACAAGCGCCACTTCAGCAATCTCAACGTAGTCCTGCCTCTGGCCGACCTGCTGTTCGGAACGTTGGTCCCGGCCAGGGAGAGAATCCCCGCCCAAAGAAGGGCTGCCGGCGGACTCGCTTACTAAGCGTCCTTCGGCGGGACCGCCGGCAAGCTTCGGCGGTCATGATTGCCCGCGCACCGCGTTCGTAATTTCGTCGCGCGATTGATCTTTCCGTTCCGATCGCATAGACTTGCTCCAGTCGAGACTTTTGGAAAGTTCGTTTTCGGAGGCCCGTAAGACTTTCTATGGTCTTAGGGGCTTTTTTTACGGAGTGAAGGAGGCAGCCATGTACGGACACGCCGTTCCCAAGGGAGATGAAGAGACGTTGAAAGGGATCGTCCGCAGCGTCGATAAGAAGCTGAGCTACAGTTTGCTCGACGGCGTCGACGCGGCCGAGTCGATCTTCACTCTTCACCTGAGCACTAAAGGATGGGAAGGGACTTTGATCGTCGCCCTGAACGACCTCCAGGCGGCGAAGAACGACCTCGCTTGCCGGAACAGGCTCCGCCAGCGGATCAAGCGACTGCGAGACCACATGTGGGACAACCGGCTGGTGAAAGACGTGATGGGGACAAAAGTAGCCGGCATGTTGAAAGCGGCGGGACAGCAAGAGGCCGCGTTTAGGCCGCAGTTTATGCGGCGCTCACCGAGGAGATAAGCAGGCCGTTGGAAAAGGTCCCTTGTTAAATTCCGTGCTCGTGATCGTGAGTCGTGCTCGGGCCGGAAAAACACGAACACGGACACGAAACCTGGAAGGGCAGCTTCGAAGTTACACGAACACGATATCGCGCGCCTTGCGCCTATCTCAACTTGGACCTTTTTGACCGGCCTGACAGAGTTTTCCAGCACTCCGGCGGATTCTGCCCGATCTTCCTGCTATCTTAAGCGCTTTGCGTGGCGTCGCATTCGTGGTATCGTCCAGCCGCCTCAAGATTCCCGGCCAAGGAGGACGATTCGCGTGCATCCGCATGGAGTCCGTTCGACGGGTTTTCGCGCTCAGTTAGGATCGCCTCTCCGTAGTTTTTTCTGCTCCATTGTCTTCGCGTCCTTCCTTGCTCTCACCGGGACCTCGCTCGCCGCCGAGCGCTTCTATATAAGCATCCCTGGCCCGACGTTGAGTTACACCCACCTCTACTATGGTCAGGAAAAGGGCTTCTTCGCGCAGGAGGGATTGGATCTGCAGGTGCTGGTCGTGCGCGGGATCATCGGCATCAGCAGCCTCATGGCCGGCGAGATCGACGTCACCTGCCACGCGGGCAGCGGTTTTGCCGCGGCGCTGCGCGGGCTGCCCGTCAAGATTATTTCCGTGACCCACGATCGGCCGGTCCACGAACTGATCGTCGCCCCCTCGATCAACGTTGCTGCGGATCTAAAAGGCAAACCGATCGCGGTCGGCTCTTTAGAGGGCACCGCCGCGGTGATAACCCGGCGCATCCTCCAGGCGAAGGGACTCGATCCGCAAAAAGATGTAACGCTGCTGAGCATGGACACGAGCGTCCGGCTTCAGTCCCTGCTCACCGGCAAGGTCGCCGGCGGAATGATGACCCCTCCGTCAACCTATCTGGCCGAGGAGCAGGGCTACCGCGTGCTTGCGCGGGGTCGAGACCACATGCGTTATCTGCAGACGGGAGTCGTCACGACGGACGCAAATATCAAACAGAAGCGCGGCAATATCGTTCGGTTCCTGCGCGCCTGGGACCGGGCGCTCAAATTCTACCAGGACAATCCCGAGATCATGATCCCCTACATTCAGAAAAAACTCAGCGTGAAAGATGCCAAGCTTGCGCGACGGATGTACGAGGACGACGTGGGATCGATCTCGCTTACCGGAATCCTGGACAACGACGCGGCGCGGGAAATCCTCGATATCGGCCGGGAGGCGCTCCGGATCAAGGAGGCAGTGCCGCTGGAGCGAATCTTCGACTTCTCGCTGGCGGCGGACGCGCTCAAGTAGCTTTCAGCCGTCAGCGTTCAGCGAAGGGTTTGTGCTCAGCCCCGGCGTTGAGGCCCGACGCTTTCAATCGCGATCCGCAACAGCACGCGGCGCTCTTTCTCCATCGTCTGACGATAGGCGGCCCAATTTGGATGCTCGCCCTTGACGCGGCGATGCCAGTCGATGAGCGGCTCCATCGCTTGCGGGAGGGAAACGATTTCCGCCCGACCGTTGAGCTGGACCCACTTCGAGCCGTGAAACGCTTCGGTAAAAACGCACAGCGATACGCGGGGGTCGCGGCGGATGTTTTTTGTCTTGTAGGCGGTCTCGCGCGTGGAGATGATTGCGAGGCCTGTGTTATCCACGGCGGGAGAGACCAGCGACATCTGCAGGCTGCCGTCGCGCCTGCGCGTAACCAGCGCGCCGTGGTGGTGCTGCGACAAAAAACGCTGTGCTTCAGCGATATCCATTTTAACCGGGACGGCCGCTGTCTGGCCGTGCTATGCGCCGGTCCGCCCGCTTATGCGCCGAAGAACTTGCCGGGGATGGCCACGGGTTCGACGTGTTTGTTCCCAGCGGAGTCGCCGTGAAGCGGCTGGCCGTTAGGGCCGATGCGATTCCCTTCGTTTTGCTCGTTTTTGCTCCCCGCCCCCACGCGCAGGACCATGAGATTTCCCGGGCCTGTATTGAGATACCGGTAGTAGGCCCCCCTGGGAATCATGATCCCTTGATAAGGTTTCAAGACGCTCCGGTTCCCGGCTTCATCAAAGAAAGCCACCTCGCCCTCGAGCACGACGAAGGCGTGGTCCTCGTCGAGGTGAGTGTGAAGCGCGTTCTCTCCGCCCTCGGCATTGATCTTTCCATGGAGCCAGAGATTGTCGGTCTCGGCGACCAGCGAGGTGATGCGTCCTTTGGAGAGGTAGGGCATTTTCAGGGCGAAGACTGAAGTCTTAGGCCTGCTTTGCGTCTGTTTTGTCGCTGCTTCCATTGCCGGCTCCTTTCAGCGTTTCAAATCGCTCGGTCGTCGTTCGTGCTCGTCCAACCGCCTGCCGTCAGGCGCTCACTCCCGGGACTTTCAGGTCGTAGAGGCCGATGACGTTTTCCCGAACGACTTTGCGAAACACGTCCGGCGGCAGATGGCCCAACTCCCGAGCGATGACCTCGCGCGAGTGCGGCCAGGTGGAGGCCGCGTGGGGATAGTCGTTGGACCACATGCAGGTATCGGCGCCCCACCAGTCCAACAGGCGCCCGCCCGTGGGATCGCTGAAGAAGGTCGCGTAAACCTGCTTGTTGACGTATTCGCTCGGCAGCTTGGAGATCGAGATGGGATGGCGCGGGCTGTGGCGCCGGTAATACTTGTCCCATTCATGAACATAAAACGGAATCCAGGCCACCTCGTTCTCCACCAGCACGATCTTGAGGCGCGGGTAGCGCTCCAACACTCCGGAGAATACGATGTCGAACAATGCGTTGGCGGCGTCCGTCAGCTTGCGGTTGACGCTGCAGCGGTAGACCTCAAGACCTTCGCGCTTGAAGCGGCTGTAGTTGAAGCCGGTCAGGATGTGGAGGTTGACCGGCATGTTGAGCTCCTGCGCCGCCTCCCAAAACGGATCGTAGTAATCGGTGGTGAAGGAGAGGTTCTCAGGCGGGACCTGCCAGATGAGCGCGCCGACGAGTCCTTCCTTCTTGCAGCGCTCCAGCTCTTTGACGGCGTTGCTAACGTTGTACATCGAGATCATGGGAATGCCGACCAGGCGTCCGGGAGCGACGCGGCAATATTCGATCAGCCAGTCGTTGGCGACGCGAAAGGCCGCCTCCTGGGCCTCGGCGTCCTCCATGGCGAAGAGGCTCAATCCCAGGGTGGGATAGAGCACCTCGGCGGTGACGCCGTCGACGGCCATCTCCTCCAGCCGCGCCTTCGGGTCATGACCGCCCGGCTTTTCTCCGGCGGCATTCCGCGGCGGAAACTTGGGCGCTCGGTCCCTGAGCGGGCCGGGTAAGCGCTTTTTCCACAAATCCGTCGGCTCCATGATATGGGAGTCGGCGGAGATGATGATCTCTTTGCTGATGGAGGATTCCGCCTTTCGCCCCGTCTCCACCGTCGCCGCCGTCGCCATTTTACCCTCCTGGGGTGCATGCCGGGTCTGTCCCGGATTCCCTGTTAAATACGATTATTTCTATGCCATCGCGGGTTTTTTGTCCAGCCCAATGATGTCGGATTCGTCTTTGACCTGATCGGAGGAAACAGCATATGATGCGATGGGCATGGGAAACGTTGTCCGTTATGAACATTTCGAAAGGAGATTGTAGAGATGGCGAACGATCAAGGTGAAGAGCGATGGGAGCAGGGGAGTTCCGCGTTGTTTCAGCGGAGGAAGGAGCGGCGCGACGCCGACCGCAAGCGGCGGCAAGCGGGCCGGAAATTCATCAAGGCCGGCGACGTGAAGCTCCAGTGGGAAGAGGAGAACGGGGTCTGGATCGGCGGACTGGTCTCTCAGGATCTGGGCTTCGACAACCGCGTCATCGAAGTGGACTGCCACATCTATCCGGCCCACTCCCATTCATGCACGCACAAGCACAACGAGGCGATCATCATCGTCTTGCGCGGCGAGGGATACAGCGTATTGGACGGCGAGCGGATCGAATGGGGGCCGGGCGACACCCTCTACGTCGGGCAGGGGGTCTGGCACCAGCATCACGTCACGAGCGACGAGCCGGCCATGGTGGTCGCGATCAAGCCGCTGCCGCTGCAAGAATATCTCGGCGAGATGAACATCGTCTATAAAGGCGACAAGCCATCGATAGTGGCCAAGTTCTCGGTGGCATCCTTCAAGGAGGAGTTCGCGAAGATCAATGGTTCGACAAAGCTCACCACGAACGGGTGAGGCACATCAAATATCAACTGCTTAGCCGTTCGTCCTGAGCCTGGTCGAAGGGCGAACGGCACGTTTTCACACAGTCTAGCGGCAAAAAAGGGCCGGGCTTTCACTGCCGCCGGTTCTGGAGTTGCTTGAGCTGCTCTTCGGCCCGGTCGGTTTCCTGCCTTTGCTGCAGCTGCTTCAACTGCTGATCGCGCTGCGTCTCTTTGAGCTGTCCCTGCTGGAGCTGCTTTAGCTGCAATTCGTTTTTCAACTGGAGCAGGCGCAGCTGGTCGCGGGCCTGGTTCAGCTGCTGCTCATTCTGCAATTGATTCAATTGCCGCTGGAGCTGGTTGACGTCCTGCTGCTGCCGGGCCGGGTCGCCCGGTTGGGACTGGAGTTGGTTCAGTTGCTGCTGAAGCCGGTTCAACTCCTGGGTGCGTCTGAGCTGATTCAGCTGCTGTTCGAGCTGAAGCTGGTTGAGTTGCTGCCGGCTCTGGTTTTGCCGCTGAAGCGCTTCGGTCAACGAGTCCGCGGCGGCCCAGAGCGGACTTGCGCCGGTTAAAAGGGCGGCAAGGAGGCGAAACGATGAAAAGAAGGGTTTCATGGACTGAGCCTATTCCTCACTTCGAAACTGCTAACTTATCATGCGGTGCCATATCGGATAGGCGCGGCGGGCGATAAGTAGCGCCTCTGCATCGCTGTCGGCGATGACGATGAAGCGGCCGATCCCCATCTTCGGCAGTGCCCGACTCTCTCCCCAAAGCTCGCGCCAGACTTTGCGATAGCGATCGGTGAATCTGCGTGTTTCATGGGCGCTGTCCAGGCTTACCACGTGGAAACCGCGACGCGCGGCCCGCTCCGCGCTTTCGATGGAATGGACGCCGTACCAGACCGGCGGGTGCGGCCGCTGCAGCGGCTCCAGCTCGATCGGAACATTATCAAAAGCAAAGAACTCACCGTGAAAATCGAGCGTCTTCTGCGACAGCCCCTGCAAGGTGAGCTCGAGGGCCTCCGCGTAAATGCGTTGGGCGTCGGCGGGATCTTGCCCGTAGAAGCCGACTTCGATGGCTGAAGAGCCGCGGCCGAAGCCGATCTCCAGCCGGCCGCCGCTTAAGTGATCGAGCATGCAGATCTCTTCGATCAAGCGCAGCGGATGATGGACCGGCAGGGCGTAGACCAGCGGGCCGAAGCGGAGCCGGCGCGTGCGCTGGGCGACGGCGGAAAGAAAAACGCTCGGCGAAGGGGCCATGCCGAGCGGGGTCGAGTGGTGCTCGGCGACATGGTAGGCGTAGAAGCCGGCGCGGTCATAGGCCTCGATCAGCTTGAGGCGCGCCTCATAGAATTCCTCCAGCGGCGACGCGCTGCGATCCAGGTGGTCGAATACGCCGAAGTCCATGTTGCGCTTTTGGCAAGGTGGTCGCTTTTAGCCCGCCTGGGAATCTCTCTCCGGGCCGATGCTAGCCCTTCGGGATCTCAAATCGCAAATCTCACATCCCAGATATGGGATCTGAAATCTGAGATTCCGAGCCATGCGAGGATCTATCCGCCCTACGAGAGACCGCCAGGCGGGCGGGACGGATGCACCGGCTAGCGGGGAGGGAGCGGGCCATGCTCGGCGATCTTCTTGTACAGTCCCACGATCTCGGGGTCGCGCGGCAGCGCGCGCATCGCGCTCTCGACCTCTTCTCCCGTCAGGGGAGTAGGATCGCCTGCCATGAGTTTCTTAAACTCCTTGTGGAATTCCGGATCGTCGAAGGCTTTCGCCATCGCCGTGCGAAGGATCTTCACGATGTCGGCGGGCGTTCCCGGCGGCAGGACATAAGGCCAGCGCGGATAGAGGAAGATCCGATAGAGGTTTACGAGCTGGCGCTCTTTCTCACTGCGCGCAAAGCTATCGAGATCGGGGACCTTAAAACGCGAATGGAATTTTCCCTTGGGGATCGTGATGGTCGCATGGATCTGGATCTGGCCTTGCTCCAGCGCCTCCTGGTTCCGCCGCACGACGGTATCGGCGCTGTTGGCCCTCACGTCCACCTCGCCGCGGGCCAGCGCGATGTCGAGCTCCGGGCCGCCGTAGCCGAGGACCATCTTCGGATCTTTCAGGCCGAGTATGTAAGCGAACAGCCGCCCGCTGATATAGATCGCGTGGCCGACTGCCTGCGCGCCGACTCTGAGGCCGGAAGCCGCGCGCAGTTTTTCGAGGCTGTCGAGGCCGGCCTCTTTGCGGCTGAGAAATACGTAGGGATCGCCGCTCTCGGTGGAGCCGAGGTAAATGAGTTTGTCGATCTCGTACCGCGCCCCCGGCAGTCCGAGGACAGCGCCGGCCGCGAGGCCGGAGCCGACGGCGGTGATCGACAGGCCGTCGGGCTTGGCCGTGGAATAGATGTGGTTGACGGCTTTCATGCCCGCCGCACCCGGCATGTTCTCGATGACGATGGTCGGCTGCCCTGGAATGTATTTCTTGAGAAAGGGTAGGAGAGCCCTGGCCTGCATGTCGCCCGTGCCTCCCGGCTCGCCGCCGCGCACGATCGTGATCGTTTTACCCTGGTAGTAGGGGGTTTGCGAAACGGCGGCGCCGGGCGCAAGCCATCCTACAACTACAGCCAGTGCCGAGACCGGAAACAATCGGTTTTTCGATCGCATGGTCTTACCTCCGGGTTTTGGCGTCGGGCGAGGCGGGGGGAGCATCAACATGGCGCCGCGAGGATCTCTTCGTAGACATCCAGCAGGTCCTCTCGCTCCAAATGAAGAAAATGGCCCACGTTCTTTATGACCTTCATCTCCGAGTGGGGAATCTGGGACGCCAGGAAGGTCACGTCGTGCACGTCGATGATCGTGTCCTTTTCCCCGTGCAAGAGGATCGTCTTGCACTGGATCTTGCTCACGTCGACGGCGTTGCTCAATTCACGGACGGAGAGGACCCACAGCCCGTGTTGGCAAAAGGCCTGCAGCGCCTCGCGGCTCATCTGGCGGAACTGGGTGACGATCTTGTTTTTCATCGCCGGCGGCAGGTCCTGGCCGAAGTTCCGGATCATAGTCTCGGCCACCTCGTCGCGGTCGTCGGGAGCCATTTGCGCGCCTTTGGTAATCATCTCGACCATTTTTTCGCTCGGCCGGGTCCCCATGCTCGCCATGATCAAGCGTTGCACTCTCTTGGGATGTTTCACGGCATAACTCGCGGCGATCACCCCGCCCCATGAGGCGGAACAGATGGTCAGTTGACCGTCGATCCCCGCGGCGTCGATCACCGCTTCCACCACGCCGACCTGTTCTTCGAGCGAGATGTGGAGCGAGCCGTGCACGACCCGTCCCTTCCCCTGGTTCGGAGAATCGAAGATCACGATCCGGTAATCCCGGCTGAAGCGGCGGACGAAGCTGTGCCACATCGCCATCGACTGCTGGACACCGTTGATGAACACGAGACTGTGAAGCCCCTGGCCATACACCCGGTAAGGGATCACGAACCGGTGGGTCTTGAGCGAGTGTTTGATCACCGGCATAGCCGAAGTCGCCATCAGTAGTTTCTCCCGTTACGATCGATCTTAGCGCAAGGCGCGGTCTGCCGAGTTACGCGATCTTGAATCATGAGACCGACCACGGACCTAGGCCTGCGCCTGTTGCCGGATGTCCTTGCGCGTCACATAGTCGATGATTTGAATTTTCTCCGCGGGGCCGGAGCGGTTGCCCATCATAATCATCGGCCCGGCGCCGCTGTTCTCCAGCCGGTAGAAAGAGCCGCCGGTGATCAGCGCGGCCATCCCCGGCTTAAGCACCGCCGTGCCGCCGTCCGGAAAGCTCATCGTGCACTCGCCCTCGATGACGTAGAACGTCTGGTCCGCGTTGTGGCAGTGCATCTCGTCCGCCTGTCCCGGCTTGTAGTAGTGCATCCAGGCGTGAAAACGCGGCGTGTTGAAGATGTTTTTCCGCCGTTTTTCCTGGTGCGCGAATTCGACCATATTGACGATCTCAATGCTCATGGACCTTCCTCCGTGCGGCGCGATCTACCGTCAGAATAGGCTGGTGCGGGCGGATTTACAAGCAGGGTCGGAGCGCGGTCTCTGGTAAAAGGCTCGACACGAGCGGAGATGGAAGCGGAGAGCGAAATTCAAGACTCGGTAGCGGAATCCGTTGGAGTCGAATCACAAAGCCCGGGATGCGCCCCTAACGCGGCGCGGGATGAGCCGTCGGACCCGAAGCGCGCTTGCGCGCATGGGGCCGGTCGGATCTATCCCGCTGATAGGCGGCGCGCGGTTCCTCCGGGGTAGAAAGTTGCCGGCGTCACCCCGAATCGCTTGCTCAACCGCTCGATGTGCTCTCGTGTAAGCCTTCGCTTCCCTCTGAGGATTTGCGAAACGACGGGCTGGCCCCCAAGCTCCTTGGCGAGATCGTACTGGCTTAGATCGTGCTGCTCGATGAGGAACGCAAGCACTTCCTCAGCGGTTGCCGGGCCGATGGGGAACTCCCTTTTCTCATACTGCTCGACGAAGGGAATGACAGCGCTCAGGTACCGGTCGACAGCCGTGCGGTGGTCGGCGTCTAAGCTTGAGGATTCCCGCATCAGGATGCGGATCGCCTCGCTGTAACCGTGATGCATCTTTCTACTCTTGATAGGTTGCGGCGGCAAATGGAGATAGAGCCACCGCAGCAGATCGTTGTCTACCGGCGACTCCAGCGGCTTGAGCTTCTTTTCCAGTGTTGCAATGGTCATTTCACTTTCTCCAACGTCCCTCATCGTACTCGGCGTGCGTAAGCACGCACTCGATTGACACGGGTTGAAGGGCGTAATCCACGACAGCGATCAACCGGTACTTGTTCCCAGAGATATCGAACACCGTGTGGGGCTTGACCTGATCCGCTGAACCAAGAAAGTCAAGATATAGAAGTCAGACCCCGATAATGGACCTTCCTCCTTGCGGCGTGATTTAGAACAAAAATAGGCTGGTACGCCTGTATTTACAAGCGGAGTCGGAGCGCAGTCTCTGGTAAAAGGCTCGACACGACCGGAAATCGAAGCGGAGAGGGAACCCTGGTCAAATTCAAGACTCGGTAGCGGAATCCGTTGGAGTGGAATCACAAAGGCCGGGATTCGGCCCTAACGATGAAGCTCAGCGGTCGGCGTAGCCGACCCGTTGAAGCGATGGGTTAGGCATTTGAAGTCGAAAGGCCACAAGGCTCCATCACCGAAGCGGAACAAGATTCGCCTCAGCTAGCTCGTAGGTTGAAAAATCAGGGCGATACCGAAAAACAAGTCTCGGGTGCTGTAATATTGCCAACACTTCGGCGTTACCGACGAATCTCGGCACGTACGGAGGCGGCAGCAGCCATACGATCACATCTGTGGACGCAGATCGAGGCGACCTAACAAGACCGTAGCGCCTGACCCACGATGGGGGGTCTCCACGAAATTCGCCGGTAACGTATCCCGTCAGTTGGACAGAGAGCAGCCTCTCAGCGCCCTCATTGGTTAACTGAAGAACTGTAAGGTGCTTTGTGTGAACCGATGTTCCACGCCCTTCCCCATACTCCAGGAGCAGCTCATCTATCCCATCGCCAGTGACATCCATTCCGTAGAGTAAAAACGACTCGTACGCGGCTATGAATCGATAGTATCTCTTTGCGGCAATTTTAATAGCAAAACAGTCATGCGGAAAATATTCGCAATACCTTGGGTCGACGAAATCTTCGGGAGAGGCATGACTAACTTCAACAGACTCAACTACACCGGATGACAACCAGTGCCCCGGCAGGTTCCCGGGGTTTTGCAGCGATATGGAGGGAGTGCGGTCGGAACGATCACGATCTAAAAGCACTGTGCCAGCCCACACGGAACCGAAAGCTGGTAGCAGTCCAGATTCAGGAGGTCTGGGCTCTAGACGAGCACACGCCATCTGCCAAAGAAGGACCACGAAGAGTAAGGTTTGAAGCGGAGGGGACGAGATCATCTCTAGATGCCTAACTATTAAGTGAGCCGCTTTAGCTGACGAGATAGGCCGGTCAGCCTATCTCCTGGGACGACTCAACTATTAAAATCAAAATCAGCCGTAATATCGGCCAAGTACAAAGACTTGTCAACGATCAGCCGGGCGCCAAACGCCGCCGCGAGCGGCGGCCTATCTCCCCCAGGGTCGGCAGCCTATCTTGGCCCGCCTTTCCTATGATCAAATCCTCACAAGCGATCAGCGGGGCTATTCATCCCCCGTCCTCCGCGATTCAATACGTGGGTGTAAATCATCGTGGTGCTGATTCACACTTTGTTCTGCGGGCCGACCTTTTCGATGTCGATGCGGATGATGAGCTGCTCCTCTTCTTTCATCTTCGCGCGATACTCTTCCCAGTTCGGATGCTCGCCTTTGGTTTGCCGGTACCAGTAGATCA
>MGSS01000151.1:17613-18002 GCA_001798595.1 Deltaproteobacteria bacterium RIFCSPLOWO2_12_FULL_60_19 | reverse complement strand
GTGATCGAGAATTTCACCGGCAAAGGCGATCTTCGCTCGCGCTTGTTGAACGGGGAGGTCGACGCGCTGGTGACGCCCGATGTCATGGTCGGCGATGGCGTCCGGCGGCTCTTCTCACAGACGAAAGAGCTGGAGAAAAATTATTTTAAGAAGGCCGGGATTTTTCCTATCAACCATGCCATCGTGTTCCGCAAGCCGGTCGTGCGGGCCAATCCCGATCTGCCGCGCAAACTCTACGAGCTCTGGGACGAAGCGAGAAAGCTCGCGCTGGAGGACGACGAGGACCCGACTTTTTCCAATTTCGTCTGGATCAGGGATCTTTGGGAAGAGGAACAGGCGTCGTTCGGCGGCGATCCGTGGCGCTATGGAATGGCGGCGAACAGAAAGGT